>NZ_JBFECU010000020.1:0-50508 GCF_041379855.1 Microbacterium sp. BWT-B31
ACAGTGTGATCAGGAGGGTGTTGAGTTCAGTTTTCACACACCGGGGTTAACACCCTCCGCCAGCCATTAACAGCGTCCACGCCGCATCAACGACGATCAGGGCAAACGGACTCACTCATCTAGAGGGTCGTGGGCGACCGCCCCCGTTGCACCCCCCCACCCGTTTCGGCAACGCTGTGAAACACCGTCGAAACCCCCGTTTGCTTGACTGACCGGCCAGAGGGGGCGAGCCATGGACATCACGACCGTCGAGAGCTTTCGCGCCGCGCGCACGCGCGACGACCTCGCCCTCGCGCCCGGCGAGATCTTCCTCGCGGGCGGCACATGGCTCATGAGCGAGCCGCTTGCCGAGGCATCCGGCTTCGTCGATCTCACCACGATGAGCTGGGACCCGCTCGAGATCACCGCAGACGGCCTGCGCATCGCCGCGACCTGCACGATCGCCGACCTCGTCGCGTGGGCGCATGGGCGCCTCGCGATCCCGGTTCCCGATGGCTGGGTCGCGACGAGCATGATCCCGGATGCCGCGAACGCGCTGCTGGCCTCGTTCAAGATCTGGAACACCGCCACCGTCGGCGGCAACATCTGCCGGGCGTTCCCCGCCGCCGCGATGGTGTCGCTCGCGGTCGCCCTCGACGCGACCGCCGAGGTGTGGACGCCCGACGGCGGCGCCCGCCGACTCGCGGTCGCCGACCTCGTCATCGGCGCCGGCCGCACGTCGCTCGCCCCCGGCGAGGTGCTCCGCGCGATCGACATCCCCGCATCCGCCCTGCGCTCGCACGCGCTCCTGAAGAAGATCGCCCTCGCCGAGCTCGGCCGCTCCGCCGCGGTTGTCACCGGCCGCCTCGACATCGGCGGCGCCGCGACGTTCGCCGTGACCGCCGCCACCGAGTTCCCGGTCGTGCGGCGGTACGAACGGCTTCCGGATGCCGCCGCCCTCGCCGCCGACATCGCGACGATCCCCTGCTATTCCGACCCGCTCGGCGCGGCCGACTGGCGCCGCGCGGTCAGCGGCGTCCTGGCCGAGCGCATCCGCCGCGAGCTCGCGGGCGACAGGCGCGCACCATGAGGTTCGAGGTCAACGGCGACCCCGTCGACGCCGAGCCGCGCGCGGGCCAGTGCCTGCGCACCCTGCTGCGCGAGTGCGGCCACCACGAGGTCAAGAAGGGATGCGACGCCGGCGACTGCGGCGCGTGCGCGGTGATCCTCGACGGCAAGCCCGTGCATTCGTGCCTGATCCCCGCGATGCGGGTCGAAGGCCGAGCCGTCACGACCGCGGTGGGCCTGGCCCCCGGCGATGAGCTGCACCCCGTGCAGGAGGCCCTGATCGACTGCTTCGGGTACCAGTGCGGGTTCTGCACGCCCGGCATGGCGGTGACCGCCTCGACCCTCACCCCCGGCGATCTGCCCGACCTCGACCGGCGCTTGAAGGGCAGCCTCTGCCGCTGCACCGGTTACCGCCCGATCCGCGAGGCGATCCGCCGGTCGGTGCTGGGCCCGGTGCGCGAGACCGGGCCACGCACGGATGCCGCGGGCATCGGCGAATCCGTCGTGCCCGAGCCCGCGCGGCGCCTGGTGCAGGGACTCGAGCCGTTCACGTTCGACACCGACACGACGGCATCCGCGGTGCTGCGCGTCGTGGAGTCCCCCCACGCGCACGCGCGCATCGCCTGGATCGACACGACCGCGGCGCTGGCGGTGCCCGGGGTCATCGCCGTCCTCACCCACGCCGACGCCCCCGCGATCCGCTACTCGACCGCCCGCCACGAGCACCGCGAGGACGACCCCGACGACACCCGCGTGCTCGACGACGTCGTGCGGCACGTCGGGCAGCGGGTCGCGGCGGTCGTCGCCGAGACGGCCGAAGCGGCCGACCGCGCGGTGCGGCTGGTCGGTGTCGAGTACGACGTGCTGCCCGCGGTGTTCGACCCTGAGGCTGCCCGCTCCCCCGGCGCCCCGCTCGTACACCCGGACCGCACGCCCGAGGATCGCGTGGCCGAAGCCTCCCGCAACGTCATCGCGTCGCTGCACGAGGGGATCGGCGGGGATGCCGCCGCCGCGCTCGCCGCGAGCGAGGTGACCGTCACCGGCCAGTGGCAGACTTCGCGCGTCTCGCACGCGCAGCTCGAGACGCACGGGGCGATCGGCTGGCTCGACGACGACGGGCGCCTCGTGATCCGTTCGAGCACGCAGGTGCCGTTCCTCGTGCGCGACGAACTCGCCCACGTCTTCGGGCTCGACCGCGAGCGCGTGCGGGTGTTCGCGGCGCGCGTCGGCGGGGGCTTCGGCGGCAAGCAGGAGATGTTCGTCGAGGACCTGCTCGCGCTCGCCGTGCTGAAGACCGGCCGCAAGGTCGCCTACGAGTTCACGCGCGGTGACGAGTTCCGGCGTTCGACGGTGCGGCATCCGTTCCGCGTGCGCGTGACGCTCGGCGCGACCAGCGACGGCATCCTCACGGCGCTCGCGGTCGACGCGCTGAGCGACACCGGCGCGTACGGCAACCACGGCATCGGCGTGCTGTTCCACGGGGTCGCCGAGTCGATCAACGTGTACCGCTGTCCGGTCAAGCGGGTCGACGCCGAGGTCGTGTACACGAACAACATCCCGTCCGGGGCGTTCCGCGGGTACGGGCTCGGGCAGGTCATCCTCGGCGTCGAGTCGGCGATGGACCTGCTGGCAGAGAAGCTCGGCATCGACCCGTTCGACCTGCGGCGCCGAAACGCCGTGCGCGACGGCGACGCCCTGCTCACCGTGTGGGACGACGCCGAACCCGACATCGTGTGGGGCAGCCACGGCCTCGACGAGTGCCTCGATCTCGCGCAGGACGCGCTGTGCCGCGGCAACGGCGTCGAGGCTCCCGACGGCTGGCTCGTCGGCGAGGGCATGGCGCTGTCGTTCATCGCGTCGATGGCGCCGGGCGGCCACGTCGCGCACGCGTCGGCGCGGCTGCGGGGCGACGGCAGGTACGAGCTGTCGGTCGGCACCGCCGAGTTCGGCAACGGCACCGCGACGGTGCACCGCCAGATCGCGGCATCCGTTCTCGGGGTCTCTGGCGACCGGCTCGTGCTGCGGGCTTCAGACACCGATCTCGTGCCGCACGACACCGGGGCCTTCGCGTCGGCCGGAATGATGTCGGCCGGCAAAGCGCTGTACCGCGCATGCGTCGCGCTGCGCGCCGAGATCGAGCGCGAGGGCGAAAGACCTGGACTCGTCGGGCACGGGCACGAGGACGGCACCGTGCGCACCGTCGCGTTCAATGTGCACGCCGCACGCGTGGCCGTCGATCCCGAGACGGGCACGGTGCGGGTGCTGCAGTCGATCCAGGCGGCGGATGCCGGATTCCTGATGAACCCCGCACAGGTGCGCGGCCAGGTCGAGGGCGGCGCCGCGCAGGGTCTCGGCGCGGCGCTGTACGAAGAGGTGCTGATCGACCAGCGCGGAGCCGTGGCGAACCCCGTGTTCCGGCTGTACCGCGTGCCGCAGTCCGCCGACGTGCCCGACACCGAGGTGTACTTCGCTTCGACGTTCGACGCGGTGGGACCGTTCGGTGCGAAGTCGATGAGCGAGTCGCCGTACAACCCGGTCCCGGCGGCGCTCGGCAACGCCATCGCCCGCGCCGTGGGGCGCCGCCCGTTCCGGCAGCCGTTCACGCGCGAGCGCGTGTGGCGGCTGCTGAACGACCGCGACGGCTGACCGGGCGCACTCGTCACATCATCGAAACACCGTGACCGTCGGTGTGAAACGTGCCTCGCGTACCGTCTGGTCAACACAGCGTTTCACCACGGCACGGCGCGTCACCCGAGCGGTGCCGGCACAGCGTTTCAGAAAGAGGTTCCTGATGGCATCACACAGCACAGTCGCGCGCTTGGGCGCGATCGCGGCGGCGGCCGTGGCGACCGCGCTCGTCCTCGGCGGCTGCGCCTCGGGTGGGGGCACGACGGAGCCGGGCCAGGCCGAGGCGGGCGCCGACTCGTTCGGCGAGATCAGCGTGCAGTACTCGTGGATCAAGAACGAGGAGTTCGCAGGCGAGTTCTACGCGTACGAGAACGGCTACTACGACGAGGCCGGCTTCTCGGACGTCATCGGCATCTCGGGTCCTGACACGGGCGTGGCGAAGCTTCTGTCGGGCAGCGTGCAGGTCGCCCTCAGCGACGCCGCCTCGATCGGCGCGGCGATCGCCGAAGAGGACGCACCGCTCAAGATCATCGGCGCAACGTTCCAGAAGAACCCCTTCACGATCCTGTCGCTCGCTGACGGCGCGAACATCACGAAGCCCGAAGACCTCATCGGCAAGAAGATCGGCGTGCAGGACTCCAACGCGTCGGTGTTCGCCGCGCTGCTGAACGCGAACGGCATCGACCCGGCAGACGTCGAGGTGGTCCCGGTCGACTTCGACCCGACGCCGCTCATGAACGGCGACGTCGACGGCTTCATGGCCTACCTCACCAACGAGGCGCTCACGGTCGAGCTCGCCGGGTACGAGGTCACCAACCTCGCGTACGCCGACAACGGCGTGCCGTACGTGGCCGAGACCTACAGCGTCACCGACCAGTTCCTCGCCGAGAACAAAGACCTTCTGAAGGCGTTCCTCATCGCCGAGATCAAGGGCTGGACCGACGTGTTCGCCGAGCCCACCGACGACACCGTCACCCTGATCGAGAAGTACTACAACCAGGCGGCGTCCGAGTCCGCGGACGGCCTCGAGGCGGTCTTCGGCGCGCTCGACCCGGTCAAGACCGGCAAGGGCCTCGAGGCCGAGAAGCTGCTCATCTCGACCGACGAGACCGAAGCCAACGGCCTGTTCACGATCTCTGACGACCTCAAGGAGCAGACCGTGGCGTCACTGAAGGCCGCCGGCTGGGAGGTGTCGACCTCCGACCTGTTCGACACGACGATCATCGACGAGATCTACAAGGAAAACCCCGAGCTCAAGGCCTACCAGCCGTAGCCCGAGGCCCACGAGACGCAGTTTCAGCGAAATGACCGACATTCAGAAGACGGATGCCGCGGCCACGGCGCCGGCGACGGGAGAGATCCTGTCGCCGGCGTCGGCGGCGGGCACCGGCATCCGCATCGACGGCCTGTCGAAGACCTTCGACAGCGGCCGCGGAAAGACCGTCACCGCCCTGCAGGACACCCACCTGCACACCGACAAGGGCTCGTTCCTGGCTCTGCTCGGACCGTCTGGCTGCGGCAAGTCGACGATCCTGCGCATCCTCGCCGACCTCGAGACCCCCACCACCGGCGAGGTCTACGTCGACGGCAAGACCCCCGCGCAGCTGCGCCGCGACTCACAGCTCGGCATCGCGTTCCAAGACCACGCGCTGCTGCCGTGGCGCAGCGTCTACGCCAACATCAAGCTCGTCTTCGAGGTCGCCGGGCGCCGCGCCGACAAGGCGTACATCGACGAGCTGATCTCCCTCGTGGGGCTCACCGGCTTCGAGAAGGCCAAGCCCGCACAGCTGTCGGGCGGCATGCGCCAGCGCGTGTCGATCGCCCGCGCCCTCGCCCTCAAGCCCTCGGTGCTGCTGCTCGACGAGCCCTTCGGCGCGCTCGACGACATGACGCGCCAGAACCTCAACCTGGAGCTGCTGCGCATCTGGACCGAGAAGCCGGCGACGACGCTGCTGGTCACGCACGGCATCTCGGAGGCGATCTTCCTGTCGGACCGGGTCGCGGTGATGTCGCCGCGCCCGGGACGCATCAAAGAGATCATCGAGGTCGACCTGCCGCATCCGCGCACGCCCGATCTGCAGCGCAGCCCTGAGTTCCACGCGCTCGTGGACCAGGCGTCCGAACTGCTGTTCGGAGCCGACGGCCGCGCCGACGCGGAGTCCTGATGCGCGCGCGCCGCATTCCGGGCTGGCTCGCCGCGATCATCGGCGTCACCGCGCTGATCGTCGCGTGGTGGCTGTTCTCGGTGACGATCTTCCGCCCGCCGCCGGGCACGACGTTCACGCCGGTGCCGTCGCCGTTCGTCGTGTTCCAGACGATCTGGCAGGACGGCCTGGCCCCGTACTGGACGGTGTTCCAGGTCACGATCACCGAGGCGCTCATCGGGTTCGCGTGGGGCAACGCCCTCGCGCTGCTGCTGGCGGCGACGGTGCTGCTGGCCCCGAAGATCGAGACCGTCGTGACGCAGATCGCCGTCGTGAGCTACTGCCTGCCGGTGGTCGCGGTCGGCGGCATCGCGATCGTGGTGCTCGGCGGCGCGAAGCGCCCCGGCGACCCGAGTGCGACCGCGATCTTCCTCGCCGCCCTCGCGGTGTTCTTCACGACCGTGGTCGGCGCGCTCCTGGGCTTGCGCTCATCGGACCGCGCGAGCCTCGATGTGGTGCGGGTCTACGGCGGCACGCGCTTCACGCAGCTGCGCAAGGTGCGGCTGATCGCGGCGCTGCCGGCGATCCTCACCGCCCTGCAGATCGCCGTGCCGTCGGCGTTCCTCGGCGCGATCCTCGGCGAGTACATGGGCGGCATCGACCGCGGCGTCGGCATCACGCTCATCAAGCTGCAGGGCGACCTCGATTCGCCGCGGGTGTGGGCGGTGTTCCTGCTGTCGGCGGTGGTCGCGCTCATCGGGTACGCGCTCGTCGGGCTCCTCGCGCGAGCGGTGACCCCGTGGGTGTCCGGGCGGGCGGTGACCGTATGAACGCGGCTCTCGCACGCGCCCTGCGCCGCTCGCTCGTCAACGCGCTGCTGACCTTCGCGATCATCCTCGCCCTGTGGTGGGCGGTCGTGAACCTCACCGGCATCTCGTCGTACGTCGCCAAGGGCCCGGTCGAGGTCTGGAGCTTCCTCTTCGTCGAACCCGAGGCCGCCGACAACCGCGCCGCGCTCGTGCCGCTGCTGTGGCAGACGCTCGCCGATGCCGCGCTGGGGTTCGTCGTCGGCATGATCATCGCGACGGTCCTGGCGCTGGTGTTCTCGCTGTCGCGGTCGGTCGAGATGGGGGTCATGCCCCTCGCGCTGCTGCTGCGCTCGGTGCCGCTGGTGGCGATCGCCCCGGTGATCATCCTCATCACGGGACGCGGGACACCGGCATCCGTCGCCGTCATCGGCTCGATCGTGGTGCTCTTCCCCGCCCTCGCGTCGATCATGTTCGGCCTGAGCCGTGCCTCGAAGGAGAGCCTCGATCTCGTGCACGTGTACGGCGGGGGCCGGGCGACGCAGCTGTGCAAGGTGAACATCCCGGGGGCGCTGCCGTCGCTGTTCGCCGCCGCGCGCGTGTCGGTGCCGGCCGCCGTCACCGGGGCGCTGCTTGCGGAGTGGCTCTCGACCGGTCAGGGCATCGGCGGCATGATCGTGAAGTTCACCGCCTCGGCCCGCTTCGACGAGCTGTGGGCCTCGGTGGCGCTCATCACGATCGTGACGCTGCTGTTCTACAACGTCGTGCAGGTGATCGAGAACATCGCGCTCAACCGCATGGGCATGGCGACCTCGTCGAACTGATCCGTTCAGCGGTCGGCGGCCAGCTGCAGCACCGCTTCGGCGAGGGCACGGATGCCGAAGCCCACGTCGGCCTCGGACACCGCCTCGTCGGGGTGGTGGCTGATGCCGTCGGGGTTGCGCAGGAACAGCATTCCGACGTCGGCGACCTCACCGATCACCATGCCGTCGTGGCCGGCGCGGCTGAACAGGACGGCGGGCTCGTCAGCGCCTGACGGCAGGGTCGACACGATGCCCGCGCGCAACGCGCCCTGCAGCGTCGGGGCGCAGAACACCGCCGGTGCCGCGTGCACCTCGCGCGCCGACCAGCGCAGGCCGCGGCGGCCCATGATGACGTCGAACTCGTGCGAGAGGGCGGACCACACCCGGTCGCGCGAGCCGTCGAACTCGCCGCGCAGATCGAGCGAGAGCCGCGCCTCGCCGGGCACGATGTTGACCGCGCCGGGGTAGGCCTCAAGCTGCCCGACGGTGCCGATGACGTGGTGCTCGGCGCGGCACACGCGCTCCACGGCGAGGGCGGCCTCCGATGCGCCGAGCAGCGCGTCGCGGCGCCGCTCATAAGGCGTGCCGCCGGCGTGCCGGGCCTCGCCCTCGACGACGAGCTGGAAGCGCCTCGCCGACGCGATCGACGACACCACCGCGAGCGACTCGCCACGCTGGTCGAGCTCGGGCCCCTGCTCGATGTGCGCCTCGAGGTAGCCGACCAGCTCGTCCGGTCGGCGCGCGGCCTCGCCGATGCGAGAGGGGTCGAGCCCGAACTCGACGAACGCCTCGCGCAGCGTCGTGCCGTCGGCATCGGTCAACGCCCACCAATCGTCGTGCCACACGCCCGCCACGGCCGACGAGCCCAGCAGCGCCTTGCCGAAGCGCGTGCCCTCCTCGTCCCAGAAGGCGACGACTTCCAGCGCGAAGGGCAGCGGCGAGCGCCACCGGTCTGCGTCGGCGGGCACGCGCAGCAGGCGCACCACCTCGAGCGCCATGAGCACGCCCGCGATCCCGTCGAAGCGCCCTGCGTCGGGCACGGTGTCGAGGTGCGAGCCCAGCAGCAGCGCGGGAGCGTCGGGCGAGTGCGCCTCGAGCCTGCCGACCTGGTTGCCCGCGGCATCCTGCGTCGTGGTCATGCCGAGCTCGCGCATCCACTCGGCTGCGAGCCGGTTCACGCGGGCGTGCTCGGGCGAGAGGTACACGCGCTCGATGCCGCCGGTCGCCGCCGACACGCGCGCGAGTTCGTCGCACCGCGCCATGACGCGGTGCGCGGCGGCCGCGATGCGGTCGGGGCCGGTGACGAGCAGGGCGGATGCCACGGCTCACGCCCCCCGGAACACGTCGGTCGCGGCATCCGTCCCGCCGCCTGCCGGCACTGGCACGCCGTACCGGGCGAGCACGGTCTCCAGCGCCGCGAGGGTCGTCAGCACGGCGTCTTCGCGGGCGTTGTAGCCCATCGTGCCGATGCGCCACACGCGTCCGTGGAGGGGACCGAACGAGGTGCCGATCTCGATGCCGAAGTCTTCGAGCAGCGCGGCGCGCGCCGCATCTGCCGGCACCCCGGACGGGATCTCGACCGCCACCACGTTGTTCATCTTGTGCGCGACGTCGCCGAAGACGTCGAGCCCGAGCGCCTGCACGCCAGCGAGCATCGCCGCACCGGCGAGGCGGTGCCGCTCGATCACGGCCTCACGTCCCTCGACCAGCAGTACGCGGGCGCACTCGCGCGCGGCGTACAGCATCGAGGTCGCCTCGGTGTGGTGGTTGAGCCGTCGCGGCCCCCAGTATTCGAGGATCATGCCGAGGTCGAAGTAGTTCGAGCGAACGAAGTCCGCCGCATCCGGGTCGCCGGGCTCGCGGATGCCGGCCTCGACCTTCGCCCGCGATCTGACGACCTCGACGGCCTTGTCGCTGAGCGTCAGCGGCGCCGAGCCCGAAGGACCGCCGAGGCATTTCTGCAGGCCCGCGGTCGCGGCATCCAGCCCCCATTCGTCGGCTTCGAACGCGTTGCCGCCCAGTGACGCGGTCGCGTCGGTGTAGAACAGCACGCCGTGCTTGGCGCACAGCGCACCGATCTCGTCGAGCGGCTGGCACATCGTGGTCGACGTGTCGCCCTGCACGAGCGCGAGCAGCGTCGGCCGCACGCGCTCGATCGCCGCCTCGATCACCGGCACCGGGAACACCTGCCCCCACTCGGTCTCGATCGTGTGCACCTCGGCCATCGCGCGCTCGGCGATCTCGGCGAGCAGATGCCCGAAGCGCCCGAACACGGGCACGAGCACGCGGTCGCCGGGGCGGATGAGCGACACCAGCGCGGCTTCGATCCCCGCGCGCGATGTGCCGTCGATGAGCAGCGTCGCGTCGTTGCGCGTCGCCCACACACCGCGGTACAAATCCTGAGTCTCGGCCATCGTCGCGGTCATGAACGGGTCGTACTGCCCCACGAGCGGCGCCGACATCGCCTGCAGCACGCTCGGGTACGCCGAGATCGGCCCCGGACCCATGAGCAGGCGCGCGGGCGGGTCGATCGGGCCGGGGATGGCGGCTGCGGTCATGCGAGGGCTCCTTCCAGGCGTCGGCCGAGCCGCACGAGCGCGATGTCGGCGCCGGCGCGGGCCACGGCGCACACGCCGACCGGCGCAGGACCGAGCCGCGACGGCACCGTCAGCAGCGGGATCGACAGCGCCGGCAGGCCCGCGGCCGCGGCGGGGGTCGTCATTCGCAGGGTCGCGGCGCGCACCGCGTCGATCGCGGCCCCGTGGCTCGATCGCGCAGGCGCAGGGCCGGGCACGGTCGGAAGCACCAGCACCGCGTCCGTGACGAGGGCGCGCAGGCGCTCGGCGAGCGGCTCGAGCGCGCGCCGAGCGCCCGCCTCGGCGGCGGCGGTGACGGATGCCGCACCCCGCAGCCTCTCGGCGATCGCCGGGCCGACGGCATCCGGGTGCTGTTCGAACCATGCGCCGTCGTTGCGCCACGCTTCGGCGGCCTGCACCGTGCGGAACGGCTCGAACCAGTCGTCGAGGGGTCCGATCGACACGGACTCGATCGCGGGCGCGTCGACCGATGCCGCGAGCGCGGCCAGCAGCGCCTCGAACGCCGCGCGGGTCGCCGGCTCGGCGGCCGCGAGCGCCTCCTGCGGCACGACGAACCGCCACGGCAGCCCGGGGTCGGACGCCCCGAGCAGGTTCTCGGTCGGCTCCGAGCCGCAGCTCAGGCACCAGTCCGCGACGCGCTGCAGCGTATCGCCGTCGCGCGCGAGCCAGCCGACCGTGTCGAACGACTGCGCCAGCGGCAGAAGACCCTGACGCGGAACGAGGCCGTGCGTCGTGCGCAGTCCCCACAGTCCCTGGTACGACGCGGGCACGCGGATCGAACCTGCCGTGTCGGTCGCGAGCCCGAGGTCGGCGTGGCCGGCGGCGACGGCGGATGCCGGACCACTCGAGGACCCGCCCGGCAGCGCGCCGGGCACGGCGGCGTTGGGCGGGGTGCCGTAGTGCGCGTTGTCGCCGGCGATCGAGTACGCGAACTCGTCGGTGCGGGCGATACCCCGAACCCACGCTCCCCCGCGCAGCAGGTCCGAGATCGCGGGGGCGGTCGTCGTCTCGACCCGGGCGCCGGCGAGAAAGGCGGGGTTGCCCGCGCCGATGCGGTGGCCCTCGATCGCGAACAGGTCCTTGACCGCGACCGACAGCCCCGCGAGCGGCCCCGACCCGGCGCCTTCGAGCAGCGGGTCGCCGACGAGCCGCCAGATCGACCCGTCGAAGGGCGCTGTGCTCTGCCCCACGCCTGTCGTGAGATGAGGGGAAGTCGCCAATCGAGGACGACCGGGGCCGAATCCTCCTCGTTTCGCGATTTCTCCTGTTCTGGTGACTCCCGGCACTCCCGCGAAGTCCGCCTCGCGGATTCTGGCGTGCACCCCGCACACGATGTCGACGACCTGCGAGATGTCGAAGTCGGTCGCGGCGCTGAGGTACGCGTAGGCGAGGTGCTCCTGCATGCCGTAGCGGGCCTGCAGCAGCGACAGCGCCGCGCGCACGCAGTTGCGCATCGCGACGTTCAGGTCGGGGTCGAGTCCCGTCGGCACGAGGTGCTCGGGCGTGCGCACGAGCGGGCCGCGCACCTCGCCGAACTCGGCGAGCGCGACCTCGCGCGGCACGACATCGAACCGCAGGGTGGCACGAAGGGATGCCTCGAGCGCGGTCAGGGCGACCTCGCCGTCGCCCTGCGCGAAGTGCGGGTCGCCGACGTAGGCCAGCGCACCCTCGACCTGCACCGGCAGGTAGAGCACCGTGCCCTCGACGAGCAGCTTGATGTCGATGTTCCCGCCGTGCGCGCCGGGCGGCACCGAGTGGGGGCGCTCGTCCGCGTCGACGGCGACGCCCATCGTGCCGAGGAACGGCGCGAGCGGGAACTCCACCGCCGCGGGGCCCGCGTCGACCACCGGCAGCACGCCGACGAGTCCGCCCGCGCGCTCGGCCACCGGCGTGAAGACGCTGACGTTCGCCTCGCCGCGGGGAAGCTCCCCGGGCAGGGCGCCCTTGCCGTGCCGGTTCGAGATCACGCCGTACGGCACGCGCGGCCGGAGCGTCAGCACGGTGATCTTCAGAAGATCCCCCGGCATCGCACCCGCCACCCGGATCGGCCCGGTGACGACGTGCGGTCCGTCGACCGCGGGGTCGCGCGACAGCGCCGAGGCGATCTCGACCGCGTCGCGCAGCACCGCGGCGGGGTCCACGCCGTGCCCGCCGAAGAACGCGAGCGGGTCCTTGCCCTGGTCTTCGAGGATGCCCTCATGGCTCACGGTGTCGATGGTGACCGTCTCACCCGGCGAGATCTCGAGGGCTGCGGCATCCGCTCTGCTCGGCAGCCGCCCCCACCGCACCGTCGCCGGCGTGGCGGGCAGATAGTGGTCGCCGTCTATCGGACCCTCACCCGGCTGCAGCACCGCGACACTGGTCGCCATGCCCCTCATCGTGCCACGCCGACGGGCGCCGACAGCAGACGCCCGCGCGGCGCACCGCGCAGGTGCGGCGCCTCGCCCGCGCCGCCCTCGGTGACATCGAACACCGTCGCCCCGTGCAGCCACGTGCGGCGGATGCGTCCTGACAGCATGCGGCGGTCGTACGCGGTGATCGGGTTCTTGTGCAGCAGCCGATCGGCGTGGATCACATAGGTGTCGTGCAGGCCGAACACGGTGAGGTTCGCCGGGGCGCCCGGGCGGATGACCCCGGCGTCCGGCACACCGGCGACGGCGGCGGGCCCGGTCGTGAACAGGGGCACGAGGGTCTCGAGACGGATGCCCCGACCCCGCGCCTCGGTCCACACCGCCGACAGTCCCACCTGCAGTCCCGCGATCCCGCCCCACGCGAGGCCGAAGTCCCCGCCGCCGGAGCGCTTGAGGTCGACCGTCGACGGCGAGTGGTCGCTCACGATCGCGTCGATCGTGCCGTCGACGATGCCCGCCCACAGCAGGTCGCGGCTTGCCGCATCTCGGATCGGCGGGCAGCATTTGAACTCGCCCGCGCCGTCGGGGATCTGCTCGGCGCTGATGGTCAGGTAGTGCGGGCAGGTCTCGACGGTGAGCTTCACACCGGATGCCTTCGCCTCGCGGATCGCGGGCAGCGACCCCGCATCGCTCAGGTGCAGGATGTGCGCGCGGGCGCCCGTGCGGCGCGCCTGGTCGATCACCAGCCGGATCGCGGACGCCTCGCTCTCGGCCGGCCGCGACGCGAGGAACGCCGCGTACTCGCGCCCGAGCGCGCCGTCGGCCCGCAGCAGCGCCGGGTCCTCGGCGTGCACGATGAGCCGCGAGCCGAGCGCCGCGACCTCTTCCATGGCCGAGGCGAACTGCGCGCGGTCGAGGTGCGCGAACTCGTCGACGCCCGACGGCGACAGGAAGCATTTGAAGCCGAACACGCCCGCCTCGTGCAGCGGGCGCAGCGACCCGAGGTTGCCGGGCACCGCCCCGCCCCAGAACCCCAGGTCGACGTACGCGGACGGGCCCGCGACGGAGCGCTTGACCTCGAGCGCCTCGGGAGTCGTCGTCGGCGGGATCGAGTTCAGGGGCATGTCGACGAGGGTCGTGATGCCGCCGGCCGCGGCGGCGAGGGTCGCCGAGCGGAACCCCTCCCACTCGGTGCGGCCGGGCTCGTTGACGTGCACGTGCGAGTCCACGAGTCCCGGCAGCAGCACCGCGTCGTCGGGCACGAGTGTCGCCAGAGCCCCCGCGACCCGGTCGCGCGGACCCAGCACGTCGACGATGCGATCGCCCTCGACGACGACCCCCGCGGGCTGGAACGATCCTTCGATGAACGCCCTCGCCGCACGGATGACGAAGCGACGCGCGGCCGATGCACGCATGCTGGCCCCCCTTCCTCATCGCACAGCCTGTCGGATGGATGTCTCATGCACGTGCGCATCACGTTTCAGCCTCGTGAACCGCGTGCGTGCAACGTCTCCTTCATGCGGCCGAAACGACGGCCCGCTAGCTTGGGCGCGTGCTTATCGACCAGTTCGACCGATCGGATGCCGCAGCCGCGCGCGACCTCGTCGGAGTATGGGCCGCGATCCCGGCGTGGGTCGACGCCGTCGTCGCCGGGCGCCCGTACGGATCCGTCGACGCGCTCGCGGCGACCGCGGCCGGGCTCGCCGTCGGGTGGACCCGCGCCGACCTCGACCAGGCGCTGTCGCACCACCCCCGCATCGGCGAGCGGCCGCGCGGCGAAGGGGCGGGGGCCGCGGCATCCGTTCGGGAGCAGGCGTCGATGACGGATGCCTCGCCCGACGTGTCGACCCGCATCGCCGCGGGGAACGCCGCGTACGAGCAGCGCTTCGGGCGCGTGTTCCTGATCCGTGCGGCGGGGCGCACGGCCGAAGAGATGCTCGCCGAGCTCGACCGGCGCCTCGGCAACGACGACGAGACCGAGGCGCGCGAGGCGACCGGGCAGCTCGCAGAGATCGCGCTGCTGCGCCTGCGCGGTGCGATCGCCGATTCCCCCGCGGACGAAGGAGTCCCCGCATGAGCCACCTCACCACCCACGTGCTCGACGCGACGACCGGCACGCCCGCGGTGAACGTCGTCGTCTCGCTGGCCCGGCACCTGCCCGGCGGCGCCGTCGAGGGCGTCGCGCAGGGCTTCACCGACACGGACGGCCGCCTCGCGCTCGGCCCCGACGCGCTCGAACCCGGCATGTACGCCATCACGTTCGGCACCGGGGCGTGGTTCGAAGGCCGCGGCATCCGCTCGTTCTATCCGCTCGTGACCGTGACCTTCACCGTCTCGGACACGGACCGGCACCTGCATGTGCCGCTGCTGCTCAGCCCGTTCGCGTACTCGACCTACAGAGGGAGCTAGTCATGGTGTCGGTGAGTCTCGGAGACAACAAGTACGGCAAGGCCGAGAACCGGATCGTCCGCATCTATCGCGACACCCCGCGGCACGAGATCGTCGACCTGAACGTGACCTCGCAGCTGAGCGGCGCGGCACTGGCCTCGTCGTACCTCGACGGCGACAACAGTCTCGTGGTGGCCACCGACACCCAGAAGAACACCGCGTTCGCGTTCGCGAAGGAGCACGGCATCCCCTCGCCCGAGGAGTACCTGCTGACCCTCGGCGCGCACTTCACAGACGCGTTCGACTGGATCGAGGGGGGCCTCTGGCAAGCCGAGCAGTACGAGTGGGAGCGCATCACGGTCGACGGCCGTCCGCACGACCATTCGTTCGTGCGCCGCAGCGCCGGCACGCGCCTGGCCACCGTGCAGAAGATCGGCGGAGCCACCCACGTCACCGGCGGCGTGAAGGACCTCGTCGTGCTGAAATCCACCGGCAGCGAGTTCGCGGGCTTTCCGCGCGACCGGTACACGACCCTCGCCGAGGCCCACGACCGCATCATGGCGACCTCGGTGACCGGGCGCTGGCGGTTTCTGCCCGAGGCCGTCGAGGCCGGCATCGACTACAACGGGCTGTACGCCGACGTGCTCTCGGTGCTGCTGTCGACCTTCGCGACCGTGCACTCGCTCGCCCTGCAGCAGACCCTGTTCGCGATGGGCAAGGCCGCGATCGAGGCGCGTTCCGAGATCGCCGAGGTGCGCTTCGCGATGCCGAACAAGCACCACTTCGCCTACGACCTCTCACCGTTCGGCCTCGACAACCCCAACGAGGTCTTCTACGCCGCCGACCGCCCGTACGGTCTCATCGAGGGCACCATCGTGCGCGACGGCGCTGCGCCGGCCCCGGATGCCTGGACCGATGTGCCGACGTTCGTGTGAGGGCGCCGGCTGCCGTTCGCTCAGCGGTCGAAGGGCAGCAGCGACGCCGCGAACTCCAGCTTGTCGAGCACCGGAGCGGGGATCGCGAAGGGGTACAGGTCGTCTTTGCCCATCGAGCGATTGACGAGGTTGAGCGCGGTCGACAGCGGGACCCAGACCTTCGTCACCAGCATCCGCAGGTCGATCCCGGTCACCCGCGCCTCGTCGACCAGCCCGTATGCGACTGCGGTGTCGACCGTGTCGAGGATGTGCATCAGGTGCGCCCACGTCTCGGCGAAGTCCTCGAACGGATGCATCGCGGCATAGGCCGAGATGAACGACACCGGCCAGTCGGCGGGCGGCCCCTCGGCATAGTGGCGGTCGCGCGCGGCCCGGTAGTCGGCGTCGGGGTCGCCGAACAGTTCGCGGAATCGGGCGGGCGCGGCATCCGTTCGCACCAGCCTGCACTGGAAGAAGTGCCCGATCTCGTGCCGGAAGTGCCCGAGCAGCGTGCGGTACGGCTCGGCGAGCTGCGCGCGCAGGCCCTCTCGATGCGCGGTGTCGCTCTCGGCGAGGTCGATCGTGATCACGCCGTCGACGTGCCCGGTGACGACCGGCTGCCGCTCGCTCGACAGCAGGTCGAACGCGAGGCCCTCGGTGCCCAGACCGAGCCGGTCGAGCTCGGCCACGAGGTGGCGCTTCGCCCGCTCGGCGGGCACGAAGTTCGCAAGCCCCGTGAGGTCGGCGTCGTTCGGCCGCACGCGCGTGAGGTCGCATGCCTCGCACTGCCCGCCCTCGAGGCGCGCGAGCCACGTGCAGCCCGACAGGTTGAGGTTGCGGCACACGTGCCAGATCAACCCGTCGGCCGCGACGTAGCGGCCCTCGGCATCGACCGGCACGATCGCACGCTCCTCACGCCAGTAGCCCAGCGCCGACCCGCACGACACACACACCGAGTTCTCGAAGTACAGCGGCGCGTCGCACACGCGGCACCGGAACGCCTTCATCAGACCCCCACGGGCACGCCCGCCTCGGGAACCGGAGCAACGTCGACCGCGACCCGCAGCGTGGACTTCTTCGCCTTCGACCAGATGATGCCGCGCACCGGTGCCACGTCTGCGTAGTCGCGGCCCCACGCGACGGTGATGTAGCGGTCGTTGGCCCACTGGTCGTTGGTCGGGTCGATGTGCAGCCATTGACCGGCCCCCTCGTCCTGGCCGCGCATCGCCGACGCGCTGCGCGGAGCCTCGCGCCGGGTGGGTCCCGCCGGCACCCAGACCGCGAGCCACGCGTGCGAGGCATCCGCCCCGACGATCCGCTCCTTGCCCGGCGGCGGCTGCGTCGCGAGGTACCCGCTCACGTACCGGGCGGCGACGCCGTGGCTGCGCAGGCACGCGAGCGCCACGTGGGCGAAGTCCTGGCACACCCCCGCGCGCTTGCGCATCGCGTCGGCGACGGTGCTGGTGACCGTGGTCGCCTTCGTGTCGTAGTCGAAGTCGGCGTGGATGCGATGCATGAGGTCGGTCACGGCCTCGCCGATCGGGCGACCCGGAGTGAGCGACACCGCGCCGTACTCGGCGGCCTCTCGGATGTGCGCGACGCGGGGCGACTCGAGGGCGAACTCCGTCGCCGCCCACGCGTCGCCCCCGCCCCCGTCCTCGAGCGGACGGGCCCGCTCCCACGCCTGCGCGAGCGCGTCGGGATCGTATGCGGGCGTGAACACCGACACCTCGCTCGCCGCCTCGATCACGAGGTGCGAGTGCGGCTCGGTGACGTGAAAGTAGGTCGCCGAGTTTCCGAAGTAGTCGGTGTCGACCCCGAGGTCGCCGGGCAGCGGTGCGACCGACACCTCGTGCGAGGCCACCCGCTGCCACGGCAGCTGCCGCGGGCGCAGGTGATACGTGCCGAGGCTGTTGCGCACGGGCCGGTCGTACGTGTACTCGGTGCGGTGGCTGAGCTGGTAGGTCTTCACGATCGGGTCATCTCTTCGATCAGCGACAGCGCCGACATCTCCAGCGCCGGCGGACCGGCCTCGAAGTGCAGCGCGGCGATGGCGTCGGCGAGCTGCGCGACGAGGTGGGCGGTGTCGTCGAGGTAGTCGGCCAGCGCGGTGCGGCGCCGGTTCGACGACTTCGCCGCGAGCGCGGCGACATCGACCGCGGCCAGCGCGTCGGCGATCTCGTGGCGCAGCCGCTCGGGGCGGGTCGACCCGGTCGAGTCGGGAAGGGCCGTGAGGTGCTCCTGCAGCCGGGCGAGGCAGAACGCCAGCGAGCGGGGGTTGTCCTCGTCCTTCAGCAGCAGCGCGAACACGCTGCGCGTGCCGCCGTAGCCGCGGTAGCGACGGCGGTGGGTGACGAGGCTCTCGGATGCCAGCAGCACGCCGTCCAGCACCTCGCGGTCGGCGGCGGCGTTGCGCGAGGCCGTCGTCGCCCGAAGCACCGTGCACAGCTGCACCGCGCGCTCCAGATAGCGCCCGGCCTCGAACATGTGCCAGCCGTCGTCGCGGATCATGTTCGCCGTCACGCCGTGCATCGACAGCACCGCGGTCAGCATCCGCTCGGCGGCGTCGGCGATCTGCGGCGCGTGCACCGACTCGCGCAGCGCCCGCGCCGCGCGATCAGCGATCGAGAACACCCGCCAGGTGTCTCCCGAGAGCTGGTCGCGCACGCCCTCGAGCGCTCCGCGCATGCCCGCCAGACCGTGCGCGGCCGACCCGGGGCGCTCGGCGTCCACGAGCAGGGACCGCAGCTCGGCATCCACCTCGATGTGGCGCATGCCCGCGAGTTCGCGCAGCACGTCCAGCAGCACCTCACCGGCGACCGAGCGTCCGCCGCGCGCGTGGGCGACGTGCTGGTTCGTGGCCACGACCAGGCGCAGCGCGTCCTCGGCCCGCTCGGCGTAGCGACCCGCCCAGAACATGTCGGCGAGGGCGCGGGGCGAGAACGCCGGGATCGAGGGGATCATCTGCATCGGCTCGGCTGCGGGCAGGCCCTGGTCGGGTTCTGCCGCGTCGGACTTCAGCACCCACACGTCCTTGGTGAGCGGCGCGCCGTCATCGTCGCCGACCAGCGTGGCAAGACCGCCCGCGAGCGGGCGGTAGGCGGGTCCGTAGCGCAGCGTGAACGTGCGCAGCGACAGCATCCGTGCGTGCGCCGTGCCGCCCGATCCCCACACCGGCGCCTGCGACAGGGCGATGCGCCCGACGCCAACGTAGCGGTACGGTTGCGCGACGATCCGCGCTTCGAGCTCCTGGGGGCTCGACGCGGCGACCGCACTGCCGTCGAGCGTGCGCACGATGACCGAGTCGGGGTCGGTGCGCAGCCGCTCGCGCACGATGGCGAGGCCGCCGTCGCCGCACCACCACGCCGGCGCCGCCGCGAGCCGCAGCTGCTCGCCGAGCAGCCGTTCGCAGACGGCCGGCAGGAACGGGAGCAGCGCGGGGTTTTCGAGCACCCCGGCTCCGAGGCCGTTCACGACCTGCACGCGCCCGCGGCGCACGGCTTCGACGAGGCCCGCGACGCCGAGTCTCGAGTTGCCGCGCAGCTCGAGCGGGTCGCACCACGTCGCGCCGACACCGCGCAGGATGACGTCCACCCGGTCGACCGGCTTCACGCGCGGCCAGCGCGACGGCTTGATCCATACGCTCCCCTCGTGCACGACGAGGTCGCTGCCCTGCACCAGCGGGAAGCCGAGCGTGTTGGCGATGAACGCCTGGTCGTACGACGTCTCGGACCGTGTGCCGGCGGTGAGCACCACGACGCGCGGGTCGGCGTCGTCGCCGTGACCGCATCTCAGCAGCGCGTCGCGGAACGCCGCGAAGAACGGCTCGAGCCGGTGCAGCTGCGCCTCCTGGTACAGCTCGGGCAGCAGCCGCGAGACCACCTGGCGGTTCTCCATCGCGTACCCGAGCCCGGCGGGGGCCTGCACCTGGTCGGCGAGCACGCGCCACTCGCCGTCGACGTCGCGCCCGAGGTCGGTGGCCGACAGCACGAGCGGATGCCCGCTCCTCACGGTCCGCCGCGCGATCGGGCGCACGAAGCCGGGGTGGGCGACCACCGCGGCGGCGGGAATCACCCCGTCGGCGAGCAGGCGCTGGTCGGAGTAGAGGTCGGCCATGATGGCGTTGAGCAGTTCGGTGCGCTGGGCGAGGCCGACCTTCAGCTGCGTCCACGTCGCCGCGTCGAGCACGAGCGGGAACGGGTCCAGGCGCCACGCGAGCGGACCGTCGCGGTGGGTGTAGGTCACGCCGTCGTCGGCGAGGGCCGCCGAGATCTCAGCATCCACCCTCGACAGCTCTGCCGCCGTGAGGTTCACCGTCGCCGACGCGAGCGCCTTCCACGCCGGGCGCAGCGCCCCCTCGGGACCGATCACCTCGTCGTAGCGGGCGACGGCGTCGATCGCCCCGGCGCCCGGAATCGGAAGCGTCGCTGCGGTGAGTCCGGCGGCGTATTCGTGCAGGATGCTCACTGCGCCACCCTCCGCAGGTCGAGAGTGTGCGGATAGTCGGGGCTCGACGCGCGGCGCGCGGCCTCGCGCATCGCGGCGATGTCGAGATGCCCCGCGGTGTGCCCGCGCGCCTCGAAGCGGCTGGCGCGCCGCGCCTCGGCCTCGTTCGCGTTGACCGGCGGCCGGTCGTACGCCCGGCCGCCCGGGTGCACGACGTGGTAGGTCGCCCCGCCCAGGCTCGCCTCGGCCGCGACATCCACCACCTCGAACGTGAGCGGCGCGTGCACGGGGATCGACGGATGCAGCGCCGACCACGGCTGCCACGCGCGGTAGCGCACCCCGGCGTAGTACTCGCCGAGGTGCCCGGTCGAGGTGAGCGGCACCGGCACGCCCTGGCAGGTGACGAGGTGCCGCTCGGGGTCGACGCCCCGAACGCGCACCTGCACGCGCTCCACCGACGAGTCGACGTAGCGCGCCGTGCCGCCCGCGGTCGCCTCCTCGCCGAGCACGTGCCACGGCTCGATCGCCTGACGCAGCTCCAGCTCGATGCCCAGGCCGGGTCCGCCGGCGATCCGCGTCATGCCGATGCGCGGGAACCGGAACTCGGTGAACGGGTCGAGCCAGGTCTCTTCGAACGCGATGCCGTGGGCACGCAGGTCGGCGACGACCGCGTTGATGTCGGCGGTCGCGCCCTGCGGCAGCAGGAAGTCCTCGTGCAGGCGCGTGCCCCACCGCACGAGCGGCGCCGCGTACGGCTTCTCCCAGAACATCGCCACGAGGCTGCGCACGAGCAGCGCCTGCACGAGCGCCAGCTCCGGATGAGGCGGCATCTCGAACCCGCGCAGTTCCAACAGGCCCAGCCGGCCGCGGCTGGAGTCGGGGCTGTAGAGCTTGTCGACGCAGAACTCGGCGCGGTGCGTGTTGCCGGTGAGGTCGGTGAGCAGGTGCCGCAGCGCCCGGTCGATGAGCCAGGGCAGGGCCGCGGCATCCGGATCATCGGCCACCGTCGCAAGGCGCCGCACCTCCTGCAGCGCGATCTCCATCTCGTAGACGGCCTCGGGCCGGCCCTCGTCGAAGCGGGGCGCCTGGCTGGTCGGGCCGATGAAGCGTCCCGAGAACAGGTACGACAGAGACGGATGCCGCTGCCAGTACGCCACCAGACTGGCCAGCAGATCCGGCCGGCGCAGCAGCGGCGAGTCGACGGGCTGGGCGCCGCCGAGGGTGAGGTGGCTGCCGCCGCCGGTGCCGGTGTGGAGCCCGTCGAGCTCGAACTTCTCGGTCGTGAGGCGCGCGTGGCGCGCGTGCTCGTGGAGCGTCAGCGTGAGGTCGCGCAGGTCTGCCCACGAGTGGGTCGGCTGCACGTTGACCTCGATCACGCCGGGGTCGGGCGTCACCGTGAGCTGCGTGAGGCGCGCGTCGGGGGGCGGGCCGTACCCCTCGAACACGATGGGCGTCCCGACGGCGGTCACGGCCGTCTCGACCACCGCCAGCAGGTCGAGGTAGGCCTCGAGCCCCGTGGTCGGCGGAAGAAAGACGCGCACGAACCCGCCGCGGGCCTCGACCGCGAGCGCCGTGCGCGGCGCGGCCTCGGGGTCGACGACGCGCACCGGCGGGATGCCGGGCGCGGAAAGCGTCTCGCCCTCGAGGTACGACGGCTCGCCGACATACTCGGGGTCGTTCCACGCGACGGCGTCGAGCGGCAGACGGAACCCGACCGCGCTCGTGCCGGCGATGAGCACCAGGCGCCCGCGGCGCAAGCGCCATGCGGGGCTGATCCAGCCGTTGTCGGTGTTCAGCGGCAGCACCCATCCGGTCGGCAGGCCGACGGATGCGTCGAGCGCGGCGAGCCCCTCGAGGTCGGGGCCCTCGGCGTCCGGGCGCGGGCCGGCGGGCTTGCGCACCTCGGCGGCGAGCGCGACGAGCGGGTCTTCGTACGCGGGGAGCAGCTGCTCGCGAGGCAGGCCCAGCACCGACACGATGCTCCGCGCGACCGCCTCGGCGTGCGCGGCGGCGTCCGGGTCGGGCGTGCCGGTCCACGGGTCGGCGAACAGGTCCGGGCGATGCCAGATCGGCTCGCCGTCGGCGCGCCACTGCAGCGAGATGTTCCAGCGCGGCAGGGGTTCGCCCGGGTACCACTTGCCGTCGCCGCGGTGCACGACCCCGCCCGCCGCGTACGCGACGCGCAGGCGTTCGGCGAGTTCGTTGGCCCGCTCCCGCTTGCGCGGACCGTCGGCGGCGGTGTTCCACTCGGGTGCGGTGGCGTCGTCGAGCGCCACGAACGTCGGCTCGCCGCCCATCGTGAGCCGCGCGTCGCCGCGGCGCAGGCGCTCGTCGACGGCCTCGCCGAGCGCGTCGACGCGCTCCCACTGCTGGGCGGTGTAGGGCTTCGTCGTGCGCGGGTCCTCGTGCACGCGACGCACCTCGTTGTGGAACGAGAACTCCACCCGCGCCGGCTCGGTCGCCCCCTCGATCGGGGCGGCCGAGCTCGGGTGCGGCGTGGCCGACAGGGGGATGTGCCCTTCTCCGGCGAACAGTGCGCTGGTGGCATCCAGCCCGATCCAGCCGGCGCCGGGCACGAACACCTCGGCCCACGCGTGCAGGTCGGTGAAGTCGGCGACGGGACCGCTGGGGCCGTCGATCGACGCCTGATCGGCGGCCAGCTGCACGAGATACCCCGAGACGAAGCGGGCGGCCAGGCCGTACGAGCGCAGCAGGCTCACCAGCAGCCACGCCGAATCGCGGCACGAGCCGATTCCGCGAGCGAGGGTCTCGTCGGGCGACTGCACCCCCGCCTCCATGCGCACGTCGTACGCGACGGAGGCGTGCACGGCCCGGTTGAGGTCGGCGAGAAAGCCCACCGTGGGCACGCCGTCGCCGGCGAGCGGGGGGAGTTGCCGCATCCATTCGTCCGCCGCCGCGCTGTCGTGCACCGGCGCGAGGTACGGGGCGAGGTCGGCGGCGAGCTCGGGCGCGTACGCGAACGGAAAGCGCTCGGCGTAGGCCTCGATGAAGAAGTCGAACGGGTTGATCACCATGAGGTCGGCCACGAGGCCCACCGTGATCTCGAGCCGGCTGACCTTCTCGGGAAAGACGACGCGCGCCACCCAGTTGCCGAACGGGTCCTGCTGCCAGTTCACGAAATGGTTCTTCGGGCTGATCTCGAGCGAGTACGCCTCGATGGGCGTGCGCGAGTGCGGCGCGGGCCGCAGCCGCACCAGATGCGGGTGAACCGTCACCGGACGCTCGAAGTCATAGCTCGTGCGATGCTCGAGCGCGACGCGGATCGACATGAATGAATCATGACGCACCCGTGTTGCGCTGGGGTTACGCCCGCGCGATCCGCCCGGTCAGGCCGTGAACACCGCGTGCACGTCGCCGACGAGTTCGCGACCGCCGAGACCTTCGAGCTCCATGAGCACCGTCGTGCCGACCGCGACCCCGCTCAGGCGTGCGACCAGCTCGTGCGCAGCGGCGAGGGTGCCGCCGGTCGCCAGCACGTCGTCGATCAGCAGCACGCGGGTGCCGGGGGCGAAATCGTCGTGGCATTCGATCGTGGCGGTGCCGTACTCGAGCTTGTATGAGACGGATGCCGCGGGCCGCGGCAGCTTGCCGGCCTTGCGGATCGGCACCAGGCCCACCCCCGCCGCGATCGCGGCGGCGCCGGCGAGCAGGAACCCGCGCGCCTCGATGCCGGCCACCATGTCGAAGGTGCCCGCGAAGGGCTCGATCATCGCCTCGATCGTGACCGCGAGCGCGTCGCGGTCGGCGAGCAGCGGCGTGATGTCGCGAAACAGCACGCCGGGCTCCGGGTAGTCCGGGATCGACATGATGAGCGACTCGGCACGGGCGAGGGATTCGGCGATGACCACGCGCCCACCCTAGCCGCGGGCACCCGGCATCCGTCCCCTGCAAGCGCTTGCAGTAAGATCGATGACCATGACCACCCTCCCCGGCGCCGAGTGGTGGCGCACCGCCGTCATCTACCAGATCTACCCCCGCTCCTTCGCCGACCTGACCGGCGACGGCATCGGCGACCTCCCCGGCATCACCGCGCACCTCGACGATCTGGTCGATCTTGGAGTCGACGCCATCTGGCTGAGCCCGTTCTACCGGTCGCCGCAGAAAGACGCCGGCTACGACGTGGCCGACTACTGCGATGTCGACCCGCTGTTCGGCAGCCTGCGCGACTTCGACGACATGCTCGCCGAAGCGCACCGCCGCGGCATCCGGGTCATCGTCGACCTCGTGCCCAACCACTCGTCCGACCAGCACGAGTGGTTCCAGCAGGCACTGGCCGCAGCCCCGGGCAGCCCCGAGCGTGCCCGCTACATGTTCCGCGACGGCAAGGGCGCAGGCGGCGAGCTGCCCCCGAACAACTGGGACTCTGTGTTCGGCGGTCCCGCGTGGACGCGCATCGTCGAGGCCGACGGCGA
Organism: Microbacterium sp. BWT-B31; assembly: GCF_041379855.1. Lineage (NCBI taxonomy): Bacteria > Bacillati > Actinomycetota > Actinomycetes > Micrococcales > Microbacteriaceae > Microbacterium > Microbacterium sp. BWT-B31. The sequence goes on from NZ_JBFECU010000020.1 coordinate 24,558, forward strand.
GCCGGGCCAGTGGTACCTGCACCTGTTCGACACGTCGCAGCCCGACTTCGACTGGACCAACCCCGAGGTGCAGGGCGAGTTCCGTCGCATCCTGCGGTTCTGGCTCGACCGCGGCGTCGACGGCTTCCGCGTCGACGTCGCGCACGGGCTCGTCAAGGCCGAGGGCCTGCCCGACTACGCGCACCCGGGCCACGAGGTCGACGCGATGGGCGGCCAGCATGGCGAGGTGCCGTTCTGGGGCCAGGAGGGCGTACACGAGATCTACCGCGACTGGCACCGCCTGCTGGCCGAGTACGCCGGCGACCGCGCGCTGTGCGCCGAGGCGTGGCTGCCGACCGTCGCGCAGACAGCGCTGTGGGTGCGTCCCGACGAGATGCACCAGGCGTTCAACTTCAACTACCTCGAGACCGGGTGGGATGCCGCACAACTCCGCGCGGTGATCGACGAGTCGCTCGCCGCCTACGCCGCGGTCGGCGCCCCGTCGACGTGGGTGCTGTCGAACCACGACGTCGTGCGGCACGCGTCGCGCCTCGCGCTCACCGCCGAGAACCCGCAGGGCCACGGCATCGGGCCGGACTCCCCCGGCAAGCCGATCCCCGAGGTCGGCCTGCGCCGCGCGCGCGCCGCGACGACGCTCATGCTCGCCCTCCCCGGCTCCGCCTATCTCTACCAGGGTGAGGAGCTGGGCCTTCCCGAGGTCATCGACATCCCCGGCGAGGCGCGGCAGGATCCGACGTGGTTCCGCACCGACGGTGAGCGCTACGGCCGCGACGGGTGCCGCGTTCCGATCCCCTGGACGGCGGATGCCCCCGCCTACGGCTTCAGCGCCACCGGCGAATCCTGGCTGCCGCAGCCGGCCGAGTGGGCCGCGCTCGCGCGCGACGCTCAGACCGCCGACCCCGCCTCGACCCTCTCGCTGTATCGCATGCTGCTGTCCGCTCGACGCGGACGCGGCCTCGGCGCCGGTGCGGTCGAGTGGCTCGAGTCCGCACCCGGTGTGCTCGCGCTCCGAAACGCGACCGTGACGGTCTTCGCCAACCTCGGCGAGGTTCCGATCCGGCGGCCCGAGGGCGTCGTGCTCATCGCCAGCGGCCCGCTCGACGGGGACTTCGTGCCCGTCGACACCACGATCTGGCTCGTGAACGACTGAGACCCGTCCCACCGGGCCTTGAAGGAGCGCACATGGTGAGCATCGATGAGGTCGCCCGGCTCGCCGGCGTGTCGACGGCGACGGTGTCCCGCGCGCTGAGCGGGCGGGGGCAGGTCTCGGCCCCCACGCGCGAGCGCGTCGAGACGGCGGCGAAGTCCCTCGGCTACGTCGTGTCGTCCACCGCGTCGAGCCTCGCGTCCGGCCGCACCCGCAACATCGGGGTGATCGTGCCGTTCCTCGACCGGTGGTTCTTCTCGACGGTGCTCAGCGGCATCGCCTCCGCGCTCATGCGCCGCGGGTACGACATCACGCTGTACAGCCTCACGGCCGACGGCGAGCAGCGGCGCAGCGTGTTCGCCGACTTCCTGCGCCGCCGGCGCGTCGACGGGGTCGTGGCCATCTCGATCGAGCTCGGCGACGAAGAGACCGAGCGGCTGCGCGAGCTCGACCTGCCGGTGATCGCGATCGGCGGTCCCAACCCGCGGCTGACGACGCTGACCGTCGACGACGTCGCGATGGCGCGGCTGGCGACCTCGCATCTGCTCGCGCTCGGTCACCGCGACATCGCCCACATCGGGGCGAGCCCCGAGTTCGACATCGACTTCCACATTCCGACGCGCCGCCGACAGGGCTTCGAGCAGGCGATGGCGGATGCGGGAGTCCCCGCCCATCCCGCCCTGTTCGAGCCGGCCGACTTCACGATCGAGGGCGGGTTCCGCGCCGCGCAGCGGCTGCTGGGGCGCCCCGGCGCCCGGCCGACGGCGATCTTCGTCGCGTCGGACGAGATGGCGATCGGCGCGATCCTCGCGGCGCGCGAACTCGGCATCCGCGTTCCCGACGATCTGTCGGTCATCGGCATCGACGGCCACGAGCTCGGCGAGTTCTTCCGCCTCACGACGGTCGACCAGTTCCCGCTGCGCCAGGGCGAGCGGGCGGCCGACGCGATCCTGGCCGAGCTCGAATCCGGCGCCGAGGCCGCCCCGCACCACGAGCCGGGGCGGCTGCCGTTCGAACTGATCGTGCGGGGATCGACCGGTGCGCTCTCCGCGTAGGCTCGACCCCATGACCCTCGACCTCGAAGCGCTGTACATCGACCTGCACCGCCACCCTGAGCTCTCGTTCCAGGAGACGCGCACCGCGGGGATCGTCGCCGCGCACCTGATGGATCTGGGCATCGAGTTCGAAGAGGGCGTCGGCCAGACCGGCGTGGTCGCCGTCATCCGCAACGGCGACGCACCCGTCGTGTGGCTGCGCGCCGACATGGACGGCCTGCCCGTCGAAGAGCGCACCGGCCTCGCCTACGCGAGCACCGCGCGCGGCACCGACCCCGCCGGCAACGACGTGCCCGTCATGCACGCGTGCGGCCACGACATGCACGTCACTGCGATGCTCGGCGCCCTGGAGCGCCTCGCCGCGACGAAGGACGAGTGGTCGGGCACGATCGTGGCGGTGTTCCAGCCCGCCGAGGAGTACGGGTCGGGCGCGCGGGCGATGCTCGACGCGGGTGTGCTCGAACGCTACCCCAAGCCCGACATCGTGCTCGGACAGCACCTGACTCCGCTGCCAGCAGGACAGATCGGCGTGCGACCGGGCACGCAGATGGCGGCATCCGACGGTCTCACCGTGAAGCTGTTCGGCCGCGGCGGCCACGGCTCGCGCCCGCATTCGACCATCGACCCGGTCGTCATGGCGGCGGCCACCGTCATGCGGCTGCAGACCATCGTGTCGCGCGAGGTCGACCCGCGCGACGTCGCCGTCGTCACTGTCGGATCGATCCACGCGGGGCTCAAGAACAACATCATCCCCGCCGAGGCGACCCTCGAGCTGAGCCTGCGCTACCCCGACGACGACGCCCGCCAGCGCGTGCTCGCACGCGTCGAGCGGGTCGTGCGGGCCGAGGCCGCGGCATCCGGAGCAGAGGTGCCCCCGACGATCGTCACCGACCACTCCCTGCCGCCCACGATCAACGACGCAGACGCCACCACGCGCCTCACGCGGGCGTTCGAGTCGGCGTTCGGCGACGGCAGCGTCGTCGACCCCGGAATGTTCACCGGCAGCGAGGACGTCTCGTGGTTCGCGCGCGACGCGGGCGTGCCGCTCGTGTACTGGTTCTGGGGCGGCGTCGACCCCGAGGCGTACGCCGCGGCGAAGGCCGCCGACACCCTCGACAGCGACATCCCGACGAACCACTCGCCGTTCTTCGCGCCGGTGCTGCACCCGACGATCGAGCGCGGCGTCGAGACGCTCGTGGTCGCGGCGCGGGAGTTCCTCGGCTGAATCGCGGGCCGGGCGGCCGTCCCGCCCCTCACGCGAGTCGTCGAGCGAGCGCAATGAGACGAAGCGCCGTCGGCCCCCTGAGCACACGACCCCCTGACGTTCATGAAGGCTCGAGGTGCTGACGTCTCTCGTCCTGTCCGTGATGGACAGGCAACTATGCTGGGTGTCGCTTTGGGCGGCAACTTACGAGATGGGGAATCGTGACGAGCAAGACACTTTCGGCGACGGCTCTGGCAGTCCTCCTCCTAGCCCTTGCTGGGTGCAACGCCACGGGGGCGATGAGCCCCGCGAGTGAAAGCTGTGACGTCACCGGCAGCGATCCGTCGCTCGAGACCATGCCTATGTTCACCTCGGACTCGGACATCGACACGGACGAGTGGCCGATACGAGGATTCGTCAAGGCCGGCGATGACTTCGAAGCAGGGGAAGGTGTCGAGGGCGTGCACGTCACGGTCTCCGGCGATGGATTCACGACGGTGATCTGCACCGATGGCGACGGTCGTTGGGGGTCGATGCTTCCCGCACCCGCCCCGTATACGGTGACATTGAACGAGGCGACGATTCCGGATGGGCTGACGCTCGTCTTCCCCAAGGACGCTGCGGGCCACAGGATCAACGTCGAAGAGGCCACGGCCTATCCCGTCGTAGAGAGCTTCCTCTTCGCGAAGTCATCGGACAATGACTCGGCTGATGCTGTCAGTGAGCCCGCTGACCAGTCCGCGTGGGACGTATGCGATAAGTATTACAACGCGCAGCTCGAGGCGTTCTCCGTCGCTTCGCCACAAGAACTCGACCCGTCAGATTACACCGAGGTCGGAGGGGTTACGCTCCCGTCGGTGCCAGGGTGCGCGTTCAGCGTCGTGCTCGGCAACGGGCAGACGCAGACGGCGTTGGGATGGGACTCTGCGGACTATTCTGCGATCTACAACGCCTTTATCACGGCTGGGTATACCGACTTCGTGGAGCCGTATGAGGACGCAGAGGGAGTGTCGTACACCTTCGCCCCGTCCACCGGTTCTCCGACCGTCAATCTCACCGCTGGTGAACGTGTCTATTCCGAGATCGGGATCGAAGGGGTCTGGGTCCTCGTTGTGGAGTGACGGACCACGCGAGTGATAAGGCGTCCCGGGCTCAGGTCGCCGTTTCGTCTCGCTCCCTGCGGTCGCTCGCTCAACGACCCGCGGAAGCGAAGCCCCCGCCCACCGGTCGTCGAGCCAACGCAGCAAGACGAAACAACCACCCGCGGAAGCGAAGCCCCCGCCCACCGGTCGTTGAGCGAGCGCAGCGAGACGAAACGACGACCCGGACTCCCTCACCCGTTCTCGAGCAGCTCGCGCACGCGCGCGTCGAAGAGCCGCTGCCCCGAGACGAGGCCGGGAAGCCCCCGCCGGTCGTCGGTCGTGAGCACGAGCGCGAGCGACGCGACGGCGAACACCGCGGCGGCCAGGCCCCACGCGCCGGGCAGCGCCGACAGCACGAGGTAGCCGCCGATCCCGCCGACGAGCCGCAGCACGCGCGCGAGCGCGACGGGCAGCGGGCCGCCCTCGAACCGCAGCCGCACGGCGAGGTCGCCCACGGTGCGACCCGTCGCGAGCACGACGACGAGCCACACGACGATCGTGACGACGTCGCCGACCAGTGCCGACGCCGAGCCGTCCTCCACCTCTTCTCGGGCGCCCAGCGCAAGCAGCGCGGCCTGCATGACAACGCCCACCGCGAGCGCGGTGAGCCACGCTCCGACGAGGTCGCACACCATCGCGAGGAGGCGCCGCCGACGCGTCACGGGGCGCGGGAGGTCGGCCCCCGGCATGCGCTCGCTGCCGCGCAACCGCGCCGGTACCAGCAGTCCGAGCACCGAGCCGATCACCGCGCCCGTGGTGTTGGTGAGCAGATCGTCGACGTCGAAGACCCGGTACGCGCACGGGTAGAGGCCCCACACACCGGTGAGCTGGGTGGTCTCGACGAAGGCCGAGACGGCGAGGCCGACCAGACCCGCGACGACGACCCCTCGACCGCCGAGCACCCGCACGAAGAAGCCGAGGGGCACGAAGAGCAGCACGTTCAGCAGCAGCTGCAGCACCGCCGGCCGCGTCACGAACGAACCGCCGGCCGCGAGCGCGTCGCGCACGTCGTCGACGAACGCGAACAGATCGCCGTTCGTTCCGACGCACACGATCGCGCCGGGGTCGGGCAGCGGCAGCAGCGTGTAGGCCCACAGCGCCCAGAAATAGACGAGGCCCGAGCCCCACAGCACCGCCCGTGCGACGCTCAGCCTGCCGTGACGGCGATAGCTGACGGCGACGAACGGCACGAACAGCACGGCCGCCGCCGCGATGCCGACGAGGATCGCGAGGATGCCGAGCCCCACCCTGTCCGTCACGGGTCGAGTCTCCCAGACGAGACAACGGGCGTTCGAGCCCGCCTGCGGGCCCGCATGGATTCCGTGAGGATGCCCGAACGGGTTCGTCCTGACGAAATCCTCGCGCGTAGTATCGCCGGACGTGACGAACGACAGCCGTGAGCCGAGCGAAGAGACGCCGATCGCGAAACGCCTCCTGATCGGGGATCCTCTCGCGACAGCCGCGCAGGACGAACACCTGCTGCGCAAGCGCCTGGCGCTGCCGATCTTCGCGTCCGACGCGCTGTCGTCGGTGGCCTACGCCCCGCAGGAACTGCTCATGATCCTGCTCATCGGCGGCACCGCGTTCCTCGCGTTCAGCCCCTGGGTGGCCGCGGCGGTCGTGGTGCTGCTGGTGGTCGTCGTGATCAGCTACCGCCAGCTCATCAAGGCCTACCCCTCCGGCGGCGGCGACTACGAGGTCGCCCGCACGAACCTCGGCGAGGTGCCGGGGGTCGTGGTCGCCGCGGCGCTGCTGATCGACTACGTCCTCACCGTGGCGGTGTCGGTCGCCTCCGGCGTCGACAACATCATCTCGGCGATCCCGCAGCTCGACTCGGGCCGGGTCGAGCTCGCGGTCGGCTTCGTCGTGGTGATCATCCTGGTGAACCTGCGGGGCGTGCGCGAGGCATCCCTCGTCTTCGCCCTGCCGACCTACATCTTCATCGGCTCGGTCGCCGTCATGATCGTCGTTGGGGTGACGCGCATCGTCATGGGCGATCCGCCCGTGGCCTCCAGCGCCGACTACGCGGTGCAGGCCGAGTCGCTCTCGCAGGCGGCGGTGATCCTGCTGATCCTGCGGGCGTTCTCGAGTGGATGCTCCGCCCTCACCGGCGTCGAAGCCGTGGCCAACGGCGTGCCCGCCTTCCGCAAGCCCAAGGTGCGAAACGCCCAGACGACTCTGGCGCTGATGGGCACGATCGCGATCCTGCTGTTTTCGGGACTCACGCTGCTCGCGCTCGTGTCGGGGGTGCACTACGCCGAGAACCCGTGCCACCTGATCGGCTTCGACTGCGAAAGCGCGCCGCAGCCGAGCCTCATGGCCCAGATCGCCGCGGCCACGTTCGGCATGGGGTCGATCCCGTTCTTCATCGTGCAGGCGGCGACCGCGGTGGTGCTGCTGCTCGCGGCCAACACCGCGTTCAACGGCTTCCCACTGCTGGGGGCGGTGCTCGCGCGCGACGGCTACGCCCCGAAGGCCCTCAACACGCGCGGCGACCGGCTGGTGTACTCCAACGGCATGGTGATCCTCGGGCTCGCGGCGATCCTCGTGCTGATCGTCTACCAGGCGAACCTCACGAACCTCATCCAGCTGTACATCATCGGCGTGTTCGTGTCGTTCTCGCTGGGGCAGATCGGCATGATCCGGCACTGGCTGCGAGGGCTCAAGACGATCAGGGGCTACCGGCCCGAGGCGCGGGCCGAGGCATCCGTGCGCTCTGAAGCGCTCTCGTACCGCAAGGGTCTCGTGATCAACTCGCTCGGGGCGACCCTCACCGTGTCGGTGCTCGCGATCGTCACGATCACGAAGTTCACGCACGGCGCGTGGCTGGTGTTCCTGGCGATCCCGATCCTCGCGACGCTCATGATCGGCGTGAACCGCTACTACCGCGACGTCGAGCACGAGATCGCCGTCGACGACTCGACCCGTTTCGGCTCGTCGGGAGACCTCGCGCTGATCCTCGTGAACCGGCTGCAGAAGCCGATCGTGAAGGCCATCGACTACGCGCTGGCAGCCAAGCACGACAAGACCCTCGCGCTGCACGTGGCCGTGTCGAAGGAGGACGCCCAGACCCTGCAGGAGCAGTGGAGAGAGCACCGGATGCCGGTGCCCCTGGTCATCATCGAGTCGCCGTTCCGCCACTACGCCGCCCCGGTCGCGCGGTTCATCGAGACCTACCGCGAGTCGCACGGATCGTCAGTGGTGACCGTCTACCTGCCGCAGTACATCGTCGGGCACTGGTGGGAGTCGCTGCTGCACAACCGCCGCTCGCGCCGCATCGGGCAGCAGCTCATGCTCATCCACGGCGTCACGATCACCCTCGTGCCGTGGCTGCTGGACTCGACGGAACTCATCTACGGGCGCCGTTCGCGGCCGCTTCCCGGCGACGAACGGGCCGGCCGCGGCTTCGACCACTTCGACGATCCGGTGATGCTGGCGTCGAAGTCGAGCCTCGAACGCACGGACCGCCCGGACTGACCCCCTCCCCCGTCCCCCGTCCCCGGCCCGGCCCCCGGCCCGGGCCCGCGTGCACAACGCAGGACATGCTGTGGCCGGGTATGCGGCGACGGCCGATATGACGCGGCGGCGCGCGCTTCGCGCCGCCGATCTTCCTGCGTTGTGCCGGTCGGCGCCGATCCCCGCGGTACCTGCGTTGTGCGGGTCGGCGCCGATCCCCGTGGTTCCTGCGTTGTGCGGGTCGGCGCCGATCCCCGCGGCGCGGCGTAGCCTGGAGGGATGACCACGAGTCTCGACGCGACCTCCGTGCGGGGCGACTTTCCGCTGCTCGACGTGACGGTCGACGGGCATCCGCTCGTCTACCTCGACTCTGCGGCGACCAGCCAGAAGCCGCAGGCGGTGATCGACGCCGAGGTGGCGTTCCTGACGCGGTCGAACGCGGCCGTGCACCGCGGCGCGCACACGCTCGCGGCCGAGGCGACCGAGCTTTACGAGCAGGCCCGCGCGACGGTCGCGGAGTTCGTCGGCGCCCGCCCCGAGCAGCTCGTCTGGACGAGCGGGGCGACGGCGGGGATCAACCTCGTCGCGTACTCCCTCGGCAACGCCGGCACGCTGCGCCCCGGCGACGAGATCGTCGTGACCGAGTCCGAGCATCACGCGAACCTCATCCCGTGGCAGGAGCTCGCCCGCCGCACGGGCGCGGTGCTGCGCCACATCCCGGTGCACGACGACGGCACGATCGACACGGATGCCGCGGCATCCGTCATCTCGGACCGCACGCGCCTGGTCGCCTTCCCGCATGTGTCGAACGTGCTGGGCATCGTCAACCCGGTCGCCGCGCTCGTCTCGCTCGCGCACGGAGTCGGCGCGCTGACCGTGATGGACGCGTGCCAGTCGGCGCCGCACCTGCCGCTGGACCTGCCCGCCCTCGGCGTCGACCTCGCCGTCTTCTCGGGGCACAAGATGCTCGGGCCGTACGCGATCGGCGGGCTCTACGGCCGGTCGGAGGTGCTCGAGACCCTGCCGCCGTTCCTCACCGGCGGGTCGATGATCACGACCGTCACGCTCGACGAGGCCCAGTACCTGCCGCCGCCGCAGCGGTTCGAGGCCGGAACGCAGCCGGTGTCGCAGGCGATCGGCCTCGCCGCCGCCGTGCGGTACCTCGACCGGGTCGGCATGGACGCCGTGCACGCGCACGAGACCGCCCTCGGCGAGCGCATGGGCGAGGGGCTGCGGACGATCCCGGGCATCCGGCTGCTCGGCGATGCGCCGGGCGCGGAGCGTGTCGCGCTGTGGGCGTTCGACGTCGACGGGGTGCACGCGCACGACGCGGGGCAGTTCCTCGACTCACGGGGCATCGCGGTGCGCGTCGGGCACCACTGCGCCCAGCCGCTGCACCGCCGCTTCGGCCTGACCGCGTCGGTGCGGGCATCCGCCGCGCTCTACAACACGCCCGACGAGATCGACCGGTTCCTCGACGCGGTGGCGGGCATCCGCCCGTTCTTCGGGGTGACCTCGTGAGCGGGCTCGAGTCGCTGTATCAGGAGCTCATTCTCGACCATTCGAAGCGCCCGCACGGTCGCGGGCTCGCGCCCGACGCGGCGGCGACCAGCCACCAGCGCAACCCGATCTGCGGCGACGAGATCACGCTCGGGGTTCGCGTTCAGGGCGACCGGGTCACAGATGTCACCTGGGACGGCGCCGGGTGCTCGATCTCGCAGGCGTCGGCGTCGATGCTCGCCGCGCTGATCGAAGAAGACGGCGGGATGCCGCGGGCCGAGGCATCCGCTCTCATCGACCGCTTTCGCGAGGCGCTGCGCTCGCGCGGCGAGCTGCCCCTCGACGAGGAGGTCTTCGGCGACGCCGCCGCCCTGTCGGGCGTTTCGAGGTACACCGCGCGCGTGAAGTGCGCGATGCTCGCGTGGGTCGCGTTCGAGGACGCGCTCGCGCGGGCCTGATGGTGAAGGTCGGGCAGCTGCAGAACTCCTCCAATCCGAGCGGGATCGGAGCAGAGCACCCGAGAACGGCCACGGCCCGAATCCATCGGAGGAGTTCTGCAGCACTGCGTCAGCTCATGCGGCGGCGGTAGAGCGCGATCGCGAGGCCGTAGGCGACGACGAGGATTCCGACGAGCCACGCGAGCGCGATCCAGATCTGGCCGCCGACGGGCTGCTCGTCGAACAGCGCGCGGAGGGTGTTCACGATGGGTGTGACCGGCTGGTTCTCGGCGAACCACTGCACGGGGCCGGGCATCGACTCGGTCGGCACGAACGCCGACGAGATGAACGGCAGGAAGATCAGCGGGTACGAGAACGCGCTGGCGCCGTCGACGGTCTTGGCGCTGAGCCCTGCGACGACCGCGAGCCAGGTCATGGCCAGGGTGAACAGGATCAGGATGCCGGCCGCCGCCAGCCACGCGCCGATCGAGGCGCCCGTGCGCAAGCCGAACAGCACCGCGGCCGCCACGACGATCGCGAGCGATACGAGGTTCGCCACGAGCGACGTGAGCACGTGTGCCCACAGCACACCCGAGCGGGCGATGGGCATCGACTGGAAGCGCTCGAAGATGCCGCCCTGCAGGTCGAGGAATAGCCGGTAAGAGGTGTACGCGACGCCCGAGGCGATCGTGATGAGCAGGATGCCGGGCAGCATGTAGTCGATGTACGAGTCCGACACTCCGCCGGTGTCGATGGCGCCGCCGAACACGAACACGAACAGCAGCATGATCGCGATCGGCATGACCGCAGTGGTGATGATCGTGTCGGGGCTTCGCAGAATGTGCCGCAGCGAACGCTTCGTGAGAACGGCGGTGTCGCCGAGGGCGTGGGTGGTCATGATGCGGTTCCCTTCTCGCGAGCCTTGTCGCTCTTGTCGCCGACCAGGGTGAGGAAGATCTGCTCGAGGGTGGGCTGCTTCTCGACGTACTCGACCGTCGCGGGCGGCAGCAGGCGCTTGAGCTCGTCGAGCGTGCCGTTGGCGATGATCGTGCCTTCGTGCAGGATCGCGATGCGGTCGGCGAGCTGTTCGGCCTCGTCGAGGTACTGCGTGGTCAGCAGCACCGTCGTGCCGCCGCGCGCGAGCTCGCGCACCGCCGCCCACACCTCGAGGCGGGCCTCGGGGTCGAGTCCGGTCGTCGGCTCGTCGAGGAACACCACCGGCGGGTCGCCGATGAGGCTCATCGCGATGTCGAGCCGGCGGCGCATGCCGCCGGAGTACGTGCCCGCGCGGCGCGCGCCCGCCTCGCTGAGACCGAAGCGGTCGAGCAGGGCGTCGGCGATCGCTGCGGGGTTCCTCTGGTGGCGCAGCTGGGCGACCAGCACGAGGTTCTCGCGGCCGGTCAGCACCTCGTCCACGGCGGCGAACTGCCCGGTGAGGCTGATCGCCTCGCGGACCTCGGCGGCGTGCGACGACACATCGAAGCCCGAGACGACGGCGGTGCCGGCATCCGTTCTGAGGAGTGTAGACAGAATGCGCACGAGCGTGGTCTTGCCGGCCCCGTTCGAGCCCAGCAGCGCGAAGATCGAGCCGCGCTCGACCGCGAAGTCGACCCCGCGCAGCACGTGGAGGTCTTTGAACGACTTCTCGATGCCGCGGACCTCGATGGCGGCTGCGGTGAGAGCGGTCACGACTCCTGCTCCCGTTCTGCGTCTTCGACGACCTTGGCGAGCCGTGCGCGCTCTTTGTCGATCCACTGCTTGCCGCTGTAGGCGGCGGCGAACTCCTCGGCGAAGGCGGCCGGGTCATCGCCCACGACATCGCGCACCGGCGTGCCGTCGGCGGCCGCGCGCTCCCATAGGTCGGCGAGGTCGCTGTGCATCGCGACGAGCGTGCCGCCGTCGACGACTCCGCCCGCGTACGCGAGGTAGCGCTCGACGGCCTTTGCGACTGCGGCGTAGGGCTCGGGCAGCGCCTCGATGCGCGCCTTGGCCTGCTTGTACTGCTTCTTCTGCTCGAGCGAGCCGGTCACGATCTCGTACCACTTGCCGGCCATGTCAGTTCTCTCCTTCGGTCTGCGGGGTCTGCGTTGCGTGCGGGGTGCGCAGCGTTTCGAGCCGGTCCGAGAGAAAGCTCCACGTCTTCCAGAACCCGTCGAGGTACTGCGTGCCCTGCGCGTTGAGGGTGTACACCTTGCGGGGCGGCCCCTTCTCGGACGGCACCTTCTCGACGTCGACGAGCCCGCGCTGCTCCACCCGCACGAGCAGCGCGTACACGGTGCCCTCGGCGATGTCGGCGAAGCCCTGCTCGCGCAGCCACGCGGTGATCTCGTACCCGTACGCGGGCCTGGACGCGAGGATCGCGAGCACCATGCCCTCGAGGATGCCCTTGAGCATCTCGGTCTCCTGCTTGCCCATCGAGTGACCTCCCCTCGGTACTCATTGTTGATGACTACCAGTAGACAGTAACACTGAATACCGGGTACGTGGCAAGAGTGAGTAGTGACCTTTTCCGCATGGATTCCGTGAGCACCACCCGTACGGCACCGCGCCGCGGCATCAGTCGACTTAGGATTCAGGCGTGCAGGCCACCGACCGGCCGAAGACCGACCCGCTCCGCGCGCTTCCCCGCATGTCGGGCGGCGCGCTGGCCCGACGGCGCATCGTTCTCGGGTTCGTCGTCGCGGGTGCGGGCGGCCCGCTGCTCACGTGGCTGCTGTATGCGCTGCGCACTCCGCAGTCGATCACGACCGAAGTGCTCGCATATCAGCTGCTCGTGGTCGTCGCAGCGCTGATCGGCGGCATCTGGCCGGCGGTGTTCGCCGCTGTGCTGTCGGGTCTGACCCTGGACTACCTGTTCGTCGCGCCCCAGTTCGAGGTGGCCATCGCCGACCCCCTTCACCTGCAGGCGCTGCTGCTGTACGTCGTCACGGCCGTGCTCGTCAGCTACATCGTCGACCAGGCCGCGCGTCGCGAACGCGCGGCCTGGCGCGCGACCGCCGAGGCGGAGCTGCTCACCGCGGTCGCCGGCGGCGTGCTGCGCGGCCAAGGCGCGGTGCCCGCCCTCGTCGCGCGGGCACGCGAGGCTTTCGGCATGACCGGCGTCCGGCTCGTGGCCGCCGACGGCTCGGTGCTGGCGACCGACGGTGAGCCGGTGCCGGACGGCAGGTCGATCGCGGTGCCGGTCGAGCACGGCACGGGGGCCACCCTCGAACTGCACGGCGGCACGCTGGATGCCGCGGACCAGCGCCTGCTCGACGTCGTCGTGGCGCAGCTCGGCGCCGCGCTGGACCGCACCGAACTGGCCGACGCGGCGCGCGAGGCGGAGGTGCTGGCCGAGACGGACCGTGTGCGCGCGGCGCTGCTGTCGGCCGTGAGCCACGACCTGCGCCGCCCGCTCGCCGCCGCGATCGCCGCCGTCGGCGGGCTGCGCACGGCGGGACCGGCTCTCTCGCCCGATGACCGCGACGAGCTGCTCGCGACAGCCGACGAATCACTCGCCGCACTGTCGAAGCTCGTGACCGATCTGCTCGATGTCAGCCGCGTGGAGGCCGGCGTGCTCGCGGTGTCGCTGCGCGCCGTCGACGTCGCCGATGTCGTGGTCGCCGCCATCGACGAACTGGGCGCGCGTCCAGACGAGGTCGAGTTCGATCTCGACTCCGACCTGCCCGCCGCGAGCGCCGACCCGGTGCTGCTGCAGCGGGTGGTCGTCAACGTGCTCGCCAACGCCCTGCGCCACACGCGCCCGGGCACACGCGTGCGCGTCACCGCGACCGCCCCCGCCACCCGCTCCGACCGGGTCGAGATCCGCGTCGCCGACCGCGGCCCCGGAATACCGCCCGAGCGCCGCGACGACATGTTCGCCCCGTTCCAGCGGCTCGGCGACACCGACAACAGCACCGGGCTCGGGCTCGGGCTCGCGCTGTCGAAGGGGTTCGCCGAGGGCATGGGGGCAACGCTCACGCCCTCGGCCACCGCCGGCGGCGGGCTCACCATGACGATCGCGCTGGCACGGGCGGACGGCGCCGACTCGTGAAGGTGCTCATCGCCGACGACGACCCGCAGCTCGTGCGCGCCCTGCGCATCACCCTCGCGGCGCACGGCTACGACGTCATCGCGGCACCGGACGGCGCCGCCGCCGTGGCCGCCGCCGCGAAACAGAACCCGGACGTCGTGATGCTCGACCTCGGGATGCCGCGCCTCGACGGCCTCGAGGTGATCGCCGCGCTCCGCGGCTGGAGCGACGTGCCGATCATCGTGGTCTCGGGCCGCACCGGCTCCGGCGACAAGGTCGAGGCGCTGGACGCCGGCGCCGACGACTACGTCACCAAGCCTTTCCAGATCGACGAGCTGCTCGCACGCCTGCGGGCGCTGACGCGGCGGGCCGGGGCATCCGTCGGTCAGCCCTTCGTTCGGTTCGGCGACGTCGACGTCGACCTGTCGACCAAGACCGTGACGCGCGCCGGCGCACGCGTGCACCTCACCCCCACCGAGTGGCGCATGCTGGAGTTTCTCGCCCGCAACCCCGGCTCGCTCGTCACGCGGCAGGCGCTGCTCAAGGACCTGTGGGGCACCGATCAGGTCAACGACACCGGCTACCTGCGGCTGTACGTGTCGCAGCTGCGCAAGAAGCTCGAGCGCGACCCCGCCCACCCCGTGCACCTGCTGACCGAGTCGGGCATGGGCTACCGGCTGGTGCTCGACGACGACGCGTGAGCCGCGTCTGACGGGTCGGCCCACGGCGTGGCGCCGCACCCCTCTGCAGAACTCCTCCATCGCGGCGACCAGGTCCCGAGGCTGCCGCGGATTCTCGCAGGTCGCGGTGGGATTCGAGCGCAGATCGGCGGAGTTCTGCAGACACCCCCCGCCGCCCCAGGGCCGCGCGCGAGCCAGCCGGTCTCACCCCGAGCCGAGCGCCGCCGTGCCCACCACCGCGGCCCACGCCCCCATCGCGAGGAAGACGGGTGCGCCGACCACTCCGCACCAGAAGCTGCGGGCGACGTCGGATGCCGGCATCGCGAAGGCCACCACGGCCACGAGCGTCAGCAGCACGGCCGGGATGAACAGCGCCGGCTGCGCCAGCACCGGCGCGAGCGCGAAGAAATGGATGCCGACGACGACGAGGACGAGCGGCGAGACCAGGTCGTTCAATCGGGCGCGGATCGCGAAGTACGCCAGCACCGCGCACGCGATCAGCTCGACCCAGAACACCACGATGTAGGTGATGAAGGCGCCGCTTCCGGGGTCGATCGCGGTGGGTTCGCCCCAGTTCGCGATGAGCACCGGGGTCGTGAGCGCCGCCAGCACGAGGCCGGCGAGCGACAGGGCCCCGAGCAGGATGCGCCACCACACCGACCGCGGCGGGCTCTCCTGCGCCCAGCCCGCCCACACGAAGGCGGCCACCCCGAACAGCGCGCCGATGAAGACGAGGTCGCGGGGAAAGTCCGGGTTCACGCGTCAGGCCACCGGCGCCGAGGCATCCGCACGAGCGAGGTCACCATGACCCCCACGATCACGACGAACTGCACGATGTTCACCAGCGGGGTGTCATTGCGGATCGTGCCGGCGTACACCGCCGACTGCACGACGGCCGAGAAGCCGGTCGCGATGGCGAGGTAGGTCGCGAACAGCATGCCCACGATCGATGCTCCGCAGCGGGCACTCCGGTCGAACCTCAGCTCGGGGGCCATGCCGCGAGACTAGTGCATGGCCGCCCGCGGGGATCGGCGCACGTACGAGGGGGTCATGACCGAGAACAGAGCGGATGCCGCGGCACACCCGCCCGACGAAGCCACCACGTCCCGGCGGGAGTTCCTGCGGCGGACGGGCGTCGCGGCGGCGAGCGTCGCGGCGGCGAGCGTCGCGATCGGCGGGTCGACCGGAGCGGCGATCGCTGCGGTGGCCACGACGCATCCGGCCGGGAGAGAGGGCTTCGCGTTCGACCGCTGGGGAGTGCGCGTGCCCGCGATCGTGGTGAGCGCTTACACCGACGCCGGCACCGTGATCCACGACGAGATGCACCACGGCTCGATCATCAACTCGCTGTGCTGCCTGCACGGCCGGCGGCCCCTCACCGATCGCGATCAGACGGCGAACCCGATCCTCAATGCCGTGAACCTCACCACCCCGCGGCAGGCGTACGCGTGGCCGCACCCCGGCGCGGATCCGCGTCCCGGCGCGGATCCGCGTCGAGCGCGGCACTTTCCTGCGAGCGCTGCGTCGCGCGACGGCGCGGTCGCAGGAAACTGCAGCGTTCAGGTATCACGCAGCTCTGCACGCGCCTCCTCCCCAGGCGGGGCGGCGACCGGCGCGTCACGCGGGTATTCCACAGTCGACGGCTCGGGGGACCTCGCTTCGTCTCGCGGCGCGAAGCTCGGTTCATGTGGCTCGACGACCCTCCGCTTACGACCGTGTTCCGCCGCCGCGAGAACGACGGCGAACCCGTCAACGACCGGCGGCTGCGCGCGCGAATCGAAAGCGGCGAGGTGCAGCGCATCGCGCGCGGCGTGTTCGCGCCGAGCGCGCAATGGCGGTCCCTCACCCCGCTCGCCCGTCACGCGCAGCGGGTGTGGGAGGCTGCCGCGCGGATGCGGGACAGCGCGCTCGTGTCGCACTTCGCGGCGTCCGCCGTGCACGGGATCGACATCCTCGGTTCCTGGCCGCAAGAGATAGACGTGAGCATCGCGTCGGCCTCCGGGGGTCGTTCCAGCGGCGGCATCCGTCGGCATGCTCGTGATCTCTCGCTGGTCGACACCATGCCTTGGGGCCGCCACTTCGTCACGACTCCGCTTCAGACCGCCGTCGACCTCATCGCCGCGTTGCGATTCACCGAGGGCGTCGCCGTCGCCGATCAGGCGCTGTGGGCGAGGCGACCTTCGGGCGCCCTTGTTGCGGCCGCAGAACTGGTCGAGGCATCCGATCGTGTCACAGGGCGCGGATCGGCGCGCGCGGTGCGCGCCGCGCGCTTCGCATCGAGCAAGTCCGACAGCGTTCGCGAGTCGCAGAGCCGGGTTCTCATCGCGAGCATGGGGTTTCCCGCTCCCGAGCTGCAGGCGAGGTTCGTGCTGTCCGACGGGCGGGAGGCGTTCACGGACTTCTTCTGGCGGGAGCACCGCCACATCGGCGAGTTCGACGGCGTCGGCAAGTACCGCGACCCGCAACTGCTCCGCGGTCGCACCCCCGAGCAGGTCGTGATCGCCGAGAAGGATCGCGAGGACGAGCTCCGCCGCCAGGTGAACGCCTTCTCGCGCTGGCGGATGCCGGAGCTGAGCTCGCCGCGCAGGCTCTACGACATCCTCTGCAGTGCCGGTCTGCCGACGGCCTCACCGCGTCCGGGTCGCTGAGCCGGCTCGCTCGGCGGCGGCGAGCGCGGCACTTTCCTGCGAGCGCTGCGGCGCGCGACGGCGCGGTCGCAGGAAACTGCCGCGGTCGGGTGCCGCCCGCAGCAAAGACAAGGGTGACGGATGCCGCAGCATCCGTCACCCTCTGGTCTGAGTCAGACCGTCGCGAGGATGCCTTCGAGACGTGCGTAGCTGGTCTCCATGCCGTCCGTCATGCCCGTCGCGAGCACGGCGTCGCGCATCTCGGCGTTCGCGTACTCGACGATGAGGGTGACGAGCGTGACGCCGTCCTCTTCGTAGAGGCTCAGGTCGTTCAGCGTCGACGGGTAGTCGGTGCCGATCATGTGCTCGGTCGTGACCGCGCGGCGCGGCGCCTCGAACACGAGCGTCTCGCCGTCGAAGCCGAAGCCCCGGCCCTCGGTGTCGCCGGTGGGCTCCCACCAGTAGAGGTAGCGGCCACCGACGCGCGAGTCGACCTCGCACTTGGTCATGGCCCAGCCGTCGGGTCCGAGCAGCCACTGCTGCAGCAACTCGGGCTCCTGGTGCGCGCGCCACACGAGGTCGAGCGGCCCGTCGATCAGGCGCGTGATGCGCACGTGCTGGTCGTCGAGGATCTCGGTGCGTGTGCCCTTGCCCTGCGCGTGCTCGCGCAGTCCCTGCAGCACGGCATCGAGCTGGTTGATCGCCAGCGTCGAGCCCTCGACCGCGCCCATGGCGACGACCTGCTCGAGCGCCTCGGCGGTCGTGAAGTACGACACGTTGCGCATAGTGGTGCCGGTGGCGGATGCCTCGAACGTGAAGGTCATGCGCTGCGCGGGCATGTCGGGCACCGTGTTGCCGTCGGCGTCGACGAAGGTGTCGAGCACCTCGAGGCTGCCGGGGCCGTCGATCGAGAGGAACTCCCAGGCCCCGTGGTACTGCTCGCCCTTCGGGCTGGTCATGTGATACCTCGCACGCCCGCCGACCGAGAGGTCGAACTCGGTGAAAGTCGCGGGGTAGCCGGGAGGGCCCCAGAACCGCTCGAGCTGGCGCGGGTCGGTGAACGCCGCGAACACGCGCTCGGGCGGTGCGGCGAAGTCGGCCGTGAGCGTCATGGTGAGCGCTTCGGGGTCGGTGGTGACGGCGGTGACAGGCATGTCACTCTCCTTCTTGTTCTGTCGTGCGGTCTTGCGCGGTTTCTTGTGCTGTTGCGGGTGTCTGTGCGGGACTCTCAGCCGCGAAGATCGCGTCGAGGCGGCTGACGCGCGTGCGCCACAGCGCCTCGTACTGGTCCAGTAGCGCCCGGGCCCGGACGATCATGTTCGGATCCGCCCGGACGAGGCGCTCGCGCCCCTCGGCCCGCTTGACGACGAGGCCAGCGGCCTCGAGGACGGCGACGTGCTTCTGCACCGCCGCGAACGACATGTCGTACTCACGCGCGAGAGACGACACCGAGAGCTCCTGCTCGATGGTGCGCACCAGGATGTCGCGCCTGGTCGCCGCCGCGAGAGCCTGGAAGATGCGGTCGATGTCATCGTTCGTGGATTCTGTATGTACAACCATTTGGTTGTAGGTTAGGCCGGGGCGGGGCATCCGTCAAGCACTTTCTTGTCGGGAACGCGCGTGCAAGCGAGCACGCTAGGCTCGCGCTCGTGACCGATGACGTACGCGCCGCCGACCTCGACTGCGAGCCGCTCGTGGGCGCATCCGCCGGTCAGGCGATGCAGCGCTTCATCTCACACGCGTTCAGGATCCGCGGGCGCGCCAGCCGCAGCGAATACTGGTGGTGGATGCTCGTGAACCTCATGGTCGTCGGTCTCGGCCGGTTCGTCATCCCCTGGATCACCTCGGACCGCACACCCAACCCGACCATGCTGTTCGGCCCGTTCGGATCGCTGTTCTTCGCGAACATCCCCCTGTTCACCGTCGGCGACACACCCGCACCGGATTCGCCGGTCGCCGCGTTCGCTCTGATCGTCGCGGGCATCTGGATCATCGTGACCGTGATCCCCGGCATCACAGTGCTCATCCGCCGACTGCACGACTCGAACATGTCCGGGTTCTGGTGGCTGCTTGCCGTCCTGCCCCTCGGCACGGTCCTGCTGCTGCTGTTCGCACTCCGCCGCTCACGGCCGGAGGGCGCGCGTTTCGACGCCTGACGTCAGGGCTCTGCTGCCGGCGCAGAGCTATGCGCTCGCGTTCGCCGCCGCTCTCGCGGCCACCCGACGGTTGTGCAGCGGAATGATCAGCAACGGGATGCCGATCAGCGGCGCGAACAGAGCCAGCGCCATCCACCACGGGTCGACGACAACGGCGAGCCAGCTGGCGCCGAGAACCAGCAGTGCCGAGCCGAGTGCGCGAACGGCAATGGCGAGCGGCCGGTTGCGGGGCGGGTTCGTCCAGTACGGCATCCGGATGCCACGGTTTGCCGCCGACGCGATCAGCAGGGAGCCGACCCACAGGGCGAAACCCGTCGCGAGCGTCAGGACCAGGATCGGCAGAGGCATGTTCGCACTCAATCAGATCGCCGCGCGCACCTGCAACCGCCCACAGAATCTCAGCGGAACCGGCACTGCCGCCGGCCCACAGCGCGAATGCCGGGGCGAGTGCTATCCGAGCACCTCTACGCCGAAACCGGCGACGACAGCCCGCACCTCCTCGAGGTAGCGCCGCGCCTGCTCGGTGAGCGGAATCGCGGCGTGGCCGATCCAGCCGATCTCGATGCGCTCGTCGACATCCAGCGGGATGGCGACGATCTCCGGGTCGAGCTCGTCGCTGATGATGCCCGTCGAGATCGTGTAGCCGTCGAGGCCGATCATGAGGTTGAAGATCGTCGCCCGATCTGAGACCCGGATCTCCTGCGGACTCGACAGGGTGGAGAGGATCTCCTCGGCGAAGTAGAACGAGTTGTTCGCCCCCTGGTCGAAGGTGAGCCGCGGCAGGCCCTCGAGATCGGCGAGCGTCGCACGCCCTCGTGAGGCCAGTGGATTGTTCCGCGAGATGAAGATGTGCGGCTCGGCGAGGAAGAGCCGGTGGAACGCGAGCCCGGAGTCGCGCAGCAGCCGGTCGATGACCTTCCGGTTGAAGTCGTTCCGGTAGAGGATGCCTATCTCACTGCGCAGCGTCCGGACATCCTCGATGATGTCCCAGGTGCGAGTCTCCCGAAGGGAGAACTCATACTCTGCCGCACCGGTCGCCTTCACCATGCGGACGAACGCGTCGACCGCGAACGAGTAGTGCTGCGCCGACACCCCGAGCAGGCGTCGCGACGGCGGTCGACCGAGGTAGCGCTGCTCGAGAAGCTCCACCTGCTCGACGACCTGTCTGGCGTACCCGAGGAACTCTGCCCCGTCGAGAGTGAGGGCGACCCCCCGGGCGGAGCGCACGAGAAGGGAGCGGCCCACCCGGGCCTCGAGATCTTTCATCGCCGCGGACAGGGTCGGCTGTGCGACGTAGAGCACGTCGGCGGCAGCGGAGATCGACCCCTCCGCCGCGACTTCGATGAAGTAGCGCAGTTGCTGCAGCGTCAGCGCGCTCATCATTTGCACCATAGGCAGAGCCTATATGAAGGCATAGCCTTGCCGAGTTACCCGATATGCTCCGAACGCCTTCACCATGGAGGGGTCCACTTTCGCAGGCCGAGCCCGGCCGATCACCCACCGGATTGCTCACCATGGCTGACGAATTCACCTTCAGCATCTCCACCACCCGCTTCGATGAGAACTACTCGCCGTCCGAAGACTCCCGGCTCACGACGAACTTCGCCAATCTGGCCCGAGGCGAGGACCGCCAGCAGAACCTCCGCAACACACTGGCGATGATCAACCGCCGATTCAACGACCTCGCACACTGGGACAACCCCAACCGGGACCGCTACACGGTCGAACTCGAGATCGTCTCCGTGCAGCTGCAGTTCACTGCGGAGGGCCAGGACCAGCAGTTCCCGCTGATCGAGGTCCTCGACACCCGGATCGCCGACCAGCAGACCGGCGCCCGCCACCACGGGATCGTGGGAAACAACTTCTCGTCCTATATCCGCGACTTCGACTTCAGCGTGCTGCTGCCCGCAGCCGGCGCCGGCTCGACCACGTCGGTCATCCCCCAGGACTTCGGCGACCTGCACGGAAAGCTGTTCAACCACTTCCTCGAGTCCGCCGCGTACCAGGAGCGCTTCGCGCAACTGCCCGTGATCTGCATCAGCGTCTCGACGAGCAAGACCTACCGCCGGACCGGGAATCATCATCCGATCCTCGGTGTCGAGTACGAGCAGGACGCCTTCTCGCTGACCGATGAATACTTCGGAAAGATGGGACTGCGCGTGCGGTATTTCATGCCTCGCGGCAGCGTTGCGCCCCTCGCTTTCTACTTCCGCGGCGATCTGCTGGGCGACTACTCCAACCTGCAGCTCATCAGCACGATCAGCACGATGGAGACGTTCCAGAAGATCTATCGCCCCGAGATCTACAACGCGAACTCCGCCGCCCCCGCCGTCTACCGGCCGAGCCTGAACGAACAGGACTACTCGCGGACCCAGATCGGCTACGACCGCGTCGAACGCAGTCAACTCGCCATCACCCAGGGCAAGTACGCCGAAGAGCACTTCATCAAGCCGCATGGGCAAGTACTCCAGCGGTGGGCCGCCGGCTACGCCGCTCGCGTCGCATGACCAGCGGCGAGTCCACCGTGCACACGCTCTTGCCGACCTCGATCGTGGGGAGCCTGCCCAAGCCGACGTGGCTCGCACAGCCGGAAACGCTCTGGTCTCCATGGAAGCTGGAAGGTGACGCGCTGGTCGAGGGCAAGCAGGATGCGCTGCTCATCGCCGTCCAGGAGCAGAGCCGACGCGGCATCGACATCATCAGCGACGGCGAGCAGACCCGCCAGCATTTCGTCACGACGTTCATCGAGCATCTCAGCGGAGTCGATTTCGAGCAGCGCAAGACCGTGCGCATCCGTGATCGCTACGACGCGAGCGTGCCGACCGTCGTCGGGGCGGTGAGTCGCGAACGGCCGGTGTTCGTCGACGACGCGAGGTTCCTCCGCGAAACGACGGATCGTCCGATCAAATGGACTCTCCCCGGTCCGATGACGATGGTCGACACGCTCTACGACGACCACTACCGCAGCCGCGAGAAGCTGGCGTGGGAGTTCGCGACGATCCTCAATCAGGAGGCGAGAGAGCTCGAAGCGGCGGGCGTCGACATCATCCAGTTCGACGAGCCCTCGTTCAACGTCTTCTTCGATGAGGTCAAGGACTGGGGGGTCGCGACGCTGGAGAGAGCGGCAGAAGGGCTGCGCGCGCAGACCGCTGTGCATATCTGCTACGGATACGGGATCAAGGCGAACACCGACTGGAAGGCGACCCTCGGGTCGCAGTGGCGACAGTACGAGGAGTCGTTCCCGCTCCTGCAGCGGTCCGCCATCGACATCGTCTCGCTGGAGTGCCAGCACTCCCATGTTCCGATGGACCTGATCGAGCTCATCCGTGGCAAGAAGGTCATGCTCGGGGCCATCGATGTGGCGAGCGAGACGATCGAGACCCCGCAGGAGGTCGCCGACACCCTCCGCAGGGCGCTCGCGTTCGTCGATGCGGACAAGCTCATCCCCAGCACGAATTGCGGAATGGCGCCGTTCCCTCGCGACGTCGCACTGGCGAAGCTGAGCTCGCTCAGTGCCGGGACGAACATCATTCGCGAGGAGCTGGCGTCGTAAGCATGTCGGCGCGATGGTCGAATCCGGAGCGGAGGAAGCCGTGCTCACGCGGCGCCGAAAGCCGGTGGCGCGGATCGCGCCTGTCGGCCGGGTCGACGTGCCTGACCGGCACAACAGGCTCGCCGGGTGCGCGGAGCTGTGGACGAACGACCAGCGGCGGGCCGCGGCATCCGGAGCCTTCGCCGTCGACGTGATCGCAGCCGGCTGACTCAGCCGCCCCGTGTCTGGACGGCGGCCGGTTCAGCCGACGGGCGCGAGCGAACGCTCGTCGCGCAGGCGGGGCTCGGTGCGCAGCTCGGGGCGCAAGCCCGCCTTGTCGGCGTAGAAGGCGCGGATGCGGTCCATATCGGATGCGACGTCGCTGGTGAGCTCGAGGGTCGGGCCGAGGCCCGTGGTCATCGTGGTGCGGTCGACGTAGCCGAGGGTCACGGGCATGCCGGTCTCGCGGGCGATGCGGTAGAAGCCGCTCTTCCAGTACTCGTTCGCGCCGCGCGTGCCGTCGGGCGTGACGACGAGCCCGAAGACCTCGCCCGAGCGGACCTGCTCGATGACCTCGCCGACGACGCGGCTCGGGTCTTTGCGGTCGACCGGGATTCCGCCGAGCGCGCGCATGATCGGACCGCGCCATCCGGCGAAGAGGCTGCTCTTGCCCAGCCACCGCACGTCGATGCCGAGGTGCCAGGCGATGCCGAGCATGAGCACGAAGTCCCAGTTCGACGTGTGCGGGGCTCCGATGAGAACGGTGGGCGTGGTCGGCGCGGGCTCGCTGACGAGCCGCCACCGGCTGAGCGCCCAGTAGGCGCGCGAGACGAGTCGTCGGAGCATCCGTCAAAGGTACGCGAGGTCACATGGCCGCTCGGGCATATCACGGCGCGGTCTCGGCATCGTCACGGCTGATGTGGAGGGGTTGCAAATGTGTGGTCAGACCACTTGCGCTAGCATGGGGACATGCCGCTCGCACGCTCACTCGCACGCCCCCTGCGCACCGCACTGCTGGTCGGCGTCGTCGGCCTCGCGTCGCTCTCACTCGCCGGCTGCGCCTCGGCCGCCGCGCCGGAGTCTGCTCCGCCGGTCGCCACCGACCCCGCGCGGGACTCAGCGCGCGACGCGTTCATTGAAGCGGGCATCCGCATCGGCGACGGTCCCGTCGTGGTCACACTGTTCGGCGACTCGTCGTGCCCGTACTGCGCGAAGCTCGAGGCCGACACCGGAGCGGCCCTTGCCTCGCGCATCGAGGCCGGCGAGATCACGCTCGTGCTTCACCCCATGACCTACGTGAGCCAGAAGCATGGCGACGCGACCGAATACTCGACGCGCTCGGCCGCCCTGCTGTTCGCGGCAGCCGACGCGGGCGAGACGGATGCCGTGCTCGACCTCTACCGCCTGATGCTCGAACAGCAGCCCGAGGGCGATGCTGCCCCGCCGACCGACGCGCAGCTGCTGACGATGGCCGCAGACGCCGGCATCGAGACAGATCTGTCGGCCGCCCTGTCGGGCGACACCTGGCGCGACCTCGCCGACCGGGCGAGCGACTTCTGGTTCGCCCGCACGCTCCCGGGCACCACGCAGGTGCTGCAGTACGTGCCCACCGTGGTCGTCGACGGCACGGTGTTCGAGATGATCGGCGACGGCACCGACCTCGCGCGCCTGCAGCAGCTGATCGACGACGCGCTGGCCGCCTGAGGCGCCGAATAGGCTGCGCGCGGTACGACCGCAGATCGTTCGCACTCACAAAGCGTGAGCAGAAGTGATTGCGAATGCTCTATTCTTTCGGATAAACCCCTGATCAATCAGGGTGCTCCCCGCCCGCGCGGGGATGATCCGGTTCTCCAGCGGCCAATACGCCGTCATATCGGGTGCTCCCCGCCCGCGCGGGGATGATCCCCGCCCACGAAACCCGCTCAGATTATCTAGCTAGTGCTCCCCGCCCGCGCGGGGATGATCCCCGTCGGTGTGCAGGACGTCCTGCGCGCTATGGCGTGCTCCCCGCCCGCGCGGGGATGATCCCAGGTTGTCCGTGTACTCGCGGACTTGCGCCGCGTGCTCCCCGCCCGCGCGGGGATGATCCCTGCGTCGGAAACCACGCGCTACGGCCTCCGTGGTGCTCCCCGCCCGCGCGGGGATGATCCGACCTGATCGAGAACCCCGGGGGCGTGCTCGTCGTGCTCCCCGCCCGCGCGGGGATGATCCCGACCAGCTGCTGTTCTACGCGGCCTGCGTGCTGTGCTCCCCGCCCGCGCGGGGATGATCCCACGTCAGAGCACCCCCCCAAGGATCTGCGCCGGTGCTCCCCGCCCGCGCGGGGATGATCCCTCCAGCGCGACCTCAGTCCCCGGCGCGGCGGAGTGCTCCCCGCCCGCGCGGGGATGATCCCAATTCTGCTAGTTGTGCGTTCGTTGCTTCGGTGTGCTCCCCGCCCGCGCGGGGATGATCCGATCGGCGCTGTCGTCGAGGCGGTCGCGTGATGGTGCTCCCCGCCCGCGCGGGGATGATCCCATGGCTATTGGAGACGACGCGATCGCGGCGGGGTGCTCCCCGCCCGCGCGGGGATGATCCCACGCGCCCCACCAGCCCCGCATCCTCCGGGCAGTGCTCCCCGCCCGCGCGGGGATGATCCCGGCCCGCGCGGGACGGGGCGCAATGGATCGTCGTGCTCCCCGCCCGCGCGGGGATGATCCCACCATCATGCCGAGACCTTCACGCATCGGCGCGTGCTCCCCGCCCGCGCGGGGATGATCCCTGCCCGCGCAATTCCACGACCGGCCCGAATCGGTGCTCCCCACCCGCGCGGGGATGATCCCGCGCGGGTGCCGCTGCTCACCCAGCTGCGCGGAGTGCTCCCCGCCCGCGCGGGGATGATGGTCAAGTCCCGTCGTGTGGTGTCACTCCGTTTGCTTCCTGTGGTGGGTGATGGTCAGGCGGTGAGGTAGAGCTCGGGGCGGACGGGCTCGGCCGTCTCGAGGAGAGTGTGGACGAGTTTGC
>NZ_JBFECU010000021.1:0-48859 GCF_041379855.1 Microbacterium sp. BWT-B31
ACCGGAGACCCGCCACCGCAGCGCCACGCGGCCATTGTCGTACCCTCACAGCAGAATCAGCACCACACCCCCGGCAACGACGCCGAACACCCCCGATCAACGGCCCGATGAAAGATCGAGGCTGGCCGGTGATGTGGTCGCCCGCATCGACGGTGTGGACCGAGCGTGTGGCGGCCGCGGCATCCCCCGCCCTCGTCGGCCAGCCCGAGAGCTTCACCCGCACGCCCGTCGTGTTCGCGGTGCCTGAGACGATGGCGAAGGCCCTGGGCTGGCCCGATGCCGACATCGGGATCGCCGACTTCGAGCGGCTCTGCCAGGATCCGTCAGGCTGGGGGAGTGTCGGCAAGCCGCTGTGGGGCTCGTTCAAGATCTCGAAGACCAACCCGAACACCTCCACCACGGGCCTGTCGATGATCCTCATGCAGACCTACGAAGCCGCCGGCAAGGCCGACGGGCTCACGGTCTCGGACGTCGATGCCGCGGGGGAGTTCTCGCGCGTGTTCGAGGAATGCGTCATCCACTACGGCGACACGACCGGCAAGGTGCTCACGCGCCTGTACGACGACACGCAGAACGGCGCGGGCGGCTCGGGCTATGTGTCGGCCGTCGCGGTCGAAGAGACCTCGCTGCTCAACTACAACCAGGGCAA
This sequence comes from Microbacterium sp. BWT-B31, assembly GCF_041379855.1. Taxonomy (NCBI): domain Bacteria; kingdom Bacillati; phylum Actinomycetota; class Actinomycetes; order Micrococcales; family Microbacteriaceae; genus Microbacterium; species Microbacterium sp. BWT-B31. The sequence goes on from NZ_JBFECU010000021.1 coordinate 650, forward strand.
CCCCGACTCGCACACCGTGCAGCCGGGCGAGAAGCTCACGCCTCCGAAAGAGAAGCTGGTCGCGGTCTATCCGGCAGGCGGGTCAATGTGGTCCGACAATCCGATCACGGTCCTCGGCGCCCCGTGGGTGACCGACGCGCAGCGCGAGGCTGCCGGCGCGTTCGCGGCATTCCTGCAGACGGCGCCCGCGCAGCGCATCCTTCCCGACTTCGGCTTCCGGCCGCTGGACTCGTCGGCGCCGCTCGGCGAACTGTTCACTGCGGCGTATGGCGTCGATCCCGCCGGCCCGGCCGTCACCCTTCCGAGCCCCGGGGTGGACGTCGTGTCTGCGGCGATCGACCAGTGGACGCAGATCCGCAAGCCTTCGTCGGTGCTCGAGCTGATCGACATCTCGGGATCGATGGACGAGGGCATCGGCGACGGACGGTCCCGCCTCGACGGCGCGATCGAAGGCGCCCAGTCGACCCTCGGGCACTTCCGCTCCAGCGACGAGATCGGCGTCTGGGCGTTCACGACCGGGGTCGAATCCTCCGCCGGCCGCAACATCGTCGTGCTGCGCGACGTCTCGCCGCTGGCATCCGATCGTGAGAAGGTCGACTCGTCGCTCGACGAGCTGCGCTACGCTCGGCGCGACGGCACGCCGCTGTACGACGCGGTCGCGCTCGCCTACGACGAGATGACCGCGCGCGCCGAACCGGGGCGCATCAACGCGATCGTGCTGCTCTCAGACGGCCAGGACACCGACTCGGCCATCTCGCTCGACTCGCTCGTCGCGCGTCTGAGCAAGTTCTCCCGCGAGGGCGGCGACGACTCCCCGGTGCGCATCTTCCCGATCGCGTACGGCGAGGGCGCCGACACCGGGGCGCTGCGCCGCATCGCCGAGGCGACCGGCGGGCAGTGGTTCGACGCGTCCGACGCCGCGAAGATCGACCTCGTGTTCGCCTCGGTGATCAACAACTTCTGAGCACGACAGGACACAGGATGCCGCATCCGTTCGACGCCGCCGGGTACGTGGACGACGCCGTCGGCGCCCTCGCGCACTCGAACGTCTACGTCTCGCCCGAGGTGGGCGGGTCAACGCAGCTCGCGCACGCGCTCGAGCAGCAGGTGGGGGATGCCTCGATCGGCGTCGTCGTCTTCTCGACGAACGTCGAGCTCGAGGCATCCGATGCCCAGATCCTGGCCGAGCTCGCAGAGTCGACGCCGTACGAGACGATCGTCGTGGCGGTCGGGGACGACCTGTTCGCGGGATCGCGCGCGCTTCCCGCGGGCGAGGCGATGCGGATCGCGAACGAGGCCGAGCAGTCGGCCGGCTCGCTCGATGAGGCCCTCAGCCAGACCGTGCAGCAGATCACGGCGGCCACCGCAGGCGCCGGCGACGGGGGTGGCGGCGACGGCGGACTCGCGATCGGCCTCGGCGTCGGAGTCGCGGTGATCGTGGCGCTCGCAGCGGCGACGCTCACGACGGTGCTGGCGCTGCGCCGGCGCACCAGGCAGCGACCCCTCCCCGATCCGGTGCGCAGCTCGATCGCGAGACTACGCGCCCTCGTCGGGGAGTACTCGGGCGCCGCGGCGCGGGGCACCCAGCAGGCGGGTGAGTTCGCCGGCGAGATCTCGGGCATCGTGACGAACACGACCGAGCTGTTCGTGCGGCTCGGGCGCCGCGGCGACGAGGCGCAACGAGCCATGGCCGCCGTCGAGTACGGCGACACGCTGCGCAAGCTCGCCGCGGCCCTCGACAGGGATTACCTGCTCGACATCCTGACGCACCCGAACCTGTGGGACGACCCCGCCGAGCGCGTGCGCGAGGTGCGGGACTCGGTTACCGCTGTGCAGACCGAGATCGTCGACAACATTCGGCAGGTGAACGCCCGCCGCGGGCTGCTCTTCCAGGTGTCGCTCGACGGCATGATCGGCCGCCGGAAGGAGTTGCGGGAATGGGAGCGGGAGTTCGACCGCGCCGCCGACGACGACCCAGTCGCGCGCGACGGCTGAGGCAGGGTCATCCACCGCGCTGTTGCGGGGGCTGGCACCAGAGCGCGGCGGGGCGCGCGGCCTCTACTCTGGGTTCATGACCACCCCTCCGCAGCCCCCCGTCTACGGCCAGGCCATCCCTCCGCTTCCCATGTCTCCCGCCGACGAGAAGCTGTGGGCGACCCTCGTGCACATCGGCGGCATCTTCTTCTGGTTCCTCTCGCCGCTGATCGGCTATCTCGTGCTGAAGGACCGTGGGCCGTTCGTGCGCGCGCACACCATGACCGCGCTCAACTTTCAGATCACGCTGGTGATCGCAAGCGTCGCCGGAGGCGTCCTGAGCTTCATCGGCGTCGGCGGGCTCCTCATCTTCGCCGCGTACGTGCTGAACATCGTCTTCAGCATCATCGCCGCGGTGAAGGCCAACCAGGGCCAGTGGTACTCCTACCCGGTGGCGATCCCGTTCATCAAGTGAGTCCGCGGCGGGACCGCTCGCGCCCGCGTGCGGCGAAGCTCCAGAGGCGGGATCGATAGAATCGAAGGATGCCGCGGCTCTCGCCGCGCCGCATTCTCACCCCCTTTCACGACCATTGGAGCCACCGTGGCCGAGCAGTCCCGCCTCGACAAAGTGATCGCCCTCGCCCGCCACCGCGGGTTCGTGTTCCAAGCGGGTGAGATCTACGGCGGATCCCGGTCGGCGTGGGACTACGGCCCCCTCGGCGCCGAACTGAAGGAGAACATCCGCCGCCAGTGGTGGCAGACGTTCGTGCGCGGCCGCGGCGACATGGTGGGGCTGGACTCGTCGATCATCCTGCCCAAGCGCGTGTGGGAGGCATCCGGGCACGTCGCGACCTTCACCGACCCGCTCGTGGAGTGCCTGCACTGCCACAAGCGCTTCCGCGCCGACAACCTCATCGAGGACTTCGAGGCGCGCAAAGGCCGCAAGGCCGAGAACGGCCTGGCCGAGATCCCGTGCCCGAACTGCGGCACCAAGGGCCAGTACACCGAGCCGAAGGCGTTCTCGGGCCTCATGAAGACCTACCTCGGCGTCGTCGACGACGAGTCGGGCGTGCAATACCTGCGCCCCGAGACCGCTCAGGGCATCTTCGTGAACTTCTCGAACGTCGTCACGGCCGCCCGCAAGAAGCCGCCGTTCGGCGTGGGCCAGGTCGGCAAGGCGTTCCGCAACGAGATCACCCCCGGCAATTTCATCTTCCGCACGCGCGAGTTCGAGCAGATGGAGATCGAGTTCTTCACGCCGCCCGCCGAGGCCGGCGAATGGTTCGACCACTGGGTCGAGGCCTGCTGGAACTGGTTCGTCGACCTGGGCGTCGACCCCGGCAACATGCGCCGCTTCGACGTGCCGAAGGAGGACCGCGCGCACTACTCGGCCGGCACGATCGACGTCGAGTACCGCTTCGGCTTCCCGGGCAAGGAGTGGGGTGAGCTCATGGGCATCGCCAACCGCACCGACTTCGACCTGTCGAGCCACACCGAGGCCTCCGGCCAGTCGCTGTCGTATTTCGACCAGGCGTCGGGCGAGAAGTACATCCCTTACGTGATCGAGCCCTCGTTCGGTCTTACGCGGGCGATGATGGCGTTCCTCGTCGACGCGTACCACGAGGAGCAGGCGCCCAACGCGAAGGGCGGCTTCGACACCCGCACGGTGCTCGCGCTCGACCCGCGCCTGGCGCCTGTCAAGGTCGCGGTGCTGCCGCTGTCGCGCAATGAGCAGCTCTCGCCGATCGCGCGGGGCCTGGCCGACGACCTGCGCGCACGCGGCTGGAACACTGACTTCGACGACGCGGGCGCGATCGGCCGCCGCTACCGACGCCAGGACGAGATCGGCACGCCGTTGTGCGTCACGGTCGACTTCGACTCGCTCGATGACAAGGCTGTGACCGTGCGCGACCGCGACACGATGGGCCAGGAGCGCGTGCCCCTCGACGCCCTCGAGGCGTATCTCGCCGAGCGCCTGCGCGGCGCCTGACCGGCGCCCCAGCCCCCGACAAAGAACCGAGGCCTGTGATCCGTCGATCACAGGCCTCGGCCTGCGCTGAAGATACGCTCCAGCGCGGCGCAGCGGGCGGACTCTGGGGATTGGTGCCCGTCCGCTGCGCCGGTCTTTGCGGCTAGCGGCGTCGTGCGCGGCGAGTCACCATCAGTGCGGCACCGAGCAGCAGGACCGCCGCTCCGCCGACCGCCCACGGGAGGACAGGGGCCGAGCCGGTGCTCGGCAGGGCCGAGATCCCGGGTGTGCTCGGAGTCTGCGGCGTGCCGGGGTCGACCGGCTCCTCGGGGTGGGTGTACAGGTTGGTGATCGTCAGCGATGCCACCTCGTCCTCGGCGATCGACACGGACCCGCTCGTCTCATAGCCGTCCCACGCGTAGTCGTCGTCGGCGAAGTCGGTGGGCTGCGGGGTCAGCCACTCGTCGGTGATGTCACACTCAGCGCCGACGGGCACTCGATCGATCACCACGGGTGCGCTGATCGTGACGGGAGCGAGTCCCTGGGCCACGGTGAAGCCGTCGAGCGCGCACACGTACTCCACCTCGTAGACACGCTCGTCGCCGCCGGTGTAGCCCTCCGCAGGCACGCCGGGGCGCGGGGCCACGTCCTTGCGGATCTCGACCGAGCCGAGCAGGGTCACCACGTGGGGGTGGTACTCGTTCGTGAAGGTGCACGTGATCGGCGACGCCTCGGGATCCTGCACCGACAGGTCGCCGCGGCCCAGCGATACGTTGCCGTCGCGGATGAGGGTGAGCGGGTTGCCGAGGCCGTCGACACAACTGACGTCGACGAGGTCCCAGTCGTCCGGGCGATCACTCTCAGAGATCGTGATCGACTCGCCCGCCGTGAAGGTGGCCGTGGTCGATGCTGCCGCGCCGATGCCGAGTCCGGTCGGCGTCAGCGTGAAGTCGTTCGCCCACGGCGAGCCGAGTGTGCCGCTGGTCGAGGTGAAGTCGAACGAGGGCACCACGTCGGGCTGGGGCCCGGGTGCGGTGGCGACCTTGACGATGGTCAGTTCACGCACCTGCTCGACGTGAGCGTACAGGCACGCGTAGTTCGACTGGGCCTCGAAGGTCGAGAACTGCTCGAAGGGCACCGTGGCGTCGATGGTCTCGGGGCAGGCGACGTCCGGGTCCACGTCGGTGAACCCGTCGATGATCAGCGTGTGCTCCAGGCCGTCCGCCGTGGTGAACGACTGGTCGCCCACAGTGTTGAGGAAATCGACGATGTCATTGCTCTCGGGCGGTCCGGGCTGGTTGGGCGTCTCATGGAGTCGCCACTCGAAGGCGAGGTCCATGCCGAGGAGTTGGACGTCCAACGTGCCGTGGTACCACTCGTTGGGCTCGAGCACCGGGTTGTTGCGGTGGATCAGACGGCCGAGGTTGAACAGCGGCCCCGTCTCGATCTCGGAGACCGAGGCGGGTGCGAAGCCGATCGCGCTCTGCGTGGTGAGGTCCAGGTCGGAGGAACACCTCGGCGTGCCATTGCCGTCGGCTGTAGCGGCCCCGTGGGCGGTGTAGACGGTGGTGCCGGCAGTGCCCCACTCGGTGTAGCCGTCGGAATAGGCGGCAGCACTGTCGCCGACGTATCCGTGGACGTTGCCGATCACACCCGGCGCCGCGTCGCTGGGGGCGGCGCCGTAGCGCACGCAGTCGTACACCTGCGGGTCCGGAGCGGTGTCGCCGTCCCACCCCGTGTGGAAGGCGAGTCGTGCCCTCACGCCGTCATCGACGGGCACCGTGATCGTCTCCGCAGCGGCGGGCGCGACATCCAGTGCGAGCTGGGCTCCCGGGATCATGCCGACCAGCAGCACGCCGACCCCGATGAGGGCCGCTCCCGGTGCCTTCTTGGGCTTGTGGACAGGACTCTGTGCGCGCGAGAGCGCGGACAGGTTCGCCATGGAATCTCCTCATGCCGCGATGCGTACGACGACGCACCACATGCCCGGTCGGCGCCCCAGATCGCCCCGTGACCGGCTCAGGTTAAGAGAAAGGAACATCCGCGGATCATTACGCGAGTTTGAGAATTTTCCTCCAAAACGACCGATGCCCCGCCCCGGCGCGCGCCGGGGCGGGGCATCGGTCGTTCGTCAGCCCTGCGTGGCGTGCCCGTTCGGCGGGGTGGGCGATGCCGACGAACCCGCCTTGAGCGCGAAGCCCTGCAGCAGCGTCGTCAGGTCGAGCCCGGTGAGGCTTTTGACGACCTCGGTGCCCTCGCCGAGCACCTTTCCGACGGTCTTGGTCATCTCGGCTGCGCCGTCGGTCGAGACGACGGTGAGCGTCCCGATCGCGCCGATCGGCTCGGCGGCCGCGCGCACGATCTCGGGCAGCCGCGAGATGATCTCCTGTGCGAGGGCTGCCTCGCCGTACTTCTGCAGTGCGAGAGCCTTCGCATCGGTCGCGGCCGCCTCGGCCAGACCCTCGGCCTGCACCGCCGCGGCGCGCGCCTCGCCCTCGGCCTTGATGCCGGCGGCGAGGGCGACCTGCTTGTCGCGTTCGGCCTCACCCGCGACACGCACGGCGGTGGCCTGCGCCTCGGCGGCGAAGCGCACGGCCGTCGCAGACGCCTCGGCGTCCTGCACTGCGGCGACCTTGTTCGCCTCGGCGATCTTGGTGCGCTTGTAGGCGTCGGCCTCGGTGGCCGCGTTGGCGGCGTCGCGCAGCGCGGTGGCGCGCTGCACCTCGGCATAGGCCTCGGCTTCGGCGGGCTTGCGCACCTCGATGTCGAGCTTCTCCTGCGTGACGAGGGCCTGCTCGGTGAGCGCCTCACGCTCCTGCACGGCGACCAGCTTGTCCTGCTCGGCGGTCGCGAGCTGTCCAGCGGCCTGCGCCTCGGCGTTCGCGCGGTCGGTCTCGGCCTTGATGGCGGCCTGCTTGAGGCTGAGGGCCTTCTGGCGCTCGGCGATCTGCTCGGATGCCTCGATACGGGCGAACTCGCTCGCACGGGCCGCCTCGGCCTCGCTGATCTCTGCGACCTGGCGGGCGCGTGCGGCCTCGGCACGGCCGAGGTTGGCGAGGTAGTCGCTGCCGGGCGTCGAGATGTCGCTGATGTTGAGCAGGTCCACCTGCAGGCCCTGCTCGACGAGGTCGGTCTTCGTCTCGGCGACCACGCGGTCAGAGAGGCTCTTGCGATCCGAGATGATCTGCTCGATGGTCATGTCGCCCACGATCGAACGCAGCGACCCCTCGAGCGACTCCCTGATGATGTCGGTGAGCGCGGTCTGCTGCGACAGGAAGCGCTGCGCGGCGCGGCGCACGCCCTCTTCGGTGCCCGAGACCTTGAAGTTGATCGACGCCTTGATGGCGATCTTGATGCGGTTCTTGTCGACGCCTTCGACGGTGATGCCGATCTGGCGCTGCTCGAGCGAGATCGAGAAGCCCTGCTGCAGGATCGGCCACACGAACGTGCGTCCGCCGATCACGACCCGCTGACCAGAGGCGGACTCGCCCGCGGCGGGCTTGCCCGCGCCGCGGCCTACGATGACGAGAGCCTCGTTCGGGGGGACGCGCCTGATGCGGCGGGCGATGAACACGAGCAGGCCGAGCACCGCGACGACGAGCGCGACGACGGCGATGATCTGGACGAGATCGACGGGCATGGTGTCCTTTCGGGAGTGGGGAGCCGCGGCGCCAGGCGTCGCGGACGGTGAGGGGGACGCTATTCGGCGACGACCTTGACGCGCGTGCCGTTGTGCTCGACCACGCGGATGCGGACGCCCTCGTCAAGGGTCGTATCGGCGTACGCTAGCCGACGCTCGACCTCGTGGGGTCCGTCGAGGCTCACCTCACCGCCTGCGGGCGAGACGGTCGACCGAGTGACGCCGACCAGGCCCACGGCCGAGGCGGGGACGCCGTCGGAGCTCTTCGTCAGGCGGCGCACGACCACCGCCGCCGCGAGGTACGCGAGCACGGCGAGGACCGCGGCGAGCACGTACGCCCAGATCAGGTCGAGCCCAGCCGAGGTGGTGAGCACGCCCGACGCCCCGAACACGACGGCGGCGATGCCCAGCGCGGTGCCCGAGATGGCTCCATCGCCGATGTCGAAGAAGTCGAAGATGTCGCCCACGATGAGCGAGATCACGAGCACGAGGAGACCGACGCCTCCGATGACGATGAACGGCGTGAGGGCCACCGGGGGTCCTTCCTCGTGACGGATCGCACGGCGGCGTGCGAAGCGGATGCTTCCAGCTTAGGTGCTCGCCCGGGCGGCCTTCGCACGCGCGTGGCACCTGTGGACAACGGGCGTCACAGAGCGGGCGGGTCGAGGCATCCGTCGCCTGCACGACCCGCGTCAGCGTCGCCGGGCAGGATCACCGCCTCGTCGCGCAATCGCGCGCGAGCCGCCTCCCAGGGTTCCGTCATCACACGCCCTTCCGTCGGAATCGCCTGCCAAGCCTGCCGATGTCGGTGGGGCGGCCGGACGGGCAGAATGGAGCAGTGCACGAGGAGCAGCTGCTCGCGACCTGGGCTGAGCGCCTGGGCTTCGCGGAGCTCTCGAAGGAGCCGGGCCTCGTTCACGGGTGGGGCGACATGGAGGTCGCGTTCGGGGTGCGCCACGAGCTCGACGGGTACACGGTCGTCACTCAGAATCGCGGGCACTGGTCGACGACGGGGCACTTCGCGACTCTCGCGGACGCCGATGCCTTCCTTCTCGTCTGCTTCGGAGTGATCTGGCGGGCCGATCGGGGGCTGGAAGACGTCTTTCCGGCGGATCCTGCGCCGCGCGCGACGATCGTACACGCGGATGGTGGATACATCGCGGAGGTGGACGGCCACCGGGCCGTGCTTGCGCGCCGCTCGGACGCCAAGCGGTACACGTACGTCGCCGGAAAGAGCCTGCGCGAAGTGGCCGACTTCCTCCTCGCGTGACGCTGCGGTGCGTCCGCCGATGCGCACCGGGGTGGCTGGGCTCTCCGCGTTCTCGCCGGTGTTGCCCGCCCGCCCGGCTGTTCTAGACGTGAGGGTCAGCGTCGTCGGCTCGCTGGAGGCGTTCCATCTGATCTGCGGCAGGTTCGGCGCTCGACAGCGCGAAAGGCTCGGAGCCGTCCTTCGGCACGGCGATCGGTCCATTTCCTGCCAGCGCAGACAGGATGTCACCGCCCTCGACGAAGGCCCGGCTCTGGTAGCCCTGAACCCACCACCGGCCGAAGTCCTTCGCCTCGCCGACGAGCTCACAGGGGACACCGCCTGACTTCTCGGCGGCGGCGAGCATCTCGCGTACGATCCGCCGAGCGGTCTCTGCATCGATGAGATCAGCCATTCTTTGTCACGATGAGGCCGATCTGCGCGGCCTCCTCCAAACGAGCGAAAGTATCCTGTCTGTGCATCGAGGAATGTGACGCCGTTCCGATCATGGATCACGTTGAAGACATGGGCCGACCCGTCGTCGCGAGCGATGTAGACGATTCCGCGGCTGCCGTCCGGCATCGACGCCGGACCCACTGGTCTCGGTGCGGACGGGCGCCTCGTCGACGAGGGAGTTCACGGGCCCCGGGGCGGTCTCGCCGCGCACGCCGCCGGCGGCGAGGAGCTCGGGCTCGCGCACGGGCGCGGTGACCGACGCATCCGCCCCGCCATCCGCTGCGCGGACGCCGCCGCCCGCATCGAAGCTGCCGGAGGGAAGCTCGACGCGACCGCCCGGGAACTCGAGGGCGGGGATGCCTTCGTCGACACGCGCGGTGACCTGGGCCATGTCGACGCCCCAGTCGTCGAGCGCGCGGAGAGCGGAGGCCGAGTCCGTCGCGGTGTACACCTCGATGTGCGGGACGTCGAGCTTGCCGGCGACGTCCAGACCCCCGATGAGGTTGTCGAGCGAGCCGAGGCCGGTGCCGCCGAGTCGCAGAGCGCCGTTGACAGCCCACGCGCCCGGGTCGACGAGGTCGACCACGCGGGCCATCTTGGAGAGCACGGATGCCGCGGTGCCCGCGGTCTTGACGCCGGTGATGGCGGCGCCGGCGGGGATGACGATCGTGGCGACGTTGAACAGGGACTCGCCGAGGGCGGTGCCGGGGTCGTCCTGCCATTTGTCCCACGCGATGAGCGCCTTGCCGGTGTTCAGCAGCGCGTCGTCGGCGGCGTCGGCGAAGTCGTCGATCGGGTCGGGGAGGAAGCCGTCGCCGCCGAAGGCCTCGATGGTGTCGTCGATGCCCTTGATGATGTTCAGCGGCGGGGTGGAGGCGATCACGAGCCCCGCGGCGAGCATGCCGAGCCCGCCCCACGCGGCACCGTACCCGCCCAGCTGGTCGTACCCGCGCTCTCGCACCAGCCCGGACATTCCGGGCGGCAGCAGCTTCTGAAGGACGACCCTGCTCACCGGCGCGCCCCCGCCGTCGTCATCCGTCCGCACCGGTCGAGCATCGTCATCCGCCAATCATCGGGTACATGGTCTCGGTCACGCTGATGTCGTCGATCTCGGACGGCTGGACCTCCGCATGCCAGCCGTCGTTCTGATTGCCGCGCAGTCCCGCGGCGACGGCCTCGTCGGGACGGTTGCCCGTGTAGAAGATCTCAACCAGGCCGCGACGCGGCCCCGACCTGATCGTCGAGCCGACCGAGACAGGCACGCCATGCCACCGCTCATTCGACGACCTCCCTGAGATGGATCCGCCACACGCCATCGGCGAGCAGGTGCTGACCCGCGCCCGCGCGGCGCGTGAGCACGAGCGCGTCCACCTCAGCGGTGCGGGTCGAGTCCGGTGTCGTCATGAGTGTTCCGTCCGGCAGTGGACGCGTCGAGTCTAGGCGAGGCGGAGCCGCCGGATCCGGACGCCCACGGTCTTCGTCGAAGAACGCCTCCCGTGAACGGGGGCGCGCTCGTTCACCTGCCTCTCACCCCTGAAGCGGGATCTCGCGTGCAGGCCCGAGGATCGCGGCGCGGAGCTCGCGGGGCTCCAGCCGGTGGTAGCGGCTGAACCGCGCTGCCTCGATGTCACTGGCGAACATCCACCGTTCACCCGTGCGGGTGTCCTGCAGGACGAAGCCGTTGTCGAGACCGCCCGAGAGGGCGAACCCCGCGAACGGTTCGGCGATGCCGTCGGGCCCGGTGGTGATCCCGTGACGCAGCGGAGGGAGCCCGCGACGCGCCCGGACCTCGTTCGCGGTGAGCAGGGTGAGGTACCGGTCGACGTCCTCGACGGAGGAGCTCGTGAACACGACGCCTCGGTCCTCATCGCGCCAGGTCTTGTGAATCACCCACTCGTGGTCGTCCTTCGCGATGCGCAGCGTCACCTCGTCGTCGGCGACGGAAAGCCCCGTCGGCTGCTGCTGAACGGCTCGACCGGTCTCCGCAAGCCAGTCCGCAACCGCCGTGAGCCCGAAAGTCGTCATCCGAGCACCTCCAGGTCGATGAGCTCGTCGATGCTCAGGAACACCGCCCGCCCGTCCGCTCCAGTCCTGAAGAACCGGATCTGCCAGCCGCCGCCGGGGTAGCCGAGCGCTTCGTCGATGACGGAGATCTCGATCTGCACGCCCCTCGGCAGCGGAGGCGTCAGATCGAAGGCCGAGTACGGCATGGCCCGATGGCCCGGGGTGAGACCGCGGGCCTCGAATGGCGTACCCTCGACGGTCAGGTAGTCGCCTCCCCAGAGGCCGATGCGGTCCAGGCGGGCGAACTCCGGACAGTCACGAAGCAATGCCTCCGTGCTGTCGTAGTGCACGCCAGAGCCCGCCACCGCACCGTCGTTGGTCGGCCAGCGCACGCCCCCGGTGCTCCCGTCCTCGCCGTCGGGATACGCGTAGACGCCGCGGCGGAGCGCCCGTTCGGTCACGACGCGTCCGTCAGGTGCTGAACGGGCGGTACCGGCGCTCCGCCACCATCTGCTCGAACTCGAGCGCTTGCCGTGCGCTGATCGGCTCGATGTCGGCTTCCAGCGGATTCACCGTCGACGACCAGATCACACGGTTGCGGTCCGCTCGCCATTCACCGACGTCCTTGAGCACGGAATCGACGACGGACTCCCCGTCGCGCACCCGGCGATACAGTGCCCAGGGCACACGCTCGCCGTCTTCAATGCCGAATCGGGCGAAGTACTGCACCCGGGGGTTCTCGACCTGGGCGGGAAGGTCGAGCCACAGACGTCGGAATAACCAGGTGTCGGCCAGCGCCGCGCGGGCTTCCGTCGTGAGGTCGGGGCGCGCCGCCGCGAGGCGGGAACGGAAGGTCTCGCCCGCCGTCTCGGACGGAAGGGGAACGTCACTCATGTCGACGGCTTCGGCCGCCGCGAGGGCCGACTCGACCGCCGGCATCAGATCGACCCGGTGAACCTGCCCGAGCAGCGCCACGGCGTCGCGATCCTCGCGGGGCATCTTGGAAGCGCCGTGGCCGGTGTACGCCACGATCGCCTCGGTGAGCAGAGCTGGACCGATCTCAGCGGACATAGGAACTGAGCACCTCGCCTGTCTCGGCGCTGATCACGGTGATGCGCGTCACATGCTCATTCTGGAGGAGCCGCGGCAACTCGTAGTTCAGCCACACGGAGTGACCGCCGACATTGCCGACGACCGCTGTCACCTCGCCGCGCGCGCCCTCGGCGAGGCGCGAGGACACCGCCCGCCACGTCTCGAGCGTCTGGGGCGACGACCACTCGGACGGCATGTCGTCGAGCAGCCCTTGCCGCGCGAGCGTCTGCTCCAGTGTCGCACGCGAATGCGCCGTCGCCCACGCCTCGACGGAACTCATCGAGCTGGAGCCGGACTTCGTCGGCCCCGACCAGAAGGTCAGCGAGTCGGGGGCGGTGCGGTTGTCGAAGCGGCCCACGACATCGCCGTCCACGAGGCCGGCGTCGAGCGCGTGGGGGACGACGTCCGACGGGATGGACAGGTCGGTCCAGTCGACCGCGGATGTGCCCGAGGGCACCTCCACCTGCCCGAACACGCCGTTCATCGCGCCCTCGAGCTCGGCGAGCCGCTCGGGCGTCACCCCGGGCAGGCGCGCCTCCTCGTAGTCGTGGTGCGTCAGAGACTTGGCGTCGAAGCTCGCGTCGGTGTGGAACTGCACCTCGAACACCTGCCTGGTGGACGGGTCGAACCACGTCGAGTTGATGCCCTGGTATCCCGGCCCGCCCCAGGAGTTCTTCAGATCGCCGACAGGAACGAATCCGCGGTCGGAGAGGTCGCTGATCACGGCGCGGGTGCTGTCGGCGTACGCCGCAGCGTCGGTCACGACGGTGTGGCGGATCGCGTCGTGGGTGTCGCCGAGCGCCCGGCGAACCGCGTCGGTCCCGGGTGCGGCATCGTCCAGCGCCGTGGCGATCTTCCGATAGAGCGACTCGTCGCCCTTCAGACGCGCGTCGAACCCTTCGAGACGGCTCCCGGGGTTCACTTCCACGACGTGCTGCAGCGTCGCCGAGATGTCGGGCTCAGCGGCGCGAGCGCCCGCCAGGAACTCGTCGACGGCCGCCTTCTCGGGCGCACTCAGCGTGAGATCGGGCTGCTCGGGACTGCGCCAGGCCACCTCGCCCGGGTCCGAAGCGGCCGGCGCCGGCGAGGTGGACTCGCTCTGTGAGCCGCTGCCACCCGCCGAGGCGGACCCGTCGTCGGCACTGCTGCCGGGGTCGGACTCGCCGTGCCCGCCGAGCGAGCCGTCATCGGCGGATCCGCCACCGTATGCGCCGGAACCGCCGCCGCCGTCGGGCCCGGAAGCGGAGCCGCTCCCGGACGCGCCCGTCTCCGACTCGCGTACGACGGTGCTCTCGCCCGGTCCGCCAGTGTTGGTGCGCACGGGGGCGTCGTCGACGATCGTGTCGACAGCCCCGGGGCCGGTCTCGCCCCGCACACCGCCGGCCGCGACGAGCTCGGGTTCGCGGACGGAGCCGTCAGAGGAATCTCGCGCGCAGGCCCGCGGCTCGTACCGGATCTCGCCATGCGCCTTGGCGACCACCGCCACGCCGGGCTGATCGTGCCCCACACCCCGCCGACGACCACGCCTTCCCAGAGGAAGTCTTTGAACACGAACTTCGCGGTCGCCTCACCACACCCCTCGGTGCGCTCCACCTCGGCACCCCAGGGCATCTCGGTGCCCTCAGGAATCTCCGACAGTCCGTACCCGTTCGCGTCGTTCTCCGACTGGAACGCGCGCAGCTTGCCCGCCCCGTACAGGGCGCGGATCTTGTTCGCACACGCCCGCTCGGCCTCCCACAGCAGCACCTGCTGGGCGTTCACCGCGGCGATCAGCTCATTGTTGCGGTCAACCGCATCCTGATCTTCATGCCACTCCTTCGTGACATACACATACTTCGGGATGTCGGTGTGCACCGCCGTCGCGGGAGCCGACCGCGACTGTCCGTACGCCGGATACCCCGACCCCGCCGTCGACGTCGTCGCCCCGTACGCACCCTGTGCGCGCACCCACGCCTGATTCAGCCCCAACGAATCCCTCATTGGCGTCAAGACTGTTGCGAGTCCCACGCCTCGAGATACTTGTCCGGGATCCGCAAACGGACCTTCCGATCGAGTTCATCGAGAATCCGGTCGAGGTCATCGATTGACTGGCCAGAATCCGGGTCGAGCACAGGCACGAAAGTATCGCCGAGCGGAACCCCAAATCCGAACATGCCTCGGTCGTATCCGAAACTAATGATCCAGTATTCGTAGAGCGCGAACGACGCTTGTAGCACAGCGTGTTCACCCTCACGCCGTTCCCGAATCGTGAAGCCAGAGACTGCCCGACCGAACCGCGCGCGTAGAGTGCCGTTCAGTCTCCTTGCGAGGGTCAGCATCGGCTCATCGGATGGCATGCCAGCCTCCAAATCCGTCAGGCTCGATCATGTAGCCGTGGTCCTCCAAGTAGACCTTCTCCCGATGCAGGAAGGTACCAGTGTTGTCCGCCGCACGCGGGTCATGACTGAAGGTGATATTCAGATCCCGCGCGATCGCGTCGTCGAGCGCGGGGCGGTTGAAGAGCTCGGACATGTCGTCGACGGGCGAGAGGTCATACCGCGTCTTCGCCGCATCCCAGTCGCCGCCCATGTCGAAGTACATCGCGTCGGAGCGTTTCGCGACAGCAAGGTAGGAACTGTCATCGTTCGTCCAACGCCCGAGCACGAGCGTGTTCGAATGCGGGTTATGGAGCGACTCTTCCCGCAGCTGGAGATATTCATCGACAGGGATGCTCGACCCGCGGACCCCTGGTCATACCGCACGACATCGGTGCCCTCGAGCTCGATGCCGCGAGGAAGCCACAACGACTGGCTGTTGACGTCGACGGCCTTGCCCTGAAGCACGGCGGCGGCCGGGGAACCAACATCGCCTCCGTCGCTGTTCTTCGACATACCTCCAGGGCCGTCCCGAAGCCCGCCTGCCGATCCCCCAGTTTCGGTCGGTGGGTCGCTCGGCCCGTCATTACCACCAGCATCGGGGTTGGTCTCGCGGACGATCGTGGACTCGCCCGCGCCACCGGTCTCGTGGTGCACGGGCGCGTCGTCAACAACGGAGTTGACGACACCGGTGCCGGTCTCGGCGCGGGCACCACCCGCGGTGACGAGCTCGGGTTCGCGTGCAGGCACATGCACCGCAGCATCCGTCGTGCAGCGGTGTACTGCCGTGTCGAAGGTACCTGCGGGCATCTCGATCCGGCCGCCGGGGAAGTCGAACACGTCGTTGCCGGCCGCGTCGACGCGGGCGGTGACATCGGCGGGGTCGATGCCGAACTCGTCGATCAGGTTCATGCCATGACCGACATCGGTCGCGGCATACACGTCGATATTCGGGAGGTCGAAGTCGAACGACTTGCCCAGACCATTGATCAGGTTGTCGAGCGAGCCGAGCCCGGTGGAGGCGAGCCGGAGGGAGCCGTTGACGGCCCATGCGCCCGGGTCGACGAGGTCGACCACGCGGGCCATCTTGGAGAGCACGGATGCCGCGGTGCCGGCCGTCTTCACCCCGGCGACGGCCGCGCCACCGACCGGGATCAGGAGCGTGCCGACGTTGAACACGGATTCGCCGAGCGCGGCGCCGGGGTCGTCCTGCCACTTGTCCCACGCGATGAGGGCCCTACCAGTGTTGAGGGCGGCCTCGTCGGCCTGCGCCTTGAAGTCGCGCACACCGTCGGGGAGGAACCCGCCGCCGGACGTCTCCATGGCCTGGTCGGCCCACAGGATCGGGCCGAGCACGGGGGAGTTCATGACGCCGGACGCGGCGAGCAGGCCGAGGTTGCTCCACGCGGCCCCGTACGCGTCACCCGAGAACCAGTCGCCGGTCTCGGGGTTGTAGCCGAACACGAGCGTGCCCACGCCCTGGACCGTGCCCCACACCCCGCCGACGGCGATGCCCTCCCAGATCAGGTCCTTGAACACGAACTTCGCGGTCGCCTCGCCGCACCCCTCGGTGCGTTCCATGGGCGCGCCCCACGGCATCTCGGTGCCCTCGGGGATCTCGTCGAGCCCGTACCCGTTGCGGTCATCCTCGGACTGGTAGGAGTGCAGCGCGGTAGCGCCGTACAGCGCGCGGATCTTGTTCGCGCAGGTGCGCTCAGCCTCCCACAGCGCGACCTGCTGCGCGTTCACCTGGGCGATGAGGTCCGTGTTGCGGTCGATCGCGTCCTGGTCTTCGTGCCACTCCTTCGTGACGTAGCGGTACTGCGGAACGTCACTGCCGGTGCTCGGCGTGCCGCTCGTCGCGCCGTACGCGTTCCACGAGCCCGAGTACGACGCGCCGGAGGTGCCGTAGCCGTGACGCGGGGCGCCATTCGCGGGCACTGGACCATCCGCGCGCGGCACCGCGGTAGACCGCGAGGAACTCCTGCGGGGCGTCGGCGTGGACACGCCAGACCTCCGCGCCGGGCGGGTACCGGGTCGTTGACAGCGTCCAGACCGGGACGATCGTCTCGTTCACCGGACGCAGGAAGCCCGCCGCAAACGACGGCCACGGGCGCTCGGCGCCGGTCGGGGCCGCCAACGTCGCGCAACGCGGCATCGCGAATCGCACCACATCGATCCAGGGGCTCGCGTCGTCGGCGATGCCGTAAGCCGCGCGCAGCGCGCCGGGCGTGCTCAGCGCGGCTGCGGCGGCTGCCTCCACCACGTACCCGCCGAGCTGGTCGTATCCGCGTTCTCGCACCAGCCCGGACATTCCGGGCGGCAGCAGCTTCTGAAGGACGACCCCGCTCACCGGCGCGCCCCCGCCGTCGTCATCCGTCCGCACAGGTCGAGCATCGTCATCCGCCAATCATCGGGAACATGGTCTCGGTCACGCTGATGTCCTCGATCTCGGACGGCTGGACATCCGCATACCAGCCATCTCTCTGATTGCCGCGCAGTCCCGCGGCGACGGCCTCATCGGGACAGTTGCCCTTGTAGAAGATCTGAACCAGGCCGCGACGCGGTCCCGACCTGATCATCTCGCCGACCGAGACCGGCACGCCATGCCACTGGCCGCGCACCTCGCGCTGGTACGCCGCGTCGAACGCGCTCGTGGGAAGCATCACCCACGGATCGGCCGGATCGGCGCTGAACTCAAGCGCCTCGGGAAAGCGTGCCAGCGTGAGCTCGCCGCTCACGGTGACGCGCTTGTAGGTGCCGCCGCCGGAGCGGTACAGCAGCTTCTGGCCCCGGTACTCGAAAAACCGGGCGGTGGTCATGAACTCTGTCATCAGCTTCCCTGGCGGATCCACACCTCATCGCGCAGCACCGCGTACAGCCGCTGCGTCCCATCATCGAGCACTTCCCACACCTCGGCCCCATCGCGCATCTGGACCTCGTCCGCGCGATACTCCGGAATGATATCGTCCGGGGCCGCCAGGAACCCGTTCCCGGTGAAGGGAGGGCTGTAGTCGTCGATCGTGCCGTCGCCGCCCATCGAGCTGTGCAACTGCGAGTCGACCGTGTTCGTCCCGTTGCCGAGATCGAGGTTGTCGGCTTGGAATCGCAGCACGAAGGCCGAGCCGTCTCCGG
Organism: Microbacterium sp. BWT-B31; assembly: GCF_041379855.1. Taxonomy (NCBI): domain Bacteria; kingdom Bacillati; phylum Actinomycetota; class Actinomycetes; order Micrococcales; family Microbacteriaceae; genus Microbacterium; species Microbacterium sp. BWT-B31. The sequence continues at coordinate 18,520 of NZ_JBFECU010000021.1, forward strand.
AGGAGAAGTTCGTGCCGGGATAGTCCAAGCGCAGGGCGCCGAAGAAGTCCCGCGGCGTCGCGAGGTGAGCCGTGTCCTCGACCACCGACACGGACCCGCTGATCTCACGGAGGTCGCGGAGCACCATATTCTCGGCCTGGCCGAAGACCAGCGTCACGCTGCCGTCGGGTCCGACCTCGAAGTGCGGCTGGTCCATCACCTTCTGGAACACGGTGTCGGGGGTGATCTGGGCGGTGAGCGCGTCGCGCACGTCGTTGATGAGAAGACGCTCACCCGCCGACAGCGACCTGATCGGCTTGTTGATCAGGTCGATGAACTGCGCCCGCGTCACTCCGTGGCTCTTACGAGTCAGGTCAGAAAGCCTCCCCACCCGAACTCATGGAGAGAAGACCCGACCGAGCCCGGGAAATCGTGACATCAATAGGCGAGAGCCTTCTCAAGCCGATTCAATCGACGAGACTGTCAGATATCTCAGACTGCCACTCTTGAACGATATCCGCTGCGGTCAACGAGGAATGATTCGTATACTGCATTTCATACTCGTAAGACGCGTCTAGAGAGCCGTCGGCAACCACATAGTGAAGCTTAATTTGAGTCGGCAAAGGTCGATCATACTTCTTCGCAGCATCTTTCAACCTAAGGAGTTGCTGATTTCCGTACTTCACAAGTGCACGCTGACGCGGAATCGATGTGTCAATCCCCGCGATCTTGTGACGTTCAGCAACCTTGCCGTCTACCACGAAGAAAGGATCGTACTGAAAAACCCCGCCTTCGGTAGTGCAGTAGACATAAACATCACTGGCGCGACCGTCCACATATTCGAGAGCAGCCGCAATCATCTCGCTTTGCACGTCGGCAAGATCGTGCTCAAAACTGCCACTGTTCACCGATTGACATCCCTACTCATTGGGTATTGTCTTGCTTTTGAAAAGACCATCTATGGTATATTCTACCTCAAATTCGATGGGACGCCCAGTGCTTGAGTCCGTCTTGACATAGACGTCAACAGAAACATCTAGCGGGCCGCCCGGACGATCGGGATCCAGTGCCTTGAACCACTCAATCTCGATCTTGCGGTAGGTGCTGAGATTGACTCCGCGCAGCTGGGAAACCAAGTTGTCTATGTACTTTGATCCACCGAAGAGATCCCCAGCCAAATGTCCAGCATGGTCGGCTTCGAGTTTGCCCGGGGTGTTCGGATCATGGTTGAGTCTGCCATCGTGCACTTTTAGCTGCAAACTATCGGCATGGAAACTCGAAATGCACCCGTGCTCGTCAGTCGTGTAGATGTACTCGTGTTCGCCCGCTTGATACCGCACATTGGGCTTGAGTGTTCCGTCAGGATTGAACTGCTCGCCGTTTCGCATAATAGGCGCGTTCGCGACGTCAGAAGCATCGTGAATCGACCCGTCCGAACCATCGCCGTCCCCACCGTGGCGGGCGTCACCGCGGTGTGGCGAACCGTCAGACGTCCCGCCGTCGCTGTCGTGTCCGTCAGGCGCACCAGTCCCATCGCCCCCGTCGCCGCCGTGTCCCGGGTTGCTGGTCTCATGCGGGTCTGTGTCCACGTTGTCGTGGTCACTGACCGGGGGCGTCGTGTCGTGCGGGACGGTCGGTGCGTCGGGTTCGCCGACGTGGACGCGTTCTGGCCTGGCGTCGGTGTGGAACTGGACTTCGATGATCCGGCCGGTGCCGGGCTCGACCCAGTTGCTGTTCTCGGCGTGGGCCAGCGTGAGGTCGGCCTGTTCCGAGCTGCGCCAGGCGACATCACCCGGTTCGTCGGCGGCACCGGGCGCGGCGCCGTCTCCATCACCACCGATGCCGGCGGCGCCGTCGCCACCCGAGGCGGGAACGTCGTCGACCGCGGAGCCGTCGGCACCCGACGCGCCGTCGCCGGCGGAGTGCGAGCTCTCGGCGTCCGAACCGTCCGATCCCGTTCCGCCGTGCGATGAGCCGCTGTCGCCGGTGGCGGTCGTCTCGGGTTCGCGTACGACGGTGGTCTCGCTCGAACCGCCGGTCTCGGTGCGCGCCGGAGCCTCGTCGACGGTGGAGTTCCCCGGGCCGGGGCCGGTCTCGGCGCGGACGCCGCCGGCGGCGACCAGTTCGGATTCGCGGACGGGCGCGTGGGTGGCGGCATCTGTCCCGCTTCCGCCGTGGATGGCGGCGTCGAACGAGCCGGCGGGGGTCTCGATGCGGATGCCGGGGGCTTCGAGGACGGGGATGCCGTTGTCGACGCGGGCGGTGACGGTGTTCAGGTCGATGCCGGCGTCGTCGAGGAGGTCCATGGCGTGGGCGGCGTCGGTCGCTGCGTACACCTCGATGTGTGGTGGGTCGAGCTTTCCGGCTACGTCGAGGCTACCGATGAGGTGGTCGAGCGAGCCGAGGCCGGTGGAGGCGAGTCGGAGGGCGCCGTTGACGGCCCATGCGCCCGGGTCGACGAGGTCGACCACGCGGGCCATCTTGGAGAGCACGGATGCCGCGGTGCTCGCGGTCTTGACACCGGTGATGGCCGCTCCGGCGGGGATGAGAATGGTGGCGACGTTGAACACGGACTCGCCGAGGGCGGTGCCGGGGTCATCTGCCCATTTGTCCCACGCGATGAGTGCTTTGCCGGTGTTCAGCAGGGCGTCTTCCGCGGAGTCCAGGAAGTCACCCGCCGGTCCGCTGATGAATCCCTCACCGCCGGTGACGGTCTCCATGATGTTGTCCGCAACCGTGATCGGACCCAACGTGGCCAGCCCGACGGCGAGCATGCCCAGCCCGCCCCACGCGGCCCCGTACGCGTCACCCGAGAACCACTCGCCGGTCTCGGGGTTGTAGCCGAACACGAGCGTGCCCACGCCCTGGACCGTGCCCCACACCCCGCCGACGGCGATGCCCTCCCAGATCAGGTCCTTGAACACGAACTTCGCGGTCGCCTCGCCGCACCCCTCGGTGCGTTCCATGGGCGCGCCCCACGGCATCTCGGTGCCCTCGGGGATCTCGTCGAGCCCGTACCCGTTGCGGTCATCCTCGGACTGGTAGGAGTGCAGCGCGGTAGCGCCGTACAGCGCGCGGATCTTGTTCGCGCAGGTGCGCTCAGCCTCCCACAGCGCGACCTGCTGCGCGTTCACCTGGGCGATGAGGTCCGTGTTGCGGTCGACCGCGTCCTGGTCTTCGTGCCACTCCTTCGTGACGTAGCGGTACTGCGGAACGTCACTGCCGGTGCTCGGCGTGCCGCTCGTCGCGCCGTACGCGTTCCACGAGCCCGAGTACGACGCGCCGGAGGTGCCGTAGCCGTAGCCGCTGCCGTTCAGGGCGGTCCACGAGGGGTTCAGCTCCCGCACGCGCACCCCGTTCGCGACGGTGGTGTCCACGAACGTCTGCGCCTGGGTGCGCAGCGCGTCGAGTTCGGCCTTGATCGGCCGTACGTCGGCGGCGAACTGCTTCAGTGCTGCCGAGACCGTCTCGAGGTTGTCGCCGGCCTGCGTGGCCTGCGACGAGACCGGCTGCATCAGCCCCAGCAGCGTGCCCGATTCGGGAGCCGAGTACACCCCCGCCATGCCCTGCCACTTCAGGTGCACGTTCGAGCCGTTGCTACGCACCTCGGCCGCGAGCGTGGCGACCGTCGACGCGTTCGTCTCGATGGCGTCGGGGTCGAGGTCCTTGCCTGGGATGGATGCCGGATCGATCGCGGACGGCACTCACATCACCCCCGGGGGCAGGTCGGGCGGGTACACCGTGGCCACCGACGCAGACTGCGCATTCGCCGCCATCTCCAGATCCCCGGCCACATACGCCTCGGTGGCCTTGACGACACCGGACGCCGCCGCACCGATGCGGGTATTCATCCCCTGGATGCGGGGGCCTTCCTTCTGCGTGAAGTACGCCTGCACCGCGTCGGAGATCGCCGCGGACTGGGTCGCCACGACCGCCCCCTCCAGTGCGGGGCTCAACCCGTTCAGCGCTTCACCCAGCGCGACGGCGTACGTGTTCACGTCGGTGAGGACGGCCACGACCCCCGACGGCTGAATACTCCAGGACGTCATCGATATGGTGGGGTGCTAGCCGATCGATTCGACAGCGGCGCGCGCCTTGCGCAGCGCGTCTTGCGCGGACTCGTCGTTGCGCTCGAGCGATGCGCGCAGCGTCTGGATGATGCCGCGGACTTCGCCGGCGGCGTTCTTCCACCGCAGCTCCTTGGCGCGGTAGTCCTCCGACACGCCGTCGGCGGCGTAGTCGGCCATCGCGGCCTGCACGTCGCGGTCATGCTGGTCGATGAGTGCTTCGAGCTGCGCGGCGACGCGGTTGAAGTTGTCCTGCGCGTTCTGGGATGCCGCGATGTCGTAGTCGCGACGGTCGGCCTGGTTCGCCATGATGCGTCCTCTCGTCTGTCGCCGGTCAGCGGCCGGAGCCGAACCGGGCCGCGTCGAATGACGAACCGGCCTCGAGGCTCGATGTGGAGTCGACCATCGCCGACTCGCCTTCCAGGAATGAGCGGTTCATGCCGCCGATGCCCGTCAGCACGCCGTCCAGCGCCGCCTTCAGCTCGCCCGAGATCACGTCGGTGCGGTTCTTGAAACGGTCGAACGCGGCGCGCCCGGCCCCCTGGAACCGGCCCTGCAACGGCTCGGCAGCTTCCAGCAGCTGCCGCACCAGCAGCGACAACTCGTCACTGGACCCACTGGTCGCCTTGCTCAACACGCCCAGCGTGTCCGCACCCATCGCGAACTTCATCCCCACGTCCCTTAACTGTCGAGTCGACAAAACCGCCGATCGAACCGCGAACACCAATCTTTGAGACAGGCTGGCCCATCTCGTGCCATGCCCGATGTCTCCGAACGGGGGACATCGGGCACGTGTGCGCGCGTCAGCACGCCGGGGATGGGCGCATGCCACCTCGAAACGCACAGCTCAATCCGAGACCGCACCCGCACACGACCGAACAGACCAGCGACCTTCCCGCGTGCAGGAGCTTTCGAAGGACGGCGCCGCTCACTCCGTGCGGCGCGGGTCGACCGGGCGGGCAAGGCCCTGGTGCACGACACCGCCGCCGGTTGTCGCGACCATCGCGTCGAGGATTGCGACGCCGATCGCACCGCCCGGGTGCCACGGTGTGTACGCGTCGGTCCACCACTTCGCCATCGCCGGGTCGGCGTTCGCGCTCGGCAGCAGGCGCGCGACCTCCGCCGCGGTGGGGAGCAGACGCGGCCTCAGCACCGAGAGCACGACCGTGCCGGTTGCCAGCACCTGCAGCACCGCACCATCGTCGAGCGGGCGCAGTGTGAACGCATCGCGATCGGGATCGAGCCCGTCACCGCGCGCCCACACGACGCCGGCCGCGGTGGCGACGGTGTTGGCATCGATCGGCGTCGGCGTGAGAAGCACACTGCTACGAGGCATCCCGCCTCCCCGCTCGTCGAGACGGAGGTGGAGCGGCGGGCGCGGACACGGGTGCGGATGCCGCGACTTCGCCCGTGGTGGCGGTGGGCGTCGCGGCGTCCGGCGCGGCGGGAGTCGGGTTCGAACTCGTAACCGGTGTCGCTCTGTCGGGCGCCGCGGTAGCCGGACTCTCGACGTCGGTCGCCGGTGCCGGCGCGAAGTGCGCGATCTGCACGAGCGTAGGCCGGTCTCCGCGCCGCGCGAGGCGACCGCGGCCCGCGATCATCGGCTCGGCGTAGAGCTTGGGCAGCAGCTGCCCCTCGGCGCGGTCGCCCGACATGATGACCGCCGTCCCGCCGGTGTCGCGCACGCCCTGCAGGGCGACGTCGAACATCGCACGGGACGCGCCGGCGACCGGCCGGGAGACGACGACGTTGAGCCGCAGGTCGCGCGCCGACGCGAGGTAGGGCAGGAGGGGTCGCAGCGGCTCGGTGCCGCCGGCGGCCAGAATGTCGAAGTCGTCGGCGATCACGAGGATGCGGGGGCCCGAGGCATCCCTCGACGACTGCCGCTTCTCGAGCTCGGTCGCGATCGACTCGGCCAGCAGCCGCGCCTGCCTGCCGCTGGTGGCGTGCCCACCGAGGTAGTCGTCGGGGATCTCGCCGGCGAGATCCCCGCGGGCGTCCATGAGGCCGATCACGAGCTCTTCGCTGGAGTGCCGGTCGATCGCGCCCTGGACGACGCCGCGCAGCACCGTCGTCTTGCCGCATCGGCTGTCGCCGAGCACGAGCAGATGCGGGTCGCGGCTGGCGAGGTCGAGCGCGACCGGTTGCATGGTGTCCTGGCGGAGGCCGATCGGGATCTCGTCGGGCTCGTCGAGCGCGTCGGGGAGGTCGTGCGGCGAGAGGTCCTCGGGCAGCAGCCGGATGGGCGCCGCGCCGGGCCCACCCCAGCGGGCGGCCGTCTCTCGCGCGCTGCGTTCGAGCGCCTCGCCGATGTCGCCGTCGTCGACCTCGGCCAGCAGCGGCAGCGCGATCTGGGCGAACAGTTTCTCGTCGGTGAGGACGCGCCCCGGCTCGTCCGCGCGCAGCGACGCCGACAGCTTGCGGGCGATCTGCGAGTCGGCGGGGTCGTTGAGCTTCAGCTCGAGGCGCGTGCCGATGAGGCCCTGCAGATTCATGCGCAGCTCGCTCCAGCGCGACAGGGTGACGACGACATGCATGCCGAAGCTGCCGCCCCGCTCGAGCAGCTGTGTGAGCGGGCCTTCGAGGTCCTCGAAGTCGGTGCGCAGCGCCCCGAGCCCGTCGACGAGCAGCACGACATCGGCGCTCGGCAGCTCGGGCAGGCGCCCGTCGCGGTGCTGGCGGCGCATGTCGGCGAGGGAGTCGAGTCCTTGGTCGCGGAACACGCGCTCGCGCACGGCCAGCATCGCGGTGAGCTCTTCGAGCAGGCGCGTGAGTCGCTCGCGGTGGCCGCGGGTGGCGACCCCGCCCACGTGCGGGAACGGCTCGATGCGGCCGAGGCCGCCTCCGGTGAGGTCCATGCCGTACACGCTCACCTCGCGCGGCGAGTGCGTGAACGCCAGACCGGCGGCGAGCGTGCGCAGGAACGTCGAGCGGCCCGACTGCGGCGCGCCGACGATCGACACGTGCCCGCCCGAGCGAGTGAGGTCGAGCAGCCACGGCGACTGGCGCTGGCGGGTCGGGTCGTCGAGCAGCCCGATCGGCACGCGAAGCCCGCCGCCCTCGCCCTCGGAGCTCGGGAGCACCCCGCCGAGGGTGAGCACCGGCGGCAGGGGCGGCAGCCAGACGGGGGTCGTGCGGGCCACGCCGTGCGACAGGCGCTCGGTGGCCGCCTGCACCAGGGTGCGGCCGGTCGTCGGCGCCTCCGGCTCGGCAGGCTCGTCGGCGGTCGCGTCCGCGGCCGGCTCGGGCAGGTCGTACGCGGGCAGCTCGAGGATCGGCGGGGCGCCGGCATCCGTCTGCCCGTCGTCGACCCGCTCGGGGACCGGACCCGACACGTACCCGGCGCGGAAGCGTGTGTACACCGACGTGTCGACCTTGAGGTAGCCGAAGCCGGGGATCGCGGGCAGGTGGAACGCGTCGGGCGTGTCGAGGACGACCGCCGACTCGGACTCCGAGAACGTGCGCAGGCCGATCCGGTACGACAGGTAGGTGTCGAGGCCCCGCAGACGCCCGCCCTCGATGCGCTGGCTCGACAGCAGCAGGTGCACGCCGATCGACCGGCCGATGCGGCCGATCGTGAGCAGCAGTTCGACGAAGTCGGGTTCGGCGGTGAGCAGCTCGCCGAACTCGTCGATCACGAGGAACAGGTGCGGGAGGGCGGGAAGGTCGGGGCGGCCCTGGCGCAGCTGCCGGTAGTGGCCGATGGATGCCGCGTTCCCCGCGTCCTTCAAGAGGCGCTGGCGCCTGACGACTTCACCCTGGATCGACTCGCGCGCCCGTTCGGTGAGCTGCGGGTCGTCGGCGAGGTTGTCGATGATGCCCGCGACGTGCGGCAGCCGCGCGAACGGCGCGAACGCCGCCCCGCCCTTGTAGTCCACGAGGATCATGCTGAGGTCGTCGGGCGCGTGGGTGAGGGCGAGCCCGAGGATGAGCGTGCGCAGCAGCTCGCTCTTGCCCGAGCCGGTCGCGCCGATGCAGATGCCGTGGGGCCCCATGCCGAGCTGCGCCGACTCCTTGAGGTCGAGCAGCACCGGCGCTCCGCGGTCGTCGACGCCGATCGGCACCCGCAGGAAGTCGCCCGCCGACCTCGGCCGCCACGCCGCGTGCGGGTCGAGGTCGTCGATGCCTGTGATGCCGAGGAGCTCCGTCACGTCGGGTGCGAGCGAGGTGCCCGCGTCGACCGCCGAGGTGCGCGTGAGGCGAAGCCCCGCCAAGGGCCGCGCGATGACCTCGAGCAGAACGGTGCCGACGTCGTCGGGGCGGATGCCGCGCACGGCGTCCTCGCCGGTTCCCGGCGTCTCGATCATCGCGAGCCCGTCGGCGAAGGTGATGCGGGCCGACACCGCCGAGGGCTCTTTGAGCCGGTCGTCGACGAGGTGGACGACGGTGATCCCGAGGTCGGCGAGGTCGAGGGCGCTGTCCAGACGCGGCAGGGAGGTGGCGGCATCAGTGCCCTCGTCGATGAAGAGAACGAGCCGCCCAGGTTTGGTGCGCCGGCCCGAACGGCGCGATGCCGCCGCTGACGCGACGCGGTCGCGCAGCTCGCCCCCGATCAGGGCGAGCAGGTCATCGAGCGTCGGAGCGAGGCGGCGGGCCGCCGCCGCCCCCGGCGCGAGTGCGGGCTGCGAGACGTGCGGCAGCAGGTCGAAGCCCGCCCACGCGTCGAGGTGCGCCGGCGGCACCACCGCCGCGAGGTGCAGGTCGTCGGGGGAGTGCAGCGCCGCCAGCTGCGCGGCGAGCGCGCGGGCTGCCGCGAGCGTGTCGTGGCGGTCCCCGACGAGCGACACCTGGCCGCCGCGTTCGAGGTCGACGACCGCCGGCACGCCCTGCGCGACGCCCGCGAGCCGCACGAGCCGTTCAGCTGCGCCCTTCATCACGGGGTCGAAGGGCTGCACCGGGTTCTGCTCCGGGGGCAGGCGCACCTCGATGGCGCGCAGGTCGCCGGCGCCCAGGCGCACGCGCAGGAAGTCCGCGTCGCCGGGCCGGCGCTCCCAGCGCCGTGCCGGGTTCGCCCCGATCTCGACCAGCGACGCCGGATCGGGGTTCAGGGCGATGACGGCGTCGCGGTGCGCGTCGGCGTCCTCACGCACGCTCGCCCGGGTCTGCTCGAGGTAGTCGAGGTAGCGCTCGCGCTGCACGCGGCGCTGGCGGACGGCGTTGCCGCGCGCGGTGAACATCATCGTGACACCGCCGACGAGGGCGACCACCAGGATCACCGCGCCGACCACGACCATCAGGGGGTTGTTGCGCAGCAGCACGATCATCGTGACCGACGACAGGCTTCCGACGATCGGCAGCAGGGACTGCAGGGGAAACCCGCCCGCGTTCTCGCCGAGCGGCGGGGGCGGTGCGAGCACGACCTCGGCGGGCGGGTCGGTGGGGGCCGTGACCCGAGCGGGGCGATGGACGACGCGGGCGGTCACGCGACCACCTCGCCCGAGACGAGCGCGGACGCCAGCTGCAGCACGGCGCGGCGCGCGGCGGGCCGGTGGGGGCCGCGGCCGGCGCGCAGCCCGCGATCGAACGGGATGCCGACCACGCGGCCGTCCGCGGCAAAGGCGCGTGCCACGGCGTCGCCGGCGCGGGTGTGGTCCACGAGGGCGAGTAGCGCCGTGGGCGCCTCGGGCAGTCCCTCGATCGCCGGGACGACGGCACGCGCGAGTTCGGCGGGGGAGCGCCGCGCGTCGCTCACAACGCACACGGTGTCGCACAGCGCCGCGCATTCGGCCAGGTCGATGAGCGGATGCCGCGCCCCGAAGTCGGTGATCGACACGTCGAAGAACCGGGTGATCGGCGCCGCCTCGTCGAGCCAGGTCGCGACGGTGCCCGACGATGCGGCCGGGCGCAGGCCGAGGAATCCATCACCGGGCGCCAGGCCCGCGGTGGCGTCGGCGGTCGTGCGCGCCGCCCAGCGGTCGTCGTTCGGGGCGGTCGGTGAGAAACCGAGCCGGTCGCCGAGCCCGAGCGCGCCGGTCGAGACGTCCACGGCGAGGAGCGGCTCGCTCCGCCGCGCCGCGATCGCGCGCACGACCGCTGCGGCGAGCGTGCTCACCCCCACGCCCGGCGTGAGCGAGACGAATCCGATGCGCCGCGCGGTGGGGACGGCGCCGCGGATGCCGGCATCCCACGTCGTCAGGGTGTGCCGCAGCGCCGCACCGCTGCCGAACAGGGCGCCGGGAAGCTCACGCAGGTCGAGGCTCATGAGCCTGCGCCGAACATGCCGAGCAGCTCCGCGTAGACGCCGAACACCCCGAGGACGAGTGGGATGAGCGCGACAACCGCGACGGTCTCGAGCGCGTTGCCGAACCCACGCAGCCGTGCGCGCGTGTGCGGGCGGGGGCGCACGAGCACCGCGATCGCGACGAGCACTGCGGATGCCACGCCCGCCGCGGCACCGATCCATCCGTTCGCGCCGCTGAGGTCTGCGATGAGCGCAGCGAGGGCGATCGCGGCGACTGCGGCCCACAGGGCCCAGCCCTGCGCGCGCAGCGGGAACGCCCGCGTGCGCAGGGCGGCGATCAGCGCGAATGCGAGCGCGAGGAGCCCGCTCCACAGCTCGTGCTCGAGCGCGAGCGCCACGCCGGTCACGCCGAGGACGGCCGAGACAGCGGCGACGCTCCACGTGAGAGCGGCGTACGCGTCGTCGATCGACACCCGCGCGAGCGTCCGCGTGACGCTCGCGCCCTCGGCGACGCGCTGGTCGAGGCCGGTGAGCCCTGCCGCCGACAGGGCGATCCAGGGGAGCGGACCGGTCGCGAACGCGGCCAGAGTGCCGGCGATCGCCGCGGCCGCGACCGGCGGCACGTCGAACAGCAGAAGGGCGATGAGGATCGCCGCGAGCACGAGGCCCAGCGCTCCGCCCGCGGCCGCCCCGGGCCGGCGTCGAGCGAGGCCGAGCCCGACCGCGACCACGAGCGACGCCGACGCGATGAGGACCGCGGCCCCCAGCAGCGCCCCGCCGGGCCCCGCCGCCGATGCCGTGACCGCGGCGACCGCGAGCGGCGCCGCGAGACCGGCGCCGGCTGCGGCGAGGCATCCGGACACCCGCGCAAGACCCGCCAGGCCCACGCCTGCGGCGACCGCCAGCAGCACGAGCAGCGACGCCGTCAGCGCCCACAGCGCGGCCTGTGGGTCGCCCCACGGGGCGAGCAGGCCCGCCGCGGCGAAGGCGAGCGCGATGCCGGTGGAGCCGGCGATCGTGCGGGAGCGGTCGCCCCACAGGTCGGTGCGCGCGTCGTGCACGTCGGCGGCGGCATCGGTCACGTCGATCACAACCGGCGGCGGGGGCGCGGCATCCAGTCGCACGAGGCGCAGCAGGGTGCCGTCGGCGAGGTCGAGCTGCTGCGGCGAACGCGCGATGTCGACCTGCTCGCCGTCGGAGCCGACCAGCGTGAGGGGGCGGGCGACCGTGCCTCCGGTCTCGCCGAGCAGGTCGAGCAGGCGCGGAACCGCTGCGCCGAGCGGCTCGGCGCTGGCGACCACGACCTCGGCGCGGCGCGAGGCGCCGGCGACGGTCAGGCGGGTGTAGATGCTCACGGGGCCTCCGTGGGGGTGACGGCGACGGATGCGGTTGCCCGGTCGGACAGCAGCTGGCCGACGAACGAGACGCCGACGCACGCCGCGCACGCGATGGCGGCGACGATGACGGATGCCATCGCCCGGCGCACGTGGTCGTTGACGGTGCGGCGCTCGTCGATGCGCCCGTAGAGCAGGGCGGAGCCGAGGCGCATGCGCTGGATCTTCGCCTGCTCGATGAGGACGGTATCGCGCTGATCGGGCATCAGGGCCCCTCTTCCTGCGGCGCGCGCAGCTGCGCCGACACCTCGGGTGCGATGGCCAGCAGCTCGGCCACGCGTCCGGTGTCGAGCGCCCCGAGCACGTCGGCGAGCCGCTGCCAGCCGCCGCCCGCTGTCTCGCCGAGGGGCACGAGCACCCCCGGAAGCCGAGGACTGCCGACCAGGGCGGCACCGAGCTCGTCTGCCCAGCGCTTCGGCTCCAGCCCGAGCGCGCGCACGCCCGGTGGGCCTATCAGGAGGGCCAGCGGCTCGGGCGGTGAGACGACGGTGCAGCGGCGGGCGAGGTCGGGGGAGCCCAGCGCGGCGAAGGCCACGCCGAGCAGTGGCATCCCGACCCCTGCCGCACGCGACAGGAATCCGCGGGCCTCGGCGGCGATCGCGGCTCCGCGCGCCTCGCCGGGGCCTGCGACGTCGGCCCACACGCGCGTGGTCTCTTCGAGCCCCTCGGCCGTGCGGGCGACCTGCACAGTGCCGATGAGCGGATGCTCGGCCGCCGTCACCGCGGCGAAGCGCGTGTCGTCCGGCATCCGTCGGCGCGTGCGCTCGGTGATGTCGTCGCGATCCCACGGGGCCACGAGCGGCTCGGTCGGCCCCCACGCGGTCGGCGCCGACCCCGCGAACACCTCGGACGCCGCCTCCGCGACCCCGCCCAGTCGCACCGGGCGGGTCACGCGGTGCCGCGTCGACACCGTCGCGACCACCTGCATGCGCGACAGGATCGCGCCCCGTAGGAAGGAGGGGTGCGGGCCGTGTGCCGCCACGGCGCCCGGGCGCAGTGCGAGGGCGTCCTGGGCCGCCGCGACCCGCACGCCGGTGCGCACGTCGTACAGGCCGTCGCCCTCAGTGCGCACCACCCACGCTCCGCGTACGGCGGCCAGCGCGTCGCTGAGCGGCTGCGTCATGCGGGAGTGCTCGCCCGTGACGACCACGGGACGAAGCCCCGCCGTCGCGGCGCGATGCAGGAAGTCGCTCATCCCGACGGCGAGCGCGACGACCTCGGCGCGCGTCTCGGTCGCCGCCCAGCCGGGGCCGCCTGCGTCCCGCAACGGATGCTCGATCGTCGTGTCGGTCATGCGGCCGTGCTCACGGTGAGGACGCGGTCGCCGAGTTCGAGCGTCGCCTTGGCCGGCAGCGGGGTCGGCTGGAACGGCAGCAGCGGCTGTGGCGCCGCACCCGCCGACCGCAGAAACGTGCCGTTCGTCGAGCCGAGGTCCGTCGCCCACAGCACGCGGCCGTCCCATTCGAGGCGGGCGTGCGACTTCGACAGCGTGCGCGACAGGTCCGGCCACCGGTACAGGTGCGCGGGGATGTCCGCCGGTGCCTGCGGGTCGCGGCCGATCACGAGCACCCCCTCGACCTGGATCCGCTGCCCCGAGTCGAGCTCGACGACGGGCGCGCGAAGGCGCGTGGCGGTGACCGTTGCGACCGGGGCGGGTGCGGCATCCGGGAACACCAGCGGCGCCAGCGCAGGCGCGAACGGATCCCGCCCCCGGTTCAGGTCGAAGGTGCGCAGGCGGCCCGCGAAGAGTGCGGGAACGACGGATGCCCCGGCCGCGACGCCCGTGGAGCGGTCGACGGTGCGCGTGCCCGCGGCGCGCCGGCCGAGTGTGCGCCCGGTGCGGGCGAGCCGGGTGACGGATGCCGCCGCCAGCGCGATGGCGGCGAGGAGCAGCATCCACCCGATGCCTGCCGCCGCCGCGACGAACGCGACCGCGGCGATCGCGATCAGGGCGGCCGGAACGAGGATGTCGACACCCGCGGCGGCGAGGCGCTGGCCGACGCTCGCGCGGCGGGTGAGCACGAGCGCATCCACGTCGGCGGGGCGGGTCGAGTCCGGTGTCGTCATGAAGGTTCCGTCCGGGGTGAGGACCCTACGAGTCTAGGCGGGCCGCCGCGGGCGGCCTCAAGCGTGTGAAGAGCGGATGCCGCGGCATCCGGCTACTGCGGGCCCGGCGAGAGCTGGTTCGCCACCAGCCGGTTCTCGGTGAGCAGAGCCCCGGGCACACCGCCGACCTCGAACACGCCGAAGTCGATCATGGTCGCGCCCAGTCGGCTCGCGACGTCGGGGTCATCGCCGACGACCTGCAGGTGCACGTTCGCGTCGGCGACCCGCAGCACCCGGACCGGCACGCCCTGGTACAGCGCCGTGAAGACCAGTTCGAGCACCTCGCACTCCGCGAGCGACACGGTGCGGCTCCACGTCGCCGGGCGATGCTGCGTCCAGCCGTCGCCCTCGGGCGCGGCGAACGACGTGAGCTCCACCGTGTCTTCGTCGACGTCTGCGGCGTACTCGGTGCCGTTCCAGACTGCGCGGGTGCCGAAGTACCGCGACGCGGGGCGCCATTCGCGCGCGCCGGACCAGCCGCGCGCGGCACCGTGGTAGACGGCGACGAACTCCTGCCGGGTGTCGGCGTGGACGCGCCAGACCTCCGCGCCGGGCGTGTACCTGGTCGTGGACAGCGTCCAGACCGGGACGACAGACTCGTCGACCGGATGCAGGAAGCCACCTGGAAACGACGGCCACGGGCGCTCGGCGCCGGACGGCGCACTCAACGTCGCGCAGCGAGGCATGGCGAATCGCACCACGTCGACCGACGGACTTGCGTCGTCGGCGATGCCGTACGCGGCACGCAGCGCTTCGGGCGTGTTCAGCGCGACCGCGGCGGATGCATCCACCACGTACCCGCCCAGCTGGTCGTACCCGCGCTCCCGCACCAGCCCGGCCATGCCCGGCTGCAGCAGCTTCTGAAGGACGACTCGGCTCACCGGCGAGCCTTCGCCGGCGTCATCGGGGAGCCTCGGGCGAGGCACATCATCCGCCCACCATCGGGTACATGGTCTCGGTCACGCTAATGTCGTCGATCTCGGACGGGTCGACTTCCGCGTACCAGCCGTCGTTCTGATTGCCGCGCAGGCCGGCGGCGACGGCCTCGTCGGGGCGGTTGCCTTCGTAGAAGATCTGAACCAGGCCACGATGCAGTCCCGACCTGATGGTCGATCCGACCGAGACCGGCACGTCGTGCCAACGGCCCGAGACCTCGCGCTCGTAGGCCGCGTCGAATGCGCTCGTGGGAAGCATCACCCACGGGTCGGCGGGATCGGTGCTGAACTCGAGCGCTTCGGGAAAGCGGGCGAGCGTGAGCTCGCCGCTCACGGTGACGCGCTGGTACGTGCCGCCCCCCGAGCGGAACAGCAGCTTCTCGCCCCGGTACTCGTAGAACCGGGCGGGTGTCACGAACTCTGTCATCAGCTGCCCTGGGGGATCCACTCCTGACCGCGCAGCACGGCTTCGAGGCGGGCGTGCGACTTCGACAGCGTGCGCGACAGGTCCGGCCACCGGTACAGGTGCGCGGGCAGGTCCGCGGGCGTCTGCGGATCGCGGCCGATCACGAGCACCCCCTCGACCTGGATCCGCTGCCCCGAGTCGAGCTCGACGACGGGCGCGCGAAGGCGCGTGGCGGTGACCGTTGCGACCGGGGCGGGCGCGGCATCCGGGAACACGAGCGGCGCCAGCGCAGGCGCGAACGGATCGCGTCCTCGGTGCAGGTCGAGGGTGCGCAGGCGGCCCGCGAAGAGTGCGGGAACGACGGATGCCCCGGCCGCGACGCCCGTGGAGCGGTCGACGGTGCGGGTGCCGGCCGCGAGAGCGCCGAGCGAGCGCCCGGGTGCAGGCGAGCGAGGTGACGGATGCCGCCGCCAGCGCGATCACGGCGACCGCGGCGAGGGCGACCGGGACGACGACGTCGATGCCCGCCGCGGCGAGGTGCTGACCCGCGCTCGCGCGGGCGCGTGAGCACGAGCGCGTCCACGTCGGCGGAGCGGGTCGAGTCCGGTGTCGTCATGAGTGTTCCGTCCGGCAGGGGACGCGTCGAGTCCAGGCGAGGCGGTGAGGTCGGATCCGGACGCCCACGGTCCGGGGATCCACGAGTCGGAGCCTGGTCTCGCCGGCCGCCGTGAGTCCGAAAGTCGTCATCCGAGCACCTCCAGGTCGATGGCCGGCGGGTGTGAGCGACCTGCCGCGCGGATCACGCACCATAGCGACCGGGCTGATGGATCTCGGCGGGAGCGGTCGCGCGAGCGCTCCGCACCAGTTCCCCGATAGCCGCATCGTCCGGCACGTGTGGGAGTGCGGTGCCGGATGCGGGCTGCTCGAGCACGACCTGGATACGAAGGCCCCCGACTTCGCGAAATGACGTCACAGGCACCAGTCGGGCATCGGGGAGCAGCACGATCTCCTGGTCCGCGGGGTGCGCGGACAACATGGAGATATCGCGTGCGGAGGTGCAGAGGAACAGGTGGGCGCCTGTCGCCCGGAAGTTCTCGGTGGCGACACGGAGGTCGCGGCTCGCAGCCAGTGGCACGCCGGAGGTGAAGGGTGCCGCCAACTCGAACCCCGCAGCGCGCCATGCGAGGCCGACAAACGTCGGCAGGCGTGAGACCGCTGTGACGAACGCGGACGTCGGATCGCTCACGGATGGTGCTCCTCGAACGTGTGGAAGACAGAGGTGACCCCGACGATGCCGAGATCCTCTGCGCGCGCCGCAGCCTGCGCCTCGTCGGCGGACACGGCCGCGATCCACGGTCCGGGAGACCCCGGCTTCTGTCCGACCCAGGGAAACAGCTCCGCATCGGTACCGGGATCGTCGCGGCGCACGACCGTGCGCGCCACGACACGCTCGGCAAGGGCCTCATCCCACCGCGACCCCCAGCGAGCGTGTCCGACGGCAGCCAAGACGACGGCCGCGGGATGGAACGCGATCATCGTCCGGACGTGAGCCTTGCCCTCGACCACGACGATCGCCTCGTGGATGCCGAACTGCACCGCGACGCCGTCGCCCACGGCGACGCGGGCATGCCCATGGGGCGTCAGCGGCACAAGCCGCCCGAGTGCATCGAGCTCTCCGCGCACGCGTCCTAGCCATCTCTCCTTGGCAGTCTCGTCGTCGCGGGCGCCGAGCATCTTGGAGACGCCCGCGAATCCGAGTGTCTCGCGCACGTGCTCGTTCAGGCCGGACCAGAGGACGTCGTCTTCGAGTCCGCGCTCTCCGGGCCGGATCATCCGTCCACCTCCCGGAGATGGATTCGCCATACGCCGGCGCTGTCTTGGAACTTGCTCACGACTTCGAACGACGTGCCGCGCTGGAACAGGAACTCGGCCTCGCCCCACAGGAAGTCCTTCACGACGAAGTTGAACGTCGCCTCGCCGCACCCCTCGGTGCGCTCGACCGGCGCGCCCCACGGCATCTCGGTACCCTCGGGGATCTCGTCCAGGCCGTACCCGTTCGGGTCGTTCTCGGACTGGTACGAGCGCAGTGCGGCAGCGCCGTAAAGGGCGCGGATCTTGTTCGCGCAGGCCCGCGCGGCCTCCCACAGCAGCACCTGCTGGGCGCCCACGGCCGCGATCAACTCGTTGTTGCGGTCGACCGCGCCCTGATCCTCGTGCCACTCCTTCGTGACGTACCGGTACTGCGGGATGCCGCTCGTCGGCGTGCCGGTCGAAGAGACCGCGCCGTACGCGTTCCACGACCCGGAGTACTGCGTCGCACTCACCCACACGGGGTTGAGCTCACGCACGCGCACGCCGTGCGCGACCGTCGTGTCGATGAATGCCTGCGCCTGGGCGCGCAGCCGGTCCAGTTTCCGCTTTGATCGGGCGGACGTCTTCGGCGAACCCGATCAGCGCGGCCGAGACCGTGTCGAGGTTGTCGCCCGCCGCGGTCGCCTGCGTCGACACCGGATGCATCAGCCCGAGGAACGTCGCAGACTCGGGGGCCGAGTACACCCCGGACATGCCCCGCCACGACGTCTGCACGCTCGAGCCGTTGTCACGCACCGAGCCGGCGATCGTGCCGACCGTGCGGGCGTGGGACGCGATCAGGTCGGGCTCGAGGCCCTGCCCGGGAATCGCGGAGGGGTCGATCGGCGACGGCATCAGAACATCCCGCGCGGAAGCTGCGGCGGCGAGATCGCGGCGACGGCTGCCGACTGCGCGTTCGCGGCCATCTCCAGGTCGCCTGCGATGTACGCCTGCGTCGCGGTGACCGCGCCGGAGGCGGCCGCGCTGATCCGCGCGTTCATGCCCTGGATGCGCGGGCCTTCCTCCTGCTCGAAGTACGCCTGGATCGCCTCGGCGATCGCCGCGGACTGCGCCGCGGTCACCGCCCCCTCCAACGCCGGGCCCAGACCGGTCAGCGACTCACCGAGGGCCGTCGCGTACGTGTTCACCTCGGTGAGCACTCCGGCGACCCCGGTCGGGTCGATACTCCACCCCGTCATGTTCCGGGATCAGTCCTGGGTCAGCCGATCGACTCGACCGCGGACCGCGCCTTGCGCAGGGCGTCCTGCGCCGACTCGTCGTTGCGTTCGAGGGACGACCGCAGCGTGGAGATGATCCCCTTCACCTCGGCCGCCGCGTTCTTCCACCGCACCTCTTTCGCACGGTAGTCCTCCGACACGCCCTCGGCGGTGTAGTCGGCCATCGCCGCCTGCACGTCGCGGTCATGCTGGTCGATCAGCGCCTCGAGCTGCGCGGCGACGCGGTTGAAGTTGTCCTGCGCGTTCTGGGATGCCGCGATGTCGTAGTCGCGACGGTCGCTCTGGTTCGCCATGATGCGTCCTTTCGTCTCTCGCGGGTCAGCGGCCGGCACCGAACCGGGCGGCATCGAACGCGGAGCCCGCCTCGGCCGACTGCGTCTGATCGACCATCGCCGCCTCGCCCTCCAGGAACGACCGGTTCATACCCCCGATACCGGCCAGCACGCCGTCCAGCGACGCCTTCAACTCGGCCGAGATCGCATCGGTGCGACCCTTGAACCGGTCGAAAGCGGAACGCCCCGCACCCTGGAAACGGCCCTCGAGCGGCTCAGCCGCCTCGAACAGCTGCCGGACGAGCAGCGAAAGATCGTCGCTCGAACCGCTTGTGGCCTTGGACAGCACCGACAGCGTGTCGGCTCCCATCGCGAACTTCATGATCGTTCCGCACCCTCCCCGGCCCGCGATCGTGACCGCGGACCCACCCGAACAAGCAAAAGCCTGATCAGGCTAACTCACACCTTCGACACTCCCTGTGAGAGTTTCCATAGAAAGCGCCGTGACGGCGGCGTGAGGCGACGCCGGTCGCCGTCTGCGACGAGAGGAACCGCGGGGATCAGGTGCGGAAAGGGCGGTAGCGGCGCTCGGCCACCATCTGCTCGAACTCCTGAGCGTGCGACGGCGAGATCTCCTCGAGGTCGGAGTCGAGGTAGCGGGTGATCGCCCGTTCGACCCGACCTGATCGGTCGGCATCCCAGCGGTCGGTGTCGCGGAGCACCTCATCGACGACGCGGTCGCCGATGACCTGTCGCCGGAAGAGAGCCTGGGGAACCCGCTCGCCGCCCCGAGGAGCGAAAAGGGCGAAGTATCGCGTGACCGCCGGCGGATCGATGAGCAGGGTGTCGACGCCGACCCACAGTCGCCGGTAGAACCAGCGGGAAGCGAGGGCATCCGTCGCGCTGTCGTCCAGATCCGGTCGGGCCGCGTGCAACAGCCTCCTGTACTCGTCGCCCGCGCCCAGCGATCGCGGGTCGAGGCCATGCGTGTCGAGTGTCTCCGATGCTGACACCGCCGTGAGCACCTCCTCAAGGAGCGCCTCCGGGGAGAGGCCGGCGGCGGCTGCGAGGGCGGCCACCGCGGACGTGTCAGCGCGCGGCATCTTCGCCTCGCCCCAGCCGGTGAAGGC
The DNA here is from genome assembly GCF_041379855.1 of Microbacterium sp. BWT-B31. Lineage (NCBI taxonomy): Bacteria > Bacillati > Actinomycetota > Actinomycetes > Micrococcales > Microbacteriaceae > Microbacterium > Microbacterium sp. BWT-B31. The sequence continues at coordinate 38,079 of NZ_JBFECU010000021.1, forward strand.
TACAACTCCGGAGGAGACCTGCTCCGCCGTCGGATCAGCGCTCGTAGACATGGAGGGGCCTCCCGGTATGGGCGTCGATCAACGTGATGCTCGTGACGTTCTCGTTCGCCAGAAGCCGCGGGAACCCGTAGAGATTCCAGACCGCCCGGTGCGGGCGAGCGAGGTGACGGATGCCGCGGCCAGCGCGATCGCGACGAGGAGCAGCATCCACCCGATTTCTGCTGCCCCTGCGACGAAGGCGACCGCGGCGAGGGCCACCGGGACGACGACGTCGACGCCCGCGGCGAGCAGGTGCTGACCCGCGCTCGCGCGGCGCGTGAGCACGAGCGCGTCCACATCGGCGGTGCGGGTCGAGTCCGGTGTCGTCATGGCGGTATCCGTCCGGGCAGGGGACGCATCGAGTCTAGACGAGCCGGTGCGGATGGATCCGGGCGCTCGCGGCCTGGGCATTCTGTCTCATCGATCAGCCGCGGACTCGATGAGTTCGGGGTGGTTCATGGCCGGACCTCCTTGATGTATCCATTGTTGAGGAGCCACTGGACGGTCTGCGGCAGCTCTAGCTGGATGCCGCCACCACCGCGGGCCGTCTCGAGTGCATCGTCCAGCGCTTCCTCCTCGGTCGCGAATTCGCGCCTCGAGGACTCCATGACGCCCGCCCGCTCGTCGGTGATCTCGCGATGCCAGACCCCGTCGCGGACGTACAACAGACCTTGTTGGTGGAGGTGCCGCGGGGCTCCCCGAAGACCAGCCAGCGGGTCAGCCGCTCCTGGCTGACGATCGCGTCGAAGCTCGCTCGATCCATCACGGAACCTCCCTCAGCACGCCCAGCTTCTCGAGCAGATAGACGGGGGAGCGGGAGCTCCACCTGCAGGCCGCCCCCGGTGCTGCCGAACCCCGGCGCGATCTCGCTCTGCATGGGCTGCTTGCCCCAGGTGAAGCGGCGCGTCAGCACGAGCGCATCCACCTCGGCGGGGCGGGTCGAGTCCGGAGTCGTCATGAGTGGTTCCGTCCGGGGTCGGGACCCTTCGAGTCTAGGCGGGGCGCCGCGCGCCACCGGGAGGCGGATCGCCTTGCCCGGCGGACATCACATCGGGATGCCGCGGTTCCAACCCGGCTTGCGGATCAATCGCTCGTCGTTCTTGCGCTCACGACACTCGTCCGCGAACGCGGTCGCCGCCTCGCCGTCCGCGAGGAACCGCTCGTACTCGTCGAGGTCGAGCTCGTAGTACTCCTCGTAGTCGGCGAGGCCGTTGGTGACCGGGATCGCGAGGTACCTCTTGCCGGTGTCCTGCTCGATGCCCAGCGAATACCGGCCCTCGCAAGAGAACTCGACGGGTGTGAACTTCACGATCAGCCCTTCGTCCGCGCGTTTCGGGCTTACCGGTCGGGTGTGGACGAGTCGGAGGGGGACCCCGTGGGGTGCTCGGGGTCTGGTGGCCGCGCAGCGGGCACGTCGATCACGCGCGCAGAGCTGAGGATCGCGGACCGCAGCACGCCGGGGGCAAGTCCGATGTAGCGGCTGAACCGCGCGGCTTCGATGTCGCTGGCGAACCGCCGTTCCTCGCCCGTGCGCGGGTCGGTCAAGACGAACCCGCGGTCGAGGTCGCCCGAGAGGTTGAGCCCGTTGGAGGGTTCGGCGATCCCATCGGGGCGGGTGGTGATGCCGTGACGCAACGGGGGGAGCCCCTTGCGGGACCGGACCTCGTTGGCGGTGAGCAGGGTGAGGTAACGGTCGACGTCTTCGACGGAGGGGCTCGTGAACACGACGCCTCGGTCCTCATCGCGCCAGGTCTTGTGGATCACCCACTCGTGGTCGTCCTGCGCGATGCGCATCGTCACCTCGTCGTCGGCGACCGAAAGCCCCGTCGGTTGCTGCTGAACGGCTCGGCCGGTCTCCGCAAGCCAGTCTGCAACCTCAGTGAGTCCGAAAGCCGTCATCCGAACACCTCCCGGTCGATGAGCTCCTCGATGCTTCGGCGGGAGCGGTCGAGCGAGCTTCCCGCACCAGTTCCGCGATTCCCGCTCGTCCGGCGCGAACGGGAGTGCGGTGCCGGATGCAGGCGCTCGAGCACAACCTGGAATGGATCCTACTCACGGACGGATCACTGGCCTCGCCGGCGGGCGCGCCAGCGCATCATGCGATCGAGCGCGCGGAGGCGTTCGATGAAGTCGTCGAGCGCGGCCTCCTCATCGTCGAAGAACACCGCGCCGTGGACTGCCGCGCGTTCGTCGGTCGTGTACGTCCACCAGCGCTCGCCGTCGCGCCCGATTCCGACGACGTTCGCGCGGTTCGTGGGCTCCTCGAACCACACGAAGTCGGTGAGCGACTCGACTGACACGATTGCGAGCGCCTCATCCTGTCTCATTGATCAGCCTCGGATCTCTCGGATAGCCCTCCGGGACTCCGGCCCGCTCATCCGTCATCCATTCTCAGAAACGCTGGCACATGGATGCCGTCAGCGCCACGTGAAGCTGAGCAGAGACACGAGCGCCTCGCGGGCCTCCTGCGAGAGCTCGGATGCGGCACTGAGTCCGTCGACCTCGCGACGCGCCCAGTCGAAGAGGTCTCCCGCGGTCTGGTCAGGGCGGATCGCATCGAGTCCCGCCATGATCGCGCCGACGCGGGCGCGCAGTTCGTCGGATGCGATGCGATCCGGGTGGTTTCCCGGGATTGCACCGACGTCGAGCCCGACGTAGTCCACGATCGCGGCGCTGAGCGGAACGTCGAGGGTCATGAGTGTGGGTTCCTTTCGAAGAGCAACCGTAGCGGCAGAGCGCGTCCGATTCGGTTGCGAACCTCCGGCGAGTGCCTTCCAGGACTTCGGCGCCGGCGTCATCATCACTGTCAGTCGCGGCCGAGCGGCCGGTAGGAGCGGTCGGCGAAGACACGAAGCACCGCATCGGGGGAGGCGTCGTGGCTCCCGCCCGAGCGGATCGCCGCTTCGAGGGGTGTTTCGGCGCGGGGATCAGGCATCTAAGTACTCTCCGTAGACTTCCCGGACGTCATCCGGCGCGACGGCGACAGCGTACCGCTCGGTCATCAGCCACCACGTGCCGCAGACGTCGCAGCGGTACAGCTCGCTGCGATCGGGAATGCTCTCACCGATGAATCGAGGACGCTCGCCGGCCTCCCACTGCCGCCGGCATACCTTGCAGCCCTGAGACTCCCAGGGCGTGACCTGGTTCACCAGACCCGCTCGAGGACCCACTGGCCGTCGGCCAGGAGGAAGCGGAAGGCGTCGGGCATGACAGGTGTGCCGCCCGGGATGACGAACTCGCGGGTGGGATTCACGAGGTATCCGGCACCCGGCCCTCACCGAGGGCGGCGGTGTGTCCGCCTTCGAGAAAGTGCGGCCACCCCATCGCGTCCGACGCGGTCGGGACCCGGTAGCCGATACCGTCCGTGGGGAAGGCGAGACTGTGGACCTCGCCGCCCGTGACGAGGCGTGCTTCTGTCGCCGGAGACATGCCGGCGTCCTCCGCGGGCATGACGAAGAACGGCCGCCCGGGAGCGCCGAGCGTGTCGGACGGACCCGAGTAGTACTTTGACGAGGCCGCGTCGTCGAAGAAGGCGACGTCCGGTGCCGTCATGGCTCGTCCCTGCGGGCCCTCGCGACCAGCTCTGTCTGCGTGAGCAGTGCCCCCGGCACGCCGACGAGCTCGAACTGCCCGAAGTCGATCATGCTCGCGTGGAGCTGCTCGGCGATCGCCGGGTCGTCGCCGACGATCTCGAGGCGGAGGTCGCTGCCGATCACCTCGAGCACCCGGACGTCGACGCCCTGCAGCGATGCGCGGAAGTCGAGCTCGTAGACCTCGCATTCGGCGACCTCGACGACCCGGCTCCAGGTCGCGGGGCGCTGCTGCGACCACCCATCGTGCTCGAGCTCTGTGAAAGACGTCAGCGAGACGGCGCCGTCTGCGACGTCCGCGGCATACTCCGTGCCGCGCCAGACGGCGCGCGTGCCGAAGTAGCGGGACGCGGGCCGCCACTGGCGAGCACCCGACCAGCCGCGTGCAGCGCCTCCGTACGACGACATCATCTTCTGAGTGCCATCGGCGGAGATGCGCCACACCTCCGCACCCGGCGAGTATCGCGTCGTCGAGAGCGTCCAGACCGGGACGATGGGCTCCGCCACCGGGTGAAGGAAGCCTTGGGGGTAGGCGGGCCACGGGCGCTCCGCCCCGGACGGCGCGTTCAGCTCCGCGCACGCGGGCGTGAGGAATCGCACGACATCGACCCAGGGGTCTGCGTCATCGGCGATCCCGTAGGCGGCGCGCAGAGCCTCCGGGGTCCGCAACTCGGCTGCGGCCGAGGCCTCGACGACGTACCCGCCGACCTGGTCGTAACCGCGATCGAGCACTATCGCCGACATGCCCCTGTGCAGGAGCTTCTGAAGCACGATCCGACTCATCGGCCCGTCATCGGGTACATCGTCTCTTCGACGGTGACGTCCTCGATTTCGGACGGATCCACCTCCGCCGTCCACCCGTCGTTCTGGTTGCCGCGAAGACCCGCCGCGATCGCTTCGTCGGGACGGTTCCCCTCGTAGCTGATCCTGACCAGCCCGCGCCTGAGTCCGTGCGCGATCACGGACTCGAGCGCGACGCGAACCCCGTGCCACCTCCCGAAGACCTCCTGCCGGAACGACGCGTCGAAGGCGGTCTTTGGCAGCATCACCCACGGCTCGTTCGGGTCGGAGCTGAACTCGAGGGCTTCAGGGAAGCGTTCGAGGGTCGGCTCACCGTCGACCTGGACGCGGGCCCACGTGTCGCCCCCGGAGCGGAAGCGGAGCTTGTGTCCCTTGTACTCCAGGAACGTTGCGAACGTCGGGATGTCAGCCATCAGCTGTCCTGCGGGATCCACTGGTGGTTGCGCAGCACGGCGTAGAGGCGCTGAGTGCCGTCGTCGAGCACCTCCCACACCTCCGCCCCGTTACGCATCGTCACCCTGTCGGCGCGATACTCGGGCAGGATGTCGTCGGCAGCCGCGAGGAAGCCGTTGCCGGTGAAGGGTGGCTGGTAGTGGTCGAGGGCTCCGTTGCCGCCCATCGAACTGTGCGGCTGCGGAGTGACGGTGCCCTGACCGGGGATGTCGGATACCTGGAATCGGAGAACGAACGCGGAGTTGTCGCCGACCGAGAAGTTGGTGTCGGGGTAGTCCAATCGCAGCCGGTCGTAGAAGTCACGGGGCAGGGCGAGATGCGCGGTGTCGTCCGCGACCGAGACGGACCCGCGCACGGTGTCGACGTCATCGAGGATCATTCTCTCGGCCTGGCCCAACACGACCTTCGCGGATCCGTCGGGCTGAACGGCGAAGTGCGGCTGGTCCATCACCTTCTGGAACACGGTGTCAGGGCTGACCTGTGCGGTCTGGGAGGTGTCCATCAGTTCACCTCACGTATCAGCCCGAGGTCGAGCAGGTCCTCGACGGTCAACGGCAACTCCATCTGGATTCCTCCGCCGGGGTGTTCGAACGCCTCGGCGATCGGTCCCTGCCTCGTGAGCAGACTCGGATTGTAGAGGGTGCTGCCCTGCGCTCGCGCGGCGCGTGAGCACGAGCGCGTCCACGTCTGCGGTGCGGGTCGAGTCCGGTGTCGTCATGGCGGTTTCCGTCCGGGCAGGGACGCATCGAGTCTAGGCGAGCCGGTGCGGATGGATCCGGGCGCCCGCGGCCTGGGCATTCTGTCTCATCGATCAGCCGCGGACTCGATCCGCCTACGCGCGGAACGTCAGCAGATCCTTCAGCAGGCGCAACGAATCCAGTGCGTCGGCGAGCGCCTCGGACTCGGTCGCGAACTCCCGGCGAGTGCCTTCCAGGACTCCGGCCCGCTCATCCGTCACGAGCGTGCGCCACGCGCCGTAGTCCTCGAAGACGCACACCTTGTTCGCGGTCGTCCCTCCCGGGCGGGACCGTGCGAGCCATCGACCGAGACGCTCCTCGACCACGGCCTTCTCGAACTCTGCCTCGTCCATCAGTGGACCTCCTTCAGAATGCCGAGGGCCTCGAGCACGCTGACCTGGATCGGCAACTCGATCTGCAGACCACCGCCGGAGCTGCCGAAGCCGGGCGCGATGACCCCTTGCATCGGCGACGTGCCCCAGGTGAAGTAGCCACGATCGATGACGCGGTCGACCAGGGCCCCACGCACCGCGCCGGCGATCGTGCCGACGGTGCGGGCGTGCGACGCGATCGTGTCGGGGTCGAGGCCGTGCCCGAGGATCATCGAAAGTCACGTCGGATCTCGTCGGCGGGCTTGCGACCGCACTCGATGAGTCGAGCTGCGTTGACGGTGCTGAGACCCCAGGCGCGCCGGCTCTGCTTGCTCTCTGTCCACTCGATGAGGTAGCCATCGGCCCCCAGATCGGTCGAGACTCCCGGCGGCGGTGACGTCACGACCGCAGCGTCGATCGGCCGAGGAAGCCTTGGCATGCCCGCCCGTCGGCGCACGTCCGGACCGTATCGGAGCGTCAGGAATCGGTCGAGCACCTCGAGGTCGTTCGTCATGATGAGCGGACTCGAGATGGCCCCCCGCTCGTACTTTCTCACGACATAAACGCCGTCGACCACGGAGCAGACGTCGTCGGGGTCGCCCGTGCGGAACGCGAAGAGCGCGTCGCTGGGCTGCGTCCAGGTCCAGCCACCCTCGGCGGCGAAAGCGATGAGGGGTGCGAGCTCGTCGGCGATGGTCACGAGAGAATGCCCAATCCGTCTGGTCCGAGATCCAAGATCGACAGGACTCGTTCGTCGTGGTGTCGCGGAATCGGATCTGCCATCCACCGCCCGGGAATCCGTGTGCGGGCGCGCCCGCACTGTCGCTCAGCCAGATCGTCAATCTTTGGTTCCCACACCCCGATCGGCGAGGTACTTGTCGGGGATCCGCAAGCGCACGCGCCGATCGAGTTCGGTCATGAGCCTAGTCAGGTCATCGAGCCCCGGTGCAGACTCGGTCGAGGTCAGTACGGGGAGCACCACGTTCCCGTGATCCTCGCCGAACCCGAACGCACCGCGGTCATACGTGAAGACGATCGGTGAGAAGTCATACAGCACGAAGCGGTACGCCAGCCACGCCCTGTCGCCATCCGCATGCTCAAGCACACGGAAGCCGGAGACCTGCTCGCCAAACACTCCGCGGAGCGCATCGCGAAGGGCGCGTGAAAGGTCGAGCATCGACTTACCGGAGAGCATTCCATCCACCTTGCCCATCTTCGACGATCTGGCAATCGAATCGCTCAAGGTAACGTGCCTCCATGCTGAGGAAGGATCCGGGACGCAGATCCGGATCGTGCGTGAATCGAATCGTCTTGTTCGCGCCGATCGCGTCGTCTGGAACTGGACGGTTGAAGAACTCGAACATGTCGTCGACGGGCGAGAGGTCATATCGCGTCTTCGCCGCATCCCAGTCGCCGCCCATGTCGAAGTACATTGCGTCGGAGCGTTTCGCGACAGCAAGGTAGGAACTGTCATCGTTCGTCCAACGCCCGAGCACGAGCGTGTTCGAATGCGGGTTATGGAGCGACTCTTCCCGCAGCTGGAGATATTCATCGACAGGGATGCTCGACCCGCGGACCCCTGGTCATACCGCACGTCGGTGAGGACGCGGCCCGGCTCGTCCGCGCGCAGCGACGCCGAGAGCTTGCGGGCGATCTGCGAGTCGGCGGGGGTGGAACGCACCGTCGGTGGGCAGGATGTCCGTGTTCCTGCGCCTGTCGAAGCCCATTCTGGGCGGATCAGTCGAGTCGAGCGAGGCGGCCCTCGCGCACCAGGTCGCGGATACCGACGCCGGCCTCTGCGATCGCGAATCGCACGCCGCCGCCTTGACGTCCGAACCAGGGGGGTGTGACCGACGCCTCGACGCGGAGAGCGTCCGTCGTCACGAACGAGTGAAGAGGCTGGCCGAGAGCCGTCGGCGGGAGGGAGCGCGCCTCGAAAGACGTGCCGGTGGGGAAGAGCAGGTAGCCGTCGAGCGCGCCGATGCGATCGAGCAGCAGCCCGGCGGGAGCGTCGATGAAGGTCCTGTTGCCGGCTCGGCCCGCCAGGTCGAGGATGTGCGGCGCGGCCCACGCGAGCATGCGCTCGCGTTCATCGTCGGCGATCGACGAAGCGGGCGGGAGCGGGCCGAGCAGGTAGGCGTACAGCGCTGCCACGGCTTCCTCGGCGCTCGGCCTGCGCAGGAGCAGACGCGGCTGCCCGTAGTCGACGGTGCTGATCGTCCACACGCCGGCAGGAGTCGAGCTCACATGCAGGGCGCCCTCCCACGCGAGTCCGACGTCGCCGGGCAGGATCACCGCCTCGTCGGGCACCGCCTCGTCGCGCAATCGCGCGCGAGCCGCCTCCCAGGGTTCGGTCATCACACGCCCTTCCGTCGCAATCGCCTGCCAAGCCTACCGATGTCGGCGGGGCGGCCGAACGGGCAGAATGGAGCAGTGCACGAGGAACAGGTGCTCGCGACCTGGGCAGAGAGCCTGGGCTTCGCGGAGCTCTCGAAGGAGTCGGGCATCGTTCACGGGTGGGGCGACATGGAGGTCGCGTTCGGGGTGCGCCACGAGCTCGACGGGTGCACGGTCGTCACTCAGAATCGCGGGCACTGGTCGACGACGGGGCACTTCGCGACTCTCGCGGACGCCGATGCCTTCCTTCTCGTCTGCTTCGGAGCGATCTGGCGGGCCGATCGGGGGCTGGAAGACGTCTTTCCGGCGGATCCTGCGCCGCGCGCGACGATCGCACACGCGGATGGTGGATACATCGCGGAGGTGGACGGCCACCGGGCCGTGCTTGCGCACCGCGCGAACGCCAAGCGGTACACCCACATCGCCGGAAAGAACCTGCGCGAAGTATCCGACTTCCTCCTCGCGTGACGCTGAGCAGTTGCCATCGCGGGAATCCTCAAGGGTTGCGGTCGCGCAGTCTCGCGATCTGAGCATCGAGATCTTCCGCTGTCGACAGCGCGAACGAGTCCGAACCGTCCTTCGGTACGACGATGGGGGCATTGCCGACCAGCATCGCGTCGAGGTCGTCGTTCTCGAGGTAGTCACGACCCTGATAGAAGAAGACCCAGTGCGCACCGGTGTCGACGGGCTCGCCGATGATCTTCCGCGCTATCCCGTCAGTTCTGGCAGACGCCTCGAGCAGCTTCTCCGCGGCATGCACGGCGTCCTCTTGCGAGCGATCCATCATGGCGTTCCCGTGTGGGTGATCAACAGGCGCAGGCGTGCCGCGTTCTCGAGCGTCGCGAACTGGCCGGACTGTGCATCCAGGAAGACGACGCCGTTCCGATCATGGATCACGTTGAAGACATGTCCGATGCCCGTCGGTCGCTCGATCAGCACGATAGCCCGGCTGCCCTCCGGCAGCGTTCCCATCGTCTGGGCGATGGAGGCATAGTCCGGCACGATCTTGAAGGACTCACTGAGCCCGAGGGACCTCGTGATATCCGTGATCGGTGCACCGTTCGTGTGCACGGGCATCGCAGACGATGGTGCTCCATCCATCAGCTGGTCGAAAGCGATGACGCATCGTGTGCAGTTGACGTCGAACCCCGCGCCGTTGTCGAGGAAGCGTGTTGCGTTGATGCCGAGCATGCCCGGGTACTCGTGACGGATGATCGCCCGCTGAATGTCGGCAGGCACACTGCCGAAGTGGAGCGCCGACACGTCGGCCGAGCCGGGAATCGGTGACCGCAGCTCGCTCAGCGTCGTCGCCCCGGCGTCGAGATCTGGATTCGGCGTCGGGACCGTCGGCTCGAGGACGCGGTAGTCGTTCGAGAGCAACTGCTCGACGCTCAGCACGCCGTCCGTCTCATGGACGAATTGGATCTGCACGCCGCCGCCCGGTTGCCCGAAGGCGGGGGCGACCTCGGAGACCTCGATGCGAACCCCTGGAGGGAGCTCATCCACGGTCCGGAACACGTGATAACCCGCATTGAGGTTGCCGCCCGGAAGCGCACGGTGCTCGAAGGGAACGCCCTCGGGCGACAGGTAGCTGCCGCCGCTGCCGCCGAAGCGGTCGACCGTCGTGCCGAACTCGCTTCGGAACGCGCTCATGTCCGTGTACGTGACGCGGGTGCCGGGTGCGGCGCCGTCGTTGCCGGGGTAGACGGGCCGGTCGTCCGGACCCATGTAGCGCTCTTCCCACTCCGCGCGCGTGTAGGGCTGGCCGTCGGAGCCTCTGCCGTAGGGCGCGTCGGGATCGGTGACGAGGTGCCGGATATCGGCGGGCACCTCAGTCGGAGGCGCATAGCGATCCGGAAGGGTGCCGTGGTCGGGACGGGGCTCGCCGTAGCCTGCGTCGATCTGATCGCCGCGGTGCGCGGGACCAGACGTCCAGCCGTCGCCGGGATCAGCGGGAGCGGGCGCGTCGTCGGCGGCGCCAGACGCGCGCGAATCGGCAGTGGACCCGGAGGCGGGCGAGTGTCCTGATCCGCCCGTGCCCGATTCGGCGGCTCCACCGGTGTCGGGGTCGCGCACGACGGTGGTCTCGCCGGACCCACTGGTCTCGGTGCGGACCGGCGCCTCGTCGACGATCGTGTTCACCGCGCCGGCGCCGCTCTCGGCGTGGGCACCGCCGGCGGTGACGAGTTCGGGTTCGCGGACGGGCGCGGAGATCGCGGCATCCGTCCCCTCGCCGCCCGTGCGGATGCCGGCGGCGGCGTCGAACGAGCCGGCGGGGGTCTCGATGCGGCCGCCCGGGAAGTCGAAGACGTTGTTCCCCGCGGCGTCGACGTGCACGGTGACGGTGTTCAGGTCGGTGCCGAAGTCGTCGAGGAGGTTCATGGCGTGGGTGG
>NZ_JBFECU010000022.1:0-44408 GCF_041379855.1 Microbacterium sp. BWT-B31
CGCTGTGACACCGCCCTCCTCACGATCCAGCGCCTCGAAGAACCGAACCTTCAACTCCTCAGAAACCACGATCCCCGCAACCCCCTGAAACTCAGGGTGTTGCGGGGATCGCTAGAACCCGCCGATCCGGGGGCGGCCCTTCGCGTCGGCGCCTACGCGGCGAGGCGGGCGCGACGGGCCACCGACTCCACCGCGGTGCGGTACTCGTCGATCATGCGGTGGTGCGACAGCCGCGGCCTGGCGGCCTCGGCGAGTCCCCGATGGTGCGACCTCACCTCGAGCACGCCCTCCCACGCCCCGGCGATCCGCTCGGGCTCGCGCGAGGTCACCACCCCGAAGCCCGCGATCTGCGCAGCCGCGTCGCCGACATCGGTCGTCACGGGGGTCGCGCCGCACGCGGCGCCCTCGATGAGGCAGAGGGGGGATGCCTCGCCGAACGCGCTCGTCAGCGAGACGATGTCCGCGATCGCGTAGATCGCGGGCATGTCCTCGCGGATGCCGAGCGGATGCAGGTGCACGGCGGGGTCGATGCCGGCGTCGGCGATCATCGCGGCAAGCCCCGCGTTCTCGGGCGTCATCCCCGCCCCGCACAGCACGTAGTGCGTGCCGGGCCGGCGGCGCGCGTGCTCGGCCACCGCGCGCAGGAAGAGCCCGGGGTCCTTCATCGCGTCGAAGCGCGCCGCGAACACCACGACCGGCGCACGCTCGGGGATTCCCAGGCGGGCGCGCGTCAGAGCCTGCTCGGGTGACGGCGCCGGCCGGAAGCGCTCGAGGTCCACGCCGTTGGCGACGACGTGACGGTCGGCGCCGTGCAGGAACCTGCCGTACGCCGACTCGGTGGACTCGGCGCACGAGATGCTCGCCGCCACGAGCCCGGACTGGACCGACTCCGACAGCCACCCCAGCGCGGGCCCGGAATGAGTGGGGTCGGACCGGTGCAGGCACACGGCGACCGGCACGTCGGGCATGAGGCCCCGCTCCCGCAGCGCGAGCAGCAGGCTCAGCGGCTGCTCCTTGAGCGAGAGCACGACATCCGCGTGCGAGAGCGCGGCCGCCGCGCGGCGCAGCTGGCGCCGTCCGAAGGCCTCCGGAGCGATCGGCGCGCCCCCGGCCGTCGCGCCGAGGCTCACGACCTCGACGCCCGCCCGCTGCAGGCGCGCATAGCGGGAGTCGTCGCGCATGCGCTGGACGGTCGATTCGCGCCGGGCGCTGGAGGCGAGCGAGAGCACCGTGTGGTGCTGGTCGGGGCCGCCGTGCAGCCCCGCGACCACCTCGGTGTGCAGCACGCGCGCGCCGCCGGCGAAGAAGCCCTCGTAGAGGGAGAGGACGCGAAGGGGACGGTTCGTCATAGCGTCTCCGGGGGTGTGCGGACGATGGGGGGATGCCAACGCACCGCCGGCCCACGAGGACCCTGCGCGGTGCGCACCGGCGCCGACGCCGTCGCTCACATCGTGGGGGCCGCACGCCCCCGCTGTCCATGGGCTGCGAGTTACGGGTAGGTAAAAAGAATGCCTACGCGCGGGTGCCGCCCCCGAAGAACGCGACCCCGAGATCGGGGTGGTCGACGAAGACGCCGTCGATCGCGCCGTCCCGGATCACCGCCCACTCGCCCTCGTAGTGGCCTGCGGCGGCCTTGCCGCCGGTGCCGCGGAACTGCGGGATGAGGAAGGCGTTCTCGGGGCGCACGGTCCACGTGAACACCAGCAGCCCGCGCTCATGCGCGTCGGCGACGACCGACGACGGACCGGCGGTGCGCCCGCGGCGGTCGGGCGCGAGGATCATCCGCTTGTCGACGCTGATGCCGTCGACGACCCCGACCAGAGCGTCCAGGCCCGCGGGCGTGACCTCGTCGGCGTAGGTCGGGGCATCCGACCCGAGGCGGTCGACGAGGTCGAACGCCGAGCCGCTCGCCTCGACGAGGTAGATGTACGTGCCGCGGACGCCGCGCGAGCGCACCTTCTCGAGAATCGTGCGCTCGAACGCCTCGACCCACAGCGGCAGCGCCCCGTCGGCCCAGCCGGCCTCACGTAGCTCCTGCTCGATGAGCGCGGCGAGGTCCCAGCCGAGCGACTCGAAGTACGTGGCGTGCTTGATCTCGAGCACGACGCCCAGTTCGCGCCCCCGCTCGAGCGACGCCTCGCGCACGAGGTCGAGCACGTCCCGCAGCCGCAGCACGGGCTGGCGATCGTCGAACGAGGCGCTGGTCGCACGCAGCTTCGGCAGCCGTTCGCGGCAGCGCAGCGTCGAGAGCTCCTGCCATGTGAAGTCCTCGGTGAACCAGCCGGTGAGCTGGGCGCCGTCGACGATCTTGGTGGTGCGTCGCGCGGCGAACTCGGGGCGAAGTGCCACATCCGTCGTGCCCGAGATCTCGTTCTCGTGCCGCACGACCAGCACGCCGTCCTTCGACACCACGATGTCGGGTTCGACCGCGTCCACCCCCATCGCGAGCGCGAGGTCGTACGACGACCGCGAATGCTCCGGGCGATAGCCGGGCGCTCCGCGATGGCCGATCACGAGGGGGCTCGGGCGAGGCATCGCCCCAGGCTACAAGCCGGTTCCGGATGCCGCGGGCCCGGGCATCCGTTCAAAGACGTCTCACAGCCGTTCGCTTGACCGATGTCCCCATGCGTCGGTTATCGTGGAGCCACAGCGCTTCGCTGTCGACCCCTGATTTGGAGTGTGAGAGCAGTGGCCCTCAACAATCCCGCATTCAACAACCCGGCGTTCCAGGATGCGCGAGCCGTGAAGTCGTACCCCGGCGGCCCGCAGGCCGCCACCATCGGAGGCCCCACACAGGCCTCCACGGCACAGGCGCAGGCCACGGCCGCCGCGACCAACGCGCAGCTCGAGGGCGCCTTCGCCGCCCCGCCCGCCGGCTCGCTCGAGACCGGCCGCATGACCGTCGAAGACACGGTGTGGAAGACCGTGGGCCTGTTTGCGGTGCTGGTCGTGGCCGCTGTCGGCGGATGGGTGTGGACGATGGCGTCGGCCACCTCGACCGGCCGCGTCAACGTCCTCCCCTGGCTCATCGGCGCACTGGGCGGCTTCGTCCTGGCGATGGTCATCATCTTCACGTCCCGCAAGAAGGTGCGCCCCGCGCTGATCTTCACCTATGCCGCGTTCCAGGGCGTGTTCGTCGGTGGCATCTCGGCGTTCTTCGAGCTCACCTGGCCGGGCATCGTGCTGCAGGCGACGCTTGCGACCCTCGCGGTTGTCGGCGTGACCCTTGCCCTGTTCGCCAGCGGCAAGGTGCGCGCCTCGAAGAGGGCCACGAAGGTCTTCATGATCGCGATGATCGGCTACTTCGTGTTCTCGCTCATCAACGTCGGGCTCATGCTCTTCAACGCGCCGATCGCGGGCGGCCCGTTCGGGTTGCGCAGCCAAGAGGGCCCGTTCGGCATCCAGTGGGGTCTGATCATCGGCGTGCTCGTGGTCATCATGGCCGCCTACTCGCTCGTGCTCGACTTCGACAACATCCAGCAGGGCGTGCGCAACGGCGCTCCGCGCCAGTACGGCTGGCTCGGCGGCTTCGGCATCATGGTGACCGTCGTCTGGCTGTACCTCGAGATCCTGCGCATCCTCGCGATCGCGCGCGGCAACAGCTGACCTGCACGCAATTGAGCGCGGCCGTCCGGGAAACCGGGCGGCCGTTCTCGTTCACCGGCACCGGGCGGAGGCAATCCGCAACAATGCGGGCGTTGGTCTCTATAGTGACCACATGCGCACGCGCCCCCCGACCCCGCACGACGGCGCGAGGGGGTGGCGGCATCCGCTCATCGCGCTCGCGGTCGGAACACTCGTCACCCTCACCGTGGCCGGCCCGGCGGCCGCCTCGGCGCCGTCCGTCCGGGCATGGGATGCCGCGTCACGCGATGCGGCGGCCTCCCCGCTGCCGCTGGACGCGGTCGACCCGTACGTGCAGGTCGAGTGCGCGGTCGAGATCCCCGCGGCCGAACGCGACCGGGTGTCGTGCGGAACGCTGACGGTGCCCGAGAGCCGCGCGCCCGATGCGGACCCCGAGCGGGTGATCGAGCTCCCGGTGATCCGGATCGCCGCGCGCGCGGCCAGGCCCGCCGCCGATCCGCTCGTCTTCCCGACTTCGGGCGGGCCGGGCGGCGGCTCGGTCTCGGCGCTGTGGTACTTCCTCGACCACGCCGACTGGGCCACCGACGACCGCGAGGTGATCCTCGTCGAGCAGCGCGGCGACCAGGCCTCCGATCCCACCCTCGACTGCCCCGAGAACAGCGCCGACGCGTTCCCCGTCGACGGGGCGTGGCCCACGGGCAGCGCGGGCCGGGCGCGCTACCTGTCACTGATCGAGGAGTGCCACCAGCGCCTGATCGCCGACGGGGTGAACCTGGCGGCGTACACGAGCGCGGCCAGCGCGGCCGATCTGGCGGACCTGCGCGCGGCCATCGGCTACGGCGCCTGGAACCTGTACGGCACGTCGTACGGCGCCCGCCTCGCGCTGACCGCGATGCGGGATCATCCGGACGGGCTGCGGTCGGTGATCCTCGACGGCGTCTACCCGCCGAACGTCAACCGCTACGAGGTGGTCCCCGCAGGCTTCCTCGGCGCGGTGGGCCATCTCTTCGACGCGTGCGCCGACGCCGTGGGGTGCCGCACGGCCTACCCCGACCTGGAGGAGAGCCTGCGGTCGCTCCTGGAGCGCACCGCGCGCGAGCCGATCACCATCACGGTCGACACGCCCGACGGCACCGCGGTCACCCTCGACCTCGACGACACCGCGATCACCGCGGGACTGTTCGACGCGTTCTACGACGCGGGACTCGTGCGCGTGCTGCCGTTCGTGATCGATCGCCTCGCGAAGGGCGACGACAGCGTCGCCCTGCCCCTCGCCCAGCGGTTCGTGGACTCGTACGGCTGGCTGAGCGAGGGTCTCGACCTGTCGATCGAGTGCGCCGAGGAGGTGCCGTTCACCGACGAGACGCGGCTGAGCGAGGAGCTTGCGGCCGACCCCCTGCTGGAACACCTCTCGGTCACCGACCGGCGCGACGAGTGCGAGCTGTGGCAGGTGCCGGCGGCGGGCGAGGGCGAGAACGCCCGGGTGTCCAGCTCGATCCCGACGCTGCTCATGTCGGGCGGGTACGATCCGATCACTCCGGCTTCGTGGGCCGATGCCGCCGCAGCGACGCTCGAGAACCACTACTCGTTCGTCTTCCCGACGCAAGGTCACGGCTCGGTCTGGGCGAACTGGTACGACCCGTGCGCGGCCTCCATGGCAGAAGAGTTCCTCGACGACCCCAGCGGCGAGCCCGACAGCGCATGCGTCGGCAGCGCGCGGCCGGCGGAGTTCGTGGTCGGCGACGGCATCGACACCACGTCGGCCGTGTTCCTCCTGAACCGCGACGTCTTGCAGCAGGGCGAGCCGCTGCAGATCGCGATCCTGCTCTCGACGCTCGCGCTCACCGTCGCGACGCTCGTCTACACCGCTGTATACGGCCTGCGCCGGGTGATGCGCGGCGCAGGCACCGCGCCTGCCGGCGCCGTCCCCGCGGCAGCGTTCTCATCGGGGCTCTACGTCGCCTACCTCGCGGCGATGGCCATCGTGGTCCTGAGCGTCGACCAGCTCGTCGCCGGGTTCGGACTGCCGTCGTGGACGTGGCCGTTCGTCGTGCTGCCGTACATGGCGTTCGCCGGCGCAGTCCTGCTGGTCGTCACCGTCGTGCGCGCGTGGGTCGACGACGACGGCGGCGTGGGCCACCGCGTGTTCCTGTCGCTGTCGGCCCTGGCCCTGGTGGGACTGGGCGTGTGGCTGCTGGTGCGCGGGTTCCTGACGCCGTAGCGCAGGCATCCGCCCGTCGCTAGCGTGGCGAGGGTGGCGGCAAGAGCCGAGACCTTCGTCCAGGTCGCAGAGCACGAGGTGCGCGTGTCGCACCCCGACAAGGTCGTGTTCCCCCAGCCCGGCCTGACCAAGCTCGACCTCATCGAGTACTACATCGCCGTCGCCGCCGGCGCGCTGCGCGGCGCGGGCGGGCGGCCCCTGGTGCTCAAGCGCTTCGTGAAGGGCATAACGCAGGAACCCTTCTTCCAGAAGCGCGTCCCCGAGGGGCATCCGGCCTATATCGACACCGCGATCCTGCGTTATGCGCGGGGCACGTCGGCCGAAGAGGCGGTGGTGCGCGATGCCGCGGGCCTGGCCTGGGTCGTGAACCTCGGATGCCTCGACCTCAACCCGCACGCGGTGCGCGCGGAAGACCTCGACCACCCCGACGAGCTGCGGGTCGACCTCGACCCCATGCCGGGGGTCGAATGGGCCCAGATCGTCGACGTCGCGCACGTCGCACGGGACGTGCTCGATGACGTGGGTCTCACGGGCTGGCCGAAGACGAGCGGGTCGCGGGGACTGCACGTTCTGGTCCGCATCGAGCCGCGATGGAGCTTCGCCGACGTGCGCCTGGCCGCCGAGACCCTCGCCCGCGAGGTCTCGCGGCGTGCCCCCGGGCTCGCGAGCGCGCAGTGGTGGAAGGAGGAGCGCGGCGAGAGCGTGTTCGTGGACTTCAACCAGAACGCGAAGGACCGCACCGTGGCATCCGCGTATTCGATCCGGCCACTGCCGGACGCGCGGGTGTCGACCCCGCTCGCGTGGGACGAGGTGCGGATGCGCCGCCCCGACGAGTTCACCGTGCGCACCGTCCGCGAGCGCTACGCCGACATCGGCGACCCGCACGCGGGCATCGACGACGCGGTCGGCGTGCTCGACGGACTGCTCGCCCTCGCCGCCGAGCTCGGCCCCGCCGAGAAGCCGCCGCGCGGATCGGGCGACGGCTCAGGACGGCGCGCCTCGACGATGCCGCTCATCGAGATCGCGCGCACCCGCACGAAGCCCGAGGCCGAGGCCGTGCTCGAGCGCTGGCGCGCCGAGAACGTCGAGATCGCCCGGATGCTGCATCCCGCCGACGTGCTCGTGGACGGCATGCGCGGGTCGAGCTCGCTGTGGTACCGCGTGCGCATCAACCTGCAGCATGTGCCGAAGGCGGACCGGCCCGCGCAGGGCGCGCTGCTCGCGGACTACGACCCTCCCCACGGCCCCGCCACGCATCGCTGACGCGCCGCGCGGAGCCTCCGGCCGCCTGAGCCCAGAGAGGGGAAGCCCTGGCCCGGCGGCTCACCCGCGAGGCGTTGAGCGAGCCGCAGGCAAGACGAGAAGACGACCCGAACCCGCGACCCGCACTACCCCGCAGGCTCGATGCGGAACACGGGGAAGCCCGGCGCGATCTCGGCGAGTCGCTCGTCGGGCGAGTTCTTGTCGACGTTCTCGAAGAACATGCCGACCTCCCACGCCCACGCGCGCAGGTACTCCCGCAGCACCGGGGGCTTGTCGGTGTCGGCGATCTCGACCGCCGTGAAGCGCTCGGCCTTGCCGCCCTTGCGCAGTTCTCCCCCGCCGGCGACCCGCAGGTTGCGCACCCACTGCGTGTTGCCGCGGGGCGCCACGAGATAGCGCACGCCGTTCACACGCAGCGGGTTCACCGGGGTCGTGCGCCACTGGCCGCTGGTGCGCCCGCGCACCGCGAGGACGCGGCTGCCCGCGAGGGGCAGGCCGATGCGTGTCAGGAACCCGACGAAGCCGTTGAACACGCCGTCGGCGCGGGTGGGTCTGATGTACCGCTCGGTCACGCGTCCATCATGCCCGCTCAGCGGCCCGGGCACGCAGCCGGCGCCTCGGCGTCACTCCCACTCGATGGTCCCCGGGGGCTTCGAGGTGACATCGAGCACGACCCGATTGATGTCGCGGACCTCGTTGGTGATGCGGTTGGAGATCTTCGACAGCACGTCGTACGGCAGGCGCGTCCAGTCCGCGGTCATGGCGTCCTCCGAAGAGACCGGGCGCAGCACGATGGGGTGGCCGTAGGTGCGGCCGTCGCCCTGCACGCCCACCGAGCGCACATCGGCCAGCAGCACCACCGGGCACTGCCAGATCTCGCCGTCCAGTCCCGCCCGGGTCAGCTCCTCGCGGGCGATGGCGTCGGCGTCGCGCAGAATCTCGAGGCGGTCAGCGGTGACCTCGCCCACGATCCGGATGCCGAGGCCGGGGCCCGGAAACGGCTGGCGGCCAACGATCACCTCGGGAAGCCCCAGCTCGCGACCGATCGCGCGGACCTCGTCCTTGAAGAGCGTGCGCAGCGGCTCGACGAGCTCGAACTGCAGGTCTTCGGGAAGCCCCCCGACGTTGTGGTGCGACTTGATGTTCGCGGTGCCCGTGCCGCCGCCGGACTCGACCACGTCGGGGTACAGCGTGCCCTGCACGAGAAAGCGGATCGGCTCGCCGTCGGCCTCGGCCTCGGCGACCAGCTGCTTCTCGGCCGCCTCGAATGTGCGGATGAACTCGCGGCCGATGATCTTGCGCTTCTGCTCGGGGTCGCTGACGCCGGCGAGCGCGGTGAGGAACTGCTCGCGCGCGTCGACGGTGACCAGCCGCACGCCGGTCGAGGCGACGTAGTCCTGCTCGACCTGCTCGCGCTCGTTCTTTCGCAGCAGTCCGTGGTCGACGAAGATGCACACGAGCTGGTCGCCCACGGCCTTGTGCACGAGCGCTGCCGCAACGGCGGAGTCCACGCCGCCCGACAGTCCGCAGATCACCCGGCCGCTCCCGATCTGGGCGCGGATGCGATCGACCTGCTCGGCGATGACGTTGCCGCTGTTCCAGTCGGCGGGAAGCCCCGCGGCCCGGTGCAGGAAGTTCTCGATGACCCGCTGCCCGTAGTCCGAGTGCTTGACCTCGGGATGCCACTGCACGCCGTAGAGGCGCCGCTCGTCGTTCCCGAATGCGGCCACCGGCGTCGCCGAAGTGGACGCGAGCACGTCGAAGCCCTCGGGAGCACGCGCGACCTGGTCTCCGTGGCTCATCCACACGTTCTGCGCGACGGGCTGGCCGGCAAGGAGCACCCCGCCGTCGCCCGTGACCGCGGCATCCGTCGCCCCGTACTCGCGCAGGCCCGTGTTCGCGACCTCGCCGCCGAGGGTCTGGGCCATCACCTGGAAGCCGTAGCAGATGCCGAGGGTCGGCACATCGAGGTCGAACACGCCCGCGTCGAGTCGCGGCGCTCCCTCTTCGTACACCGACGAGGGGCCGCCCGAGAGGATGATGCCGACCGGGTTCTTCGCCGCGATGTCGGCGGCGGTGGCGGTGTGCGGGACGATCTCGCTGTAGACCCCGGCCTCGCGCACACGCCGCGCGATCAGCTGCGCGTACTGCGCGCCGAAGTCGACGACCAGGACGGGTCGCT
The DNA here is from genome assembly GCF_041379855.1 of Microbacterium sp. BWT-B31. Taxonomy (NCBI): domain Bacteria; kingdom Bacillati; phylum Actinomycetota; class Actinomycetes; order Micrococcales; family Microbacteriaceae; genus Microbacterium; species Microbacterium sp. BWT-B31. The sequence continues at coordinate 9,252 of NZ_JBFECU010000022.1, forward strand.
GCTGGGTGGCTGCCGCCGGCTCGGGGGAAGTCTCGGTCTGCTCGGTCACTTCGTGCCTTCGATGTCGAGGGTGGTGGTGAGGCTGGAGTGCTCGGCCAGGGTGTCCGCGGGCGCCTCGCGCTCGGCGAGGTAGCGCTTCACGTCGCGCGCGACGCGCACCTCGAGAAAGAACGACAGCAGCGGCACGATGCCGCCCGACGCCAGCAGCAGAAACCGCGGGAACGGCCAGCGCATGAGGCTCCACACCCGGAAGCACGCGAACAGGTACACCACGTAGAACCAGCCGTGGGCGATCAGGATGCCCAGCGACAGGTTGAGACCGTCGCCGGTCGACTCGCTGCCGCTCGGGCCCTCGACGACGGGGGCGAACCACAGGAACCCGCCCGAACCTCCGGCGAACAGTTCGTAGCCGAATCCGTACTTGACGATCATCTCGGCGACCAGAAGGAGCAGCATCGTGCCGGTGATGATCGAGCAGACCTGGTAGAACTTCAGGGCTCCGCGGATCGCCGGAAAAGAGGCGAGTTTGGGGGCTGCGGGCATGGTTCCAGTCTAGACAACGGATGCCGCGGCCTCGGCTCGCCGTCAGCTCAGGCCGCTGTAGACGTGCAGCCCCTTGAAGAACAGGTTCACGATCGTGAAGTTGAAGATGACCGCGGTGAATCCGATGATCGACAGCCATGCCGAGCGCGAGCCGCGCCAGCCGCGTGTCGCACGCGCGTGGATGTAGCCGGCGTACAGCACCCAGATCACGAAGGTCCACACTTCCTTCGTGTCGAAGCCCCAGTAGCGGCCCCACGCGTCGTTGGCCCAGATCGACCCGGCGATGAGCGTGAAGGTCCAGAAGATGAAGCCGATGATCGCGAAGCGGTACGCGAGGGACTCGAGCGCGTCGGCGCTCGGCAGGGTGCGCAGGAAGCCGGGGCCGGTCTTGACCGGCTTGACGGATGCCTCGACCGCCGCGGCATCCGTTGACTCGGCCAGCGCGACCTTGCGCTCGCGCCGCGCCTGCATGAGCTGCAGCACCGACAGGCCGAACGCGAGGGCGAACAGGGCTGTTGCGAGCGACGCGACGAACACGTGGATGACGAGCCATACGCTCTTCAGCGGATCGGCCAGCGGCACGATCTCGACGTAGAGACCGCCCACGAGCGTGCCGCCGAGGAGCAGCACGACCAGCCCCGTGATGAGCACGCCCAGGAATCGCAGGTCGTACTTGAAGAGGGTCACGAGATACACCGCGACGATGAGCAAGGTGCCGGTGAGGGCGAACTCGTACATGTTCGACCACGGCACCCGCCCGGAGGCGATGCCGCGCGTGAGGTCGCCTGCGAGGTGGAAGAGGAACGCGAGCACCGTGAGGGAGGTCGCGATGCGCGCCCACAGATAGCGCGTCCGCTGCGCCGGGGCGGCTTCGAGCCGCGCCTGCGCGGCCGCTTCGGCGGCGCGCACCTGCCCGATCGTCTCGCGCCCGGCAACCGCGGCAGAGACATAGCCGGCGCCGACGAGCTCGCGGGCGGCATCCTTCTGTTCGATCGACACCGCCGAGCGCCGCGACAGGTCGATCGCGTACGCGATGAACGCCAGAGCGTAGATCGCGATGGCGGTCCACACGAGCAGCACCGACACCTCATCGAGCGACAGCGTTTCGGTTGCGGGCATGGCGGCCATTCTACTTCGGGGTCGATTCGGATGCGGCCGACTTCGCGTGGGCGCGAAGCGCGGTCTCGAGTGCGTCGCCGTGCCTCTGCGCGACCTGGTCGACGGCGGCGGCGAGCGTCGGGTCCTCGCCGCGGGCGAGTCCGGCGTACTCGAGGCGCAGCGTGTGGCCGTCGGGCGTCGCCTTGACCCACATGCGGCGACGCGGCACGAACAGCGCCGACAGCAGCCCCAGCACCGCGAGCACGGCGAACGCGAGCACCCAGGGCGCCCCGACGTCGCGGTGGACCGACAACGAGACGAAGCGCTTCACCGACTCGGACAGGTCCTGCGCGCCTGCGGGCGACTCGTTCTCGAACGTGATCGTGCCGAGGCCGTTCGGCAGGTCGGCGGTCTGGCCGGGCAGCAGCTCGATCGAGTCGACGCCGATCGCGCGGCCGGTGAGCTGCTCCATGCCGGTCGGGTCGAGCGTGTACACTGAGCGCGGGGTTCCGTCGTCGATGCCGAGGTCGCCCGCGTACACGTCGAGCGTGATCATCGGGTAGACGAGGTCGGGGTAGGTCGAGGTGAACGCGCCGGTGGTCAGCTCCTGTGCGGTCGGATAGAAGAAGCCGACCAGACCGAGCTGCTGCGGCATCCCGTCGGTGACCTTCACGACCCCGAGCGAGGTCATGTTGGCGTCCTGCGGCAGGAACGGCACCGACTCGGAGTACACGACCTCGCCGTCGGCGTTTCGCACCGTGATCGTGGGGGCGTAGCCGTTGCCCATGAGGTACACGTTGTCGCCTGCGACGTTCAGCGGGTGGTTGACGCGCACCTCGCCGTCGGCGGGCTCCTCGCCCGGGAACTGCGTCGTCACGTGCGCGACGAAGTCGCCGGCCTGACCCGACCCCTTCACACCCGGCGCGACGTACGACACCGAGAACTCGTCGAGGGTCAGCGCGTAAGGGGTGAGGCCGTCCCCGTTCACGAAGCGCCCGGGGTTGAACGAGGAGTAGTCGAGCATCGTGTTGACGAACGTGCGCCCCTCGATGATCACGCTCTGCCCGGTATAGGTGAAGCCGCCGCCGATGCCCACCGCGAGAAGCACGCCGATGAGCGACGTGTGGAAGACGAGGTTGCCTGTCTCGCGCGCGTAGCCGCGCTCGGCCGAGACCGACAGCGTCCCGCGCGCGTCGTAGCGCTCGACGCGGTAGCCGGCCTTGCGCAGCTGCTCCCCGGCGAGCGCCATCGCCGTCTCGGCGGTCGCCGCGGCGTCGGCGCCGGGGGCCAGTTCGACGATCGCCTCGCGGTGGTCGTCGAGGCGCCCCAGCCGCGCCGGCGTGCGCGGAGGCTGTGCGCGCAAAGCCTTGAAGTGGTGCTTCGTGCGCGGGATGACGCATCCGATCAGCGACACGAACAGCAGGATGTAGATCGCCGAGAACCACGGCGACGTGTACACGTCGAACAGGCTCAGGTTGTCGAGGACCGGCGCGAGATCGGGGTTGTCGGTGAAGTACTGCGTGACGCCGTTCGGGTCGGCGCTGCGCTGCGGCACGATCGATCCCGGGATCGCGGCGATCGCCAGCAGCAGCAGCAGCACGAGCGCGGTGCGCATCGAGGTGAGCTGGCGCCAGCCCCACCGCAGCCACCCGACGAAGCCGAGCGCGGGCTGGGTGATGTCGTCGTTCGCAGAGTCGGATGCTCTCGAAACGCCGCCTTCGGCGGCACACGATCCGGTGCCCGCGGCATGCGCCTTCTCGCCGGCGAAGTCATCGGGACGCAGCGGGTCGGCCGACTTGTCAGAGCGGGAGTGGGACACTCTGCACCACCCCCTGCAGCTGCGCCATGAGGGTCGACCAGACGCCTGTCACCATCAGCACGCCGAGCAGGATCAGCAGTCCGCCGCCGATGAGGTTCACGACTCTGATGTGGCGGCGCAGGAACGCGACCGAGCGGGTCGCCCACCCGAAGCCGAGGGCGAGCAGGACGAAGGGGATGCCGAGGCCCAGCGAGTACGCGAGGCCGAGGAGGGCCGCCCGCCACGGGTCGCCGAGGTTCCACGACACCGAGAAGATCGCGGTGAGCGTCGGGCCGATGCAGGGCGTCCAGCCGATGCCCATCGCCAGGCCCAGCAGCGGCGCGCCGATCAGACCCAGGCTGCCCTGCAGCTCGGGGCGGACCGTGCGCTGGGCGATGCCGAACACCCCCACGAAGACCAGGCCGAGGAGGACGACGACGACGCCCATGACCCTCGTGATGAGGTCGGCGTACTCGACGAAGAAGCGCCCGGCGACCCCGCCGAGCACGTTGACCGCGATGAACACGACGGTGAAGCCGGCGATGAACAGCAGCACGCCCAGCAGCAGGCGGCTGCGGGTGGGGGCATCCGTCGCCGAAGCCGTCGCTGTCGCCGGGACAGGAGACTGCGCCGAGAGCAGGCCCGGATCGGCGGCCTCGTCCTGATCTCGCCGCGGCACCCTGCGGTCGGTGCGGCCCGCGCCGCCGGTCACCGCCCCGCCGATGAACCCGAGGTACCCCGGCACGAGCGGCAGCACGCACGGAGACAGGAACGAGACGAGTCCCGCCAGCATCGCGACCGGAAGGGCGATCCACAGCACGCCGTCGGCGACGAGCGCGCCGGGGTTCACTGCTCCTCCAGCACGGTGCGCACGATCGAGGTGAGGATCGAGGCCTCTTGCAGCTCGCCGATGATGCGGGCGGCGACGCGGCCCTCGCGGTCGAGCACGAGGGTGGTCGGCGTCGCCTGGATCGGCGTCTTGTCGGCGAACGCGAGCTTGACGGCGCCGTCGTCGGCGGCCATCACAGAGTGGTAGGTGACGCCCCACGTGTCGGCGAATGCGGATGCCGCCTCGGGCGAGTCGCTCGTGTTGATGCCGAGGAACGACACCCCGTCGCCCTCGAGCTCGCCGTATGCGGTCTCGAGGTCTTCGGCCTCAGCTCGGCACGGCCCGCACGCGGCGTACCAGAAGTTCACCACGAGCACGTCGCCCACGTAGTCCGCGCTCGACACGTCATCCCCGGTCTCGAGCGTGCCCTCGAACTGGACGGGCTCACCGCGCTGGCCGGTCGGGATCTCCTGCCACCGCGAGTCGCCCGCGATGTACCCCTTGTTGTCGCCCGAACGGTACTGGTCGGCGAGCGGGTCGTTCGCGCATGCCGCAAGTCCCGCAGTCAGCCCGAGGGCGACAATGACCGATGCCGCGGCGCGCGTGGTGAGGCAGCGAAGAGCAGGCACGCGCCCAAGTTTACGTGGGCGTCTTCTGTGCGCCGGCTGGAAGCCGGCTGAGCACCGGGGCCGCGGCGTGTCAGACCGCGCCGACGTCGACGGCGCCGGCCGTCGACGCGGGCTCGGCGTAGGCGACCTCGGTCCATTTTCCGCCGGCCCTCTCGAAGCTCGTGACGCTCGACAGCGCGCAGCGGCGGGAGCGCGGGTCGTGACGCAGGGGCTCGCCGGCGACGGCGAGGTGGGTGATCCAGATCGGCAGCTGATGCGACACGATGACGACGTCGCCGCCGTCCGCGGCATCCCACGCCTGTGTCATCGCCTGGTTCATGCGCGCGACGACGTCGAGATACGGCTCGCCCCAGCTCGGCAGCGCCGGCTTTCGCAGGTGACGCCAGTTCCAGGGGTTCAGAAGCGCCCGCACCATGCGCCGGCCCTCGAAGACGTTGGTGGGCTCGATGACCCGCTCGTCGATCACGGGCTCGATGCCGAACAGGTGCGTGAACGGCTCGGCAGACTCCTGCGTGCGCTGCAGCGGCGAGCAGATGAGCGCCGCGATGGGGCGCTGCAGGGAGTGGATGTAGTCGGCCGCGGACCGCGCCATATGACGCCCATCCGCACTCAGAGAGAAGCCGGGAAGCCGCCCGTACAGCACGCGGCCCGGGTTGTGGACCTCCCCGTGACGCACGAGGTGAAGTCGATCGGCTGGCACGGGGTCAGTCTAGGGGCGGGGTGGCGGCGCAGCACGAGACGGTTCGGCCCAGACCAGGCATCGAAGGTGATCTCGAACTCCACCGTCTGGCCGGCTGCGCAATCGCCTCGACCTCGACCGCTACCCGGAGTGTGCCGGGCCGTCCGTCGTCGGGAAGGGCGGATTCGTCTGCGCGAACCCGAAGTACGCCTCCATCGCGGCGATCGCCGTCGGCACTACCGTCTCTGACGTGCCGTCCCCGAAGTAGATCGACAGCGACAGAGTGCCGAGACTGCCGTCGGAGGCGGTGACCTGCGCCACCCCCGTCAGCGTGAGCGCGCCCATCGTCGGAGTGCCGTAGGTGACCGCACCCGGCTGAGACCCGTTCCAGGTCTTGGATTCCGAGGCGAACAGTGGATTATCGGGCGAGAGAACGTCGTCGATCGCTTCCGCGGGGTCTCCCCAAGCAGCGGGTGCGAAGTTCGCCGATGCCGCGCCGCCCACTCCCGCGGAGTTGTAAGTGCAGTCCCAGCTCCATCCGAGCTGTTCGGCCCCCGCGTTGGAGATGAAAGCCGACCCGCGGACATCGGCCCCGCTCAACAGGTCGAGAACGCCCGAGTCTGACAACGCGGCCTGGCACCATCCGATAGGCGTTGACAGGTCGGCTGCCGTCGACGGGGCTTGCGTGGGTTCTTCGGGCTGTTCGGAGTGGGCGTCGGTTGTCGGCGTCGGCGCTTGGTCGCCCGCGGCGCAGGTCCAGACTTCATCCTGCGGCTCAGCGACCCTGATGACGTAGGTCTCGCCCGCGCGAGTGACCGACAGTCCCCACTCGTCACCACTGGGAAGCGAGATCGCAGTGGTGAAGCTCTCGCCGTCCGCAGGAACAGCGGTGGGGAGGTCCGCAGTAGCAGGATCCTCGTAGCCTGCCTGCAACCGCCCCCCATCGACGTCAACGTCGGTGAGGGTCAGAACGGTGCCACTCAGTTCGTACGACTCCTCCGCCACCATGTCGGAGCCGGGATTCTCGATCGTGATTCCGTTGTCGGTCACGGTGAAGATCCACTCGGATGCGGCGCCTGATCCTGGGTCAGCCTCCTGAACGCAAGTCCATGTCCCTTGCAGAACGTCGATGGGGTCGGCGTCAGACTGCGCGTCGCCGCCGCCCCCTGAGCAGCCCGCCAACACCAACGCCAACGCCAACGCGCCCAATCCCCCGACGAGCGAGCGTTCAGCAACCCTCGATCGTGTCTGCACGACAGTCATCCCACTACTCCCCAATGCCCCAGATGCCGCTCAACCAAGTGCGAGCGACGCGCTTCGGCCTACGCGCCGCACATGCGTATCGGGTCCGCGTTGCTCCCGGACACCGACACTCTGTGAGAGCGACGTCGGCGGCCCAAGCCGGTCGCACGACGCACCGACACGAAGACGCCGCGCCACCCCATTGGCCGAGTGCCCTCGGGATGGCACGCAACCTCGAAAACAGGTGTGGCCGTGACCCCAGCCACGTACCACGTAGTCATTATGCTCGCCGACCGGGAACCTTCGACCCGCGTCCGGCAATCACTTGTCTGGATATTCCGGATGCCGCTGAGTACGACGATTCCGAACAGCCCACGCTCCCCGCACGATGAGCTCTTCGCCGCACACCCGTGAACCGCAGGGGTGGCGGCCGGTCTGCCCCGGCGCGGTCATGACGGCATAGTGCCGGCGGACCCCGCGGCGCGCCCGGACTCAGTGATGGCGCGCAGTGCACGCACGTGGCGGCCCAGGGCGCGACGCCCCTTCGCCGTGGATGCGACCCACGTGCGCGGACGGTTGGTGACGAACCCCTTGGTCACCGTCACGTAGCCGAGGCGCTCGAGGTGCGTGATCGCCTTGCTGAGCGCGGAGTCGTCGGCCTCGATCAGATCGCGCAGTGTGGCGAAGTCGAGTTCGACGTCGCCGACGAGTGCCGCCATCAGCGAGAGGCGTACAGGGGTGAGGAACGCCTCATCGAGCTCGTGCCGGGGATGTGCCATCAGTGAGGACGGGGAAGGAGGGCGGCGACGATGAGCGGGATCGCGATCAGGATGCCGCACGCGATCGAGACGGCGACCGGCGGCGACGGCGCGACCGACCCCACGATCGCGACCGCATAGACGGCCGCCACTGTCACGCCGAAGGCGATCCAATGGAGTCGCCCCCACTCGTACCCCGCGCGGGCGATACCCCAACGCGCGCGCGGCGCGGACGCCGCCACGACGAAGAGGAGCAGGCCCGCCATCGTCAGAGCCCATTGCGCGATGGGGGCGCCGCCGAGCCCGACCGAGAGGCCGAAGAAGCAGCCGAACGCCGAGGTCAGAACCTTCGCCGGCAGGCCGAGCGGACTCGACCGCCATGGGTCGCCGCTCCCCTCGCACGTTCGATGGCGCAGCAGCAGGAGTGCAGGCTTCGCACCGAGGATCACCAGCGCGATCCCGGTGAACAGCGGTGCGATCCACCACGGGTAACCGCCGCCGAACAGGGAGATGCCGCCGAGGCCGAAGAAGACGAGCACGATCGCAGCGACGGCCACCGCCACGGTCGTGCGCCGGAAGCGCAGGCGGCTGCCGAACCGCTCGCGGGCCCCCTGCACGAGCAACGAGTACAGCAGGACGGTCGGCAGCAGCAGGCTGATGGTGACCCAGGTCGACGACGGGCCGACCGCGCTGATGAACAGCCACACCCCGAGGTACGCGCTGATCAGCACAGCACCCCACAGCAGCAGCCACGCGAAAGGCCGTGGCATTCCTCCCGCGCGCTCGCGCACCGAGCGCACCGTGTCGAGTGCGGCGGAGCCGGTCAGAGATTCACTTTCCACATGGCAAGTATGTTCTCTGGCGCAAGTCCCGTCAATCGTCGACGGTGCGCCGATGAGCGCCGGACGGCGGGCCGAGGCATCCTGCCACGTAGACTTGTCTCCCGTGAGTGAACGCGTTCTCGTCAACCAGCTGCAGGCCCGCCAAGACGGCCCCGTCACCGTCTCAGGGTGGGTCGAGACGGTCCGCGATCAGAAGAAGGTGCAGTTCGTCATCCTTCGCGACGAGACCGGCGCGGTGCAGTTGGTGAACCCGGCCACGCGTCCGGCTGAAGACGGCACCGAGCAGGATGCCTCGGCCCTCGCCCTCACCGACACCATCTCGAACCTCGCCTCGGGCACGTTCCTCACGGTGCGCGGCGACCTCAAGCACGACGAGCGCGTCAAGCTCGGCGGCGTCGAGATCAAGATCGCGACGCTCGAGATCTCCGCCGCGGCCCTTCCTGAGACGCCCATCGCCGCCGACAGCGGCCTCGACAAGCGCATGGACTGGCGCTTTCTCGACCTTCGTCAGCGCCGCAACAACCTGATCTTCCGCGTGCAGACGACCCTCGAGCACGCGATGCGCTCGTACTGGATCGAGCGCGACTACATCGAGGTGCATTCGCCGAAGCTCATGGCGTCGGCATCCGAGTCCAATGCCGAGCTGTTCTCGCTCGAGTACTTCGGCGACCAGACGGCCTACCTCGCCCAGTCGCCGCAGTTCTTCAAGCAGATGGCGCAGGTCGCCGGCTTCGGCAAGATCTTCGAGATCGCGCCGGCCTTCCGCGCCGACCCGTCGTTCACGTCGCGCCACGCCACCGAGTTCACGTCGGTCGACGCCGAGATCAGCTGGATCGACTCGCACGAAGACGTCGCCGCGATGCAGGAGGAGCTGCTTCAGACGGCGATCGCCGCAGTGAAAGAGAAGCACGGCGCCGAGATCGAGGAGCTCTTCGGCATCGAGGTGCAGGTGCCCGCGATCCCGTTCCCGCGCATTCCGCTTGCCGAGGCGCGCCGCATCGTCGCCGAACGCGGCTACGAGATCCCCCGCACCGACGGCGACCTCGACCCCGAGGGTGAACGCCAGATCTCGGCCTACGTGCAAGAGACCTTCGGCCACCAGTTCGTGTTCATCACCGACTACCACCCCGAGATCCGCGCTTTCTATCACATGCGTGACGACGAGACCGGGCTGACGAAGTCGTACGACCTGCTGTTCAAGGGCGTCGAGATCACCACCGGCGCCCAGCGCGAGCACCGTGTCGACGTGCTCATCGAGCAGGCCCGCGAGAAGGGCCTGGAGCCCGAGCACCTCGACTTCTACTTCGACTTCTTCCGCTATGGCGCCCCGCCCCACGGCGGGTTCGGCATGGGGCTCGCACGTGTGCTGATGCTGCTGCTCGGGCAGGACTCGATCCGCGAGGTCACGTACCTGTTCCGCGGGCCGACGCGGCTCGCGCCGTAGAGGCGGGCGCGACGGGCACCACCGGTGGGCGCCGCATGGCGTCCCTAGACTGACGCCATGCAGATCGAGGGACTCGTCAACTTCCGCGACACCGGCGGCATGCCGCTGACCTCCGGCGGCACGACGCGTGAGAACGTGCTGTTCCGCTCAGAGGCTCCGGCAGCGCTCACCGCGCGGGGGATCGACGAGCTCGCCGCCTCGCCCATCGGGGTCGTGGTCGACTTCCGCACCGAGCTCGAGCGGCGCGGGGCGCCCGACGTGCTGCCGACCACGCGCCCGATCCGCATGGTGCGGCTCGAGGTGCTCGAAGGGGCTCTGCCCGGCATGGCGGCGATCGTGCGCGACGGTGTCATCGACCTTGAGCATCTCAGCCGGATCCTCACGGCGATCCCGGCGCTCAGCGACCTCTACCTCGCGATGCTGCACAACGCAGCGCCCGCCTTCGCCGAGGTCGGGCGGCTCGTGGCGTCCGCGACGCCCGACCAGCCGAGCGCCGTGCTCGTACACTGCACCGCAGGCAAAGACCGCACGGGCGTGTCGGTCGCGCTGCTGCTGGACGCCGTCGGCGCAGACCGCGAGGCGATCGTCGCCGACTACGCCTCCAGCGCGGGAAACCTCGCAGGCGAGTGGGCCGAGCGCATCCAGGCGGGCATCCGCCAGCTCGGCATCGAGCTGACTCCGCAGGTCGTCGAACTCGCGACGGGCACGCCGCCCGAGGCGATCGAGAAGGCGCTGGCCTGGGTGGATGCCGAGCACGGCGGATCCGCCGCCTACCTGCGCTCCGGCGGTTTGAGCGACGCCGAGCTCGAGGCGCTGGGGCGGGCGCTGGTCGGCTGATGGCGCGGTGACGTCGACGGATGCCGCGGCCGAGGCATCCGCCCCCCTACCGCGGCCCGCGCGCACTCGCTAACGTTCAGGTGGCGACGGAGCCCGGCGGCGACCACCGCGGTCGCAGCCGCTCATCGAAGGGGGCACCGCGATGGCGGGGACATTCGAACTGTGGACCGACAAGGCCGGTGAGTACCGGTTCAACCTGAAGGCGGGAAACGGCCAGGTGATCGCGACCAGCCAGGGCTACTCGTCGAAGGCGAGCGCGCTCAACGGAATCGAGTCGGTCAAGACGAACGCGCCCGGCGCCGAGGTCGTCGAAGTCGAGCGGTAGCCGCGGGCTCAGCCTGCGTCGGCGAGCGCGGTGCGCAGCCGGTCGGCCGACACGCGCCAGTGCCCGTGCAGGCGGCCGTCGATGAGGACGACCGGGATCTTCTCCCACCACCGCGCGTAGAGGGCGGGATCGTCGAGGATCGAGCGTTCTTCGACGTCGACCGCGCCCTCGGGCAGGTCGGCGACGACCGTCTCGACGACTTCGCGCGCGACGTCGCACAGGTGGCAGTCGGGCTTGCCGATCAGCGTGAGGGTCGTCACGGAGTGCTCAGCGCTCGACGGGGAACCCCAGGGCGATCCACTCGCCCGTGCCGCCGTCGACGTTGGTGGCGTCGTAGCCTCGCGCCTCGAGCGCCTGCACGACGCGGCCAGAGCGCCCGCCGACCTGGCAGATCACGTCGAACGCGCTGTCGGGCAGCTGGTCGAGGTTGTCGCCGATCGTCGACATCGGCAGGTTCACCGCGCCGGGAACGTGCCCGTCGGCGTATTCGTGCGGCTCGCGCACGTCGATGAGAGGAACGCCTTCGCGCTCGCGAAGCTGCTGGACGGTGATCGACTTCACTGCTGACCTTTCTCAGGGGGCCTTGCGACCCGAGCCCGACGATCCGAGCCCGGCGACACGAAGCGCCCCCGGCGACAGACTCTGAAACCGATTATCGGACGCAGATTCTGTGGGGGCGCTTGGTGTCGATGCCGCGTTACTTCTTGTTGCGGCGCTGGTGGCGAGTCTTGCGAAGCAGCTTGCGGTGCTTCTTCTTCGCCATGCGCTTGCGGCGCTTCTTGATGACAGAACCCACGGAAAACCTCACTATGTCGGGGTCTGGACGCGGCCGTGCCGCACCCGGGAACGGGCAGTTACGAAAAAATGCCTCGTAACAGTCTAGCCGACGTCGAAGACCGGCCGTTGCAGGAGGTCGCTCACGGCCGACTCGGGCACCCGGTAGCTGTGGCCGAAGCGCACGGCGGGAAGCTCCCCGGCATGCACGAGGCGGTACACGGTCATCTTCGAGACGCGCATGAGGTCAGCGACTTCGGCAACCGTGAGAAACCGCACGTCCGGCAACTCGGCCATCGCCCCTCCTTCCACCCCTCCCCCACGGATCGGTGTACTGACCAGGATTCTAGGGCCGCACGCGACGCGTGTAAACGGCTGTTGCCGATGTGATCGCCGCGGGAGGGTCAGCGCCGGCGCTCGCGCGCCTCGCGCGCGGCCTGCCGTTCGACCTTGCGCGCGTCGCGCAGCGCCTTCTCGGCGTCGCGCACCGCCTTGCGCGCCTCGCGGAAGCGCTTGTCGTCGGCGATGTCTGCGTCGTCGAGCCCCTGCCACGCCGGCGTGGGCGGAGCCGCGCCGGCCTGCACGGCGGCGATGTAGTCCGCCACGCCGTCCAGCGCCCGCTCCAGCCCGAAGCCGAACGCGTCCGAGTCGTCGAGGAACACGCCCGCCTCGATCGCCGCACGCAGGTGCGGGTAGGCGTCCGCTGTGATGAGCGCACGAAACAGCGCGTCCTCGGACTGCGTGATCGCGATCTCGTCGACCCCGCGCTCGCGCTGCAGGCGCAGGTAGCCGGCGATGATCGTTCCCGCCCAGTGCGCCGAGCCCGTCACGATCAGCATCACCGCGAGGCGGTCCTGGTGCGACAGGCCGGTCTCGTCGAGGGCGGCCAGGCCCGCCTCCATCCATGCCGCGCTGTTCGGGGTCGCCGGCACGCCCGAGATGGGGATCTCCAGCACCCACGGGTGGCGCAGGTACTGCTGGAGCTGCTCGCGATAGATGGCCTCGAGCCGCTCTCGCCACCGGCCCGTCGCGCCGATCTCGGCGGACGGCACGCCGGTGGCCTCCTCCTGCATGAGCAGCATGAGGTCGTCCTTGGCGCTCACGTAGCGGTACAGCGACATCGGCGTGTACCCGAGGCGAGCGGCGACCGCGGCCATCGAGACTGCCCCCAGCCCCTCGGCATCGGCGATGTCCACGGCGGCCTCGACGATGCGCTCGACGCTCATCTCTCGCTTGGGGCCGCGCTGCGGGTCGGCAGCGATGCCCCACGCGAGCGCGATGCCTCGAGGAAGGTCCGGGTCCGCGGTGTCCGTCATAGCGACAGTCTAGGACTGTTTATGTAATAAACAGTGTGTTACTCTCATAAACAGTTACTTACGTACACAGTTTCTTGACCGACAGTCAGCAGAAGGGATGCCCCGCATGAACTCCCCCACGCCCCCGGCGATCTCGACCCGCGGCCTGCGAAAGGCCTTCGGGCGACAGGTCGTCCTCGCCGGGCTCGACCTCGACGTCGCGCCCGGCGAGGTCTTCGCCCTGCTCGGCCCCAACGGCGCCGGCAAGACCACGACCATCAACATCCTCACCACGCTCCAGCGCCCCGACGCCGGCACCGCGACGATCGCCGGTTTCGACGTCGCCACCCAGTCCGACGAGGTCAAGCGCCGCATCAGCCTGACCGGCCAGTCGACGGCGGTCGACGACGTGCTCACCGGCCACGAGAACCTCGTGATGCTCGCACGGCTGTCGGGCCTCACGACCCGGGCGGCGAAGGCGCGCGCGCGCGAGCTGCTGCTGCGCTTCGGTCTGGCCGATGCCGCCACTCGCCGCGTCGGCACCTACTCAGGCGGCATGCGCCGGCGCCTCGACCTGGCCCTCAGCTTCGTCGTCGCCCCGACCGTGCTGTTCCTCGACGAGCCGACGACAGGGCTGGACACGCGCAGCCGCAGGGAGCTGTGGGACGTGATCCGCTCGCTCGCGCAGTCGGGCACCACCGTGTTCCTCACCACGCAGTACCTCGAAGAGGCCGACCAGCTCGCCGACCGCATCGCCGTGCTCGACGACGGGCACCTGGTCGCCGTCGGCACCGCCGCGGCGCTCAAGGCCCGTATCGGCGGCGCCGCGGTCGAGCTGCACGACGACCACGGCGACCTCGTGCGCGAGGTCGCCACCGACGGGACGGTGCCGGGGCTGCGCCGCGCACTCGACGAGCTCGACGAATCGGGCGCCGCCGGAACGGTGTCGCTGCGCCGGCCGACGCTCGACGACGTCTTCCTGCACCTCACCGACCGCTCGGCGCAGGGCCGGGCCGAGGCATCCGCACCCGCCCTCCAGGAGTCCCGATGACCACGCAGATCCTCCCCCGTCCCCGCATCACGGGCCTCACCGCCGAGACGGTGTTCGTCCGGCGCAGCCTCACGCACTCGTTCCGCGACGTCGAGGCGCTCGTCATGTCGATCGCGCTGCCGATCCTGCTGATGCTGGTGTTCACTCTCGTGTTCGGAGGCGCGCTCGACCCGTCCGGCGACTACGTCGACTACGTCGTGCCCGGCATCATCCTGGTGTGCGCCGGGTTCGGGGCATCCGGAACCGCGGTCTACGTCGCCGGCGACATGAAAGCGGGGATCATCGATCGGTTCCGAACGATGCCGCTGCGCGCCAGCGCCGTGCTCACCGGGCACGTCGTGGCGAGCCTGGCACGCAACCTGCTCACAACGGGCATCGTGATCGGGGTCGCCCTGCTGCTCGGCTTCCGCCCGACCGCCGATGCGTGGGGGTGGGTGGGCGCGGTGGCGATCATCGCCCTGTGGATCCTTGCGATCACCTACCTCTTCGCCGCGATCGGGCTGGCCTCCTCCGGCCCCGAGGCCGCGAACGGGTTCGGGTTCATCCTGCTGTTCCTGCCCTACCTGTCCAGTGCCTTCGTGCCGATCGACACGATGCCCCAGTGGCTGCGGCCCGTCGCGGAATGGCTCCCCGTGACGCCGATCATCGAGACGATCCGGGGGCTGCTGATGGGGCACCCCGTGGGCGATCACCTCTGGTGGGCGCTGGCGTGGTGCGTGGGCATCCTCGCGGTCGCCGTCGCGTGGGGCGCGTGGGTGTTCCGCCACAAGGCCGGGCGGCGCTGAGCGGCCTCAGCGGCCGGGCAGCTTCTTGAACGCGCTTTCGAGAACGTGCTTCGCGGATGCCGCGGCGCGGCCCACCACGTCGGCAGCATGCGCGGCCGACTCGGGCAGCACCGCGGACGACGCGGCGACCGCCTCCGCGGCGTCGATGTCGAGGAAGGGCACCAGCCAGTCGTCGATCTCATCCAGCGGAGCCGTCAGCAGGCTGTAATAGCGGTGCTGGCCCTCTTCGCGCACCGACACGAGGTGCGCGTCGCGCAGCACCTTGAGGTGCTTCGAAACTGTCGGCTGGCTGACACCCAGGTCGTGCACGATGTGCGACACGCTCGTGCCGTCTTCTCCGGCGGAGGAGCGATCCAGCAGCAGCTTCAAGATGTCGCGCCGGGTGCCGTCCGCGATCACGTCGAAGATGTCCGCCATGTCGACAGACTAGCCGCGCGCCCCGCGGAGTACCATGACTCAGGTCTCGGACGAAGCCGATATGCCGGGCGAGCGCAGGACGAAGAGGGGGCGACGCGTGGCGACGCAGCAGGCGGGGTCGCGCATGCGCGGCATCCCCCGCACCGCCCGCACGTGGTTCAGCTCGCTCCGCGACGCGACGACCTCGTCGCCGGCCCGTTTCGCCGTGACGATCTTCGCGATCCTCATCCTCCTGTTCACCGCGCTGCTGTCGCTGCCCGCCTCGTCGGCGACGGGCGAGCCGATCCCGCTGGCGGACGCCGTGTTCACCGCGGTGTCGACCGTGTGCGTCACGGGCCTGTCGACCATCGACATCGCCACCGCGTTCTCGCCCTTCGGCCGGGTCATCATCTTCATCGGCGTCAACGTCGGCGGCCTCGGCGTGCTCACGTTCGCCTCGATCCTGGGCCTGGTGATCTCCAAGCGCCTGGGCCTTCGCGCGAAGCTCATCGCCGCCAGCGACACCAACCCGCTGCGCGCCCACGCCGGCCCCGTCAACGAGGGTCAGACCGTGCGGCTGGGCGAGGTCGGCCAGCTGCTGCGGACGGTGGCCCTGTCGACGCTCATCATCGAGATCATCCTCGCCGCGGCGCTGTACCCGTCGCTGATCATGGCCGGCATCCACCCGGTCGACGCGCTGTGGGAGGCCCCCTTCTACGCCGCGATGGCGTTCACCAACACCGGGTTCACCCCCAACCCGGGCGGGCTCGCGCCGTTCGCAGACGACTATGCGCTGCTCACGATCCTCATGATCGGGGTGTTCCTCGGCAGCATCGGCTTCCCTGTGATCTACGCCCTGTGGCAGCACCACTGGCACGTGCGCAAATGGCCCTTGCACACCAAGCTCACGATCATCACGACGGTGCTCCTGTTCTTCGTCGGCGCCGGCGTGTTCCTCGCACTCGAGTACGGGAACCCGAAGACCTTCGGGTCGATGAACGCGTGGGACACGACGTTCCAGTCCTTCTTCATCTCGGCCATGACGCGCTCCGGCGGCTTCGCCGTCGTCGACATCGGCGAGCTCAACGGGTCGTCCCTCGTGGTCGGATCGATGCTCATGTTCGTCGGCGGCGGGTCGGCCTCGACCGCAGGCGGCATCAAGGTGACCACCCTCGCCGTGCTCGCCCTCGCGGTGTTCTCCGAGGCGAAGGGCCGCCCCGCCGTGCAGGCCTTCGGCCGGCGCATCCCGAGCGACGTGCAGCGCGTCGCGCTGTCTGTCGTGGCGTGGGGGGCCACGATCGTCGCCGTCTCGACGATCGTCATCGCCCAGATCAGCAAGGAGGCGGTCGCCGACGTGCTGTTCGACGTCACCTCGGCGTTCGGCACGGTGGGCCTGTCGACGGGCGTGACGGCGCAGCTGCCCGATCCGGCCGTGTACGCCATGGCACTGACGATCTTCATGGGCCGCGTTGGTACAGTGACTCTCGCCGCGGCTGTGGCCGCGACATCCCGTTCGCAGCTGTACTCGCTGCCGGTGGAAAGGCCGATCGTTGGTTGAGCAGATCCGCGGCGACGCGCCCGTGCTGGTGATCGGACTCGGGCGCTTCGGCGCCGCGTGCTCGGGTGAGCTGGATCGCCTCGGCCGCGAGGTGCTCGCCATCGACGAGAACCTCGAGCTCGTGCAGAAGTGGTCCGAGCGTGTCACCCACACCGTGCAGGCCGACGCGCGCAACATCGACGCGCTGAAGCAGATCGGTGCGCAGGACTTCCAGGTCGCGGTCGTGGCGGTCGGCTCGTCGATCGAGGCATCCGTGCTCATCACCGCCAACCTCGTCGACCTCAAGGTGCCGCAGATCTGGGCGAAGGCGGTCTCGCAGTCGCACGGCAAGATCCTCGCGCGCGTCGGCGCGAACCACGTCATCTATCCCGAGCGCGAGGCCGGGGAGCGCGTCGCGCACCTGGTGTCGGGGCGCATGCTCGACTTCATCCGCTTCGACGACGACTTCGTGCTCGCCAAGATGTACCCGCCGAAGTTCATCCGCGGCGTGGGCCTGAACGAATCCGGCGTGCGCACGAAGTACAACGTGACGGTCGTCGGCGTGAAAAGCCCCGGCAAGCCGTTCCGCTATGCCGAGGCGAACACCGTGGTGACCAACCACGACCTCATCATCGTGTCGGGCACCAACAGCGACGTCGAGCGGTTCGCCTCGCTCGACCGCTGACGCGGTCCGGTCGCGTTCGTCGGCTCATCCTCGCGTCTTCGGCTCGAACTCTGAGCCGTCGACGCAAGGATGAGCCGAGATCGCGGGAGGGTCGCCGGGCGACTACCCGCCCGCCGCGAGCTCGCGCGCGCGGGCGAGCGCGGCATCCGTCGCCTCGGCGAACACCTGGTCGAGGTGCGCCGCCTGCAGCACGGCGATGGCGCGCTCGGTGGTCCCCTTGGGGCTGGTCACCTGCCGGCGCAGCTCGGCCGGGCCCTCACCGGATGCCTCGAGCAGCGCCGCCGCGCCGATGAAGGTCTGCTCGGCCAGGAGCCGCGCCTCGGCCTCGGCGAACCCTTTGCCGCGGGCGGCCTTCGTGAGCTCTTCGATCAGCAGGAACACATAGGCCGGGCCTGACCCCGAGATCGACGACAGCGCGTCGATCTGCGACTCGGGAAGCTCGACCACCGCCCCGCACGTCTGAAAGAGGCGACGGACGATCGACACGTCGCTCGCACTCGCCGTCGCCCCGGCGGCGATGCCGGTCACGGCCTTGCCCACGAGCGCCGGGGTGTTCGGCATCGAGCGCACCACGGGGATCTGAGCGCCGAGGATGCCCTCGAAGGTCGCGATCGTCACGCCCGCCGCGAGGCTCACGACGATCGTGCCCGGCCGCAGCGCGGGTGCGATCTCGCGCAGCAGTTCGGAGACCATCACCGGCTTCACGCCGATGAGCACGACCTCGGCGCGCGAGGCGGCGACCGTGTTGCCGTCGGCGCGCTGCTCGAGGGCGAGGCTGTCGACCCCGGGCAGATCCGACACGGCCGCCGCCTTCGCGGCGGTGCGATTGGTGACGGTCACTCCCCCGGCCGCCAGGCCCGAACGAACGACCCCCTGCAGGATCGCGCCCCCCATCGAACCGGCGCCGAGGATCGCGATCGGCGGGAGGGCCGCAGCGTCGTGTGTCATGCCGCAATCCTACGGATGCCGCGGCCGAGGCATCCGTCATCGGCAAGCCGTTCACATGCGCGACCCGCGCGCCTATAGTCGAGCGCAGGGGGCCGCGGCGCCCTCGGCGACCCGATGGAGGAGCGCACGATGACCCTGTTCGACGGCATCACCGAACGACGCGTCCAGACCCCTCGGCTGACCGTGGGGCTCCTGGAGCGAGAGGGCGACGACCCCACGACGCCCCCTGAGCAGACCGTCGTGCTGATCCACGGCAACGGATCGTCGTCTCTGTTCTGGCAGGAGCTCATGCAGGACCTGCCGACCGATCTGCGCGTCATCGCGATCGACCTGCGCGGCTACGGGGCGAGCGAGCACGCCCCGATCGACGCGACACGGGGCGTGCGCGACTTCAGCGACGACGTGCGCGCGACGCTCGAGGTGCTCGGCGTCCCGACCGCGCACTTCGTGGGGTGGTCGATGGGCGCGGGGGTCATCATGCAGTACGCCCTGGACCACCCGGTGCTGAGCCTCACGCTCGAGTCCCCCGTCTCGCCGTACGGCTTCGGCGGCACGCGGCGCGACGGCTCACGCCTCACCGACGACGATGCGGGCGTCGGCGGCGGCGCGGGCAACGCCGAGTTCGCGGCGCGGATGGAAGCGAACGACATGAGCGACGAGGCACCGGTCTCGCCGCGGAACGTCTTCCGCGCGCATTACGTCGCCGAGGGGTATGCGACCGACCACGAGGACGTGTGGGTCCAGTCGATCAACTCCACCTCGACCGCCGAGGGCAACTACCCCGGCGACTCCGTGCCGAGCGACAACTGGCCGGGCTTCGCCGCGGGAACGATCGGCGTGCTCAACACGCTCGCTCCCAAGTACTTCGACGTGTCAGGCATCGTCGGCCTCGCCGACAAGCCGCCGATCCTCTGGGTGCACGGCCTCAAGGACGTGATCGTCTCGGACTCCTCGTTCTATGACCTCAACAATCTCGGGGCGATGGGGGTCGTGCCCGGCTGGCCCGGCGACGAGGTCGCTGCGGTGCAGCCGATGGTGACGCAGACGCGCGACGTGCTCGACGCGTACGAGGCGGCGGGCGGCCAGTCACGAGAGCTGGCGCTGGAAGACACGGGCCACACGCCGCACCTGGAGCGTCCGATCGAGTTCCGCCGGGCACTGCTCGAGGTCATCGGCTACGTGGGCCAGCCGGCATCCCCCGCGCCGCCGACCGAGCAGATCGTGCTGCGCTCGTCGGACTGAGACCGGTCGGGGGCGCGTGGGCCCGGTCGCGGAATCCGTAGACTCGGACCATGAGTGCATCCGGCGGCGGCAAGGCCATCATCGCGGCGTTCCTGGCGAACCTGGGCATCGCCCTGGCGAAGTTCGCCGCCTGGTTCTTCTCGGGTTCGGCCTCGATGCTCGCCGAGGCGATCCACTCGGTCGCCGACTCGGGCAACCAGTTGCTCCTGCTGCTGGGCGGCCGCCAGGCGCGCAGGGCCGCCGACCGCGAGCATCCGTTCGGCTACGGACGCGAGCGCTACGTGTACGCGTTCGTCGTCTCGATCATCCTGTTCTCGGTGGGCGGGCTGTTCTCGATCTACGAGGGCGTCGAGAAGATCACCCACCCGCACAAGCTCGAGAACGTGTGGATCCCGCTGGTCGTGCTGGTGATCGCGATCGCGCTCGAGTCGTTCTCGCTGCGCACGGCGGTCCGCGAAAGCAACCACGTCCGTGCGAAGGGCCAGTCGTGGGTGTCGTTCATCCGCCGCGCCAAGGCGCCCGAACTGCCCGTCGTGCTGCTCGAAGACGTCGCCGCGCTCACGGGTCTGGTCTTCGCTCTGCTCGGCGTGGGACTCACCGCGCTCACCCACGACGCCCTCTTCGACGCGATCGGCACGCTCATGATCGGCACGCTGCTGATCCTCGTGGCGATCGTGCTCGGCATCGAGACGAAGAGCCTGCTGGTGGGCGAAGGTGCCACCGATACCGACCACAACCGCATCGTCGAGGCGATCCAGTCCGGGCCCGAGGCCGAGCGCATCATCCACCTCAAGACGCTCTACCTCGGCCCCGACGAACTGCTCGTCGCCGGAAAGCTCGGCTTCCCGACGGACCGCACCCTGTCCGATGTCGCGCGCGACATCGACGCGATCGAGAACCGAGTGCGCGACGCGGTGCCAGCCGCGCGCGTGATCTACCTCGAACCCGACGTGTTCCGGCCCGATCAGCCGCACCCGCCGACCGACTCGATCGTGATCAAGGCCTCGGACTGAGGCGCCGGGGCACATGGAATACTGCATCTTCACCGAGCCGCAGCTCGGCGCCACATACGACGACCAGCTGGCCTACGCGCAGGCGGCCGAGCGGCTCGGGTTCACCGGCTTCTTCCGGTCGGACCACTACCTGTCCGGGCGAGGTGAGGGCCTGCCTGGCCCCACCGACGCCTGGACGACCCTCGCCGGCCTCGCTCGCGAGACCTCCGGCATCCGCCTCGGCACCCTCGTCTCGCCCGTGACCTTCCGTCACCCGTCGGTGCTCGCGATCCAGGTCGCGCAGGTCGACGCGATGTCGGGCGGCCGCGTCGAGCTCGGGCTCGGGGCCGGCTGGTTCGAGCGTGAGCACCAGGCGTACGGCATTCCGTTCCCGCGCAAACGGTTCGACCTGCTCGAAGAGCAGCTCGAGATCGTGACCGGGCTGTGGTCGACCCCGCCGGGCGAGAGCTACTCCTTCGCGGGTGGGCACTACCGGCTCGACGACGCGCCGGCACTGCCCAAGCCCGTGCAGAGTCCCGTGCCGCTGATCATCGGCGGAAGCGGGCCGCGGCGCACTCCCGACCTCGTCGCGCGGTTCGCGACCGAGTACAACGTCGGCTTCCCCGAGGACCACCAGATCCGCGAGCGCGTCGACAACGTGCGGGCGGCATGCGAGCGGATCGGCCGCGACCCGGCATCCGTCAAGCTCTCGCTCGCGATGTCGACCATTGCGGGCGCCGACGACACCGAGGTCGCGCGCCGCGCGGCACGCATCGGCAGCACGCTCGATCAGGTGCGCGACGGGGTCAACATCGTCGGCGGCGCGGACGAGATCGCCGAGCGCGTCGAGGTGTTGCGCTCGCACGGCATCGAACGGGTGTACTTCCAGCTGCTCGACCTGCAGGACCTCGAACACGTCGAGTTCCTCGGTGCCGAGGTGCTGCCGCACCTGCCGCGCTGACGGCGGTCGACGACGTCGCGGGCGCGTCCGCAGGGTCAGCGGCGCGCGTCGAAGAAGTCGCGCAGCAGGGCGGATGCCTCGGCCTCGCGCACTCCCCCGACGACCTCGGCGCGGTACGGCAGGCGCCGGTCGCGCACCACGTCGTACACCGAGCCCGCGGCCCCGGCCTTGTCGTCCCACGCGCCGAACACGAGCCGGGACACTCGCGCCTGCAGCACCGCCCCGGCGCACATCACGCACGGCTCAAGCGTGACCACGAGCGTGCACCCCTCGAGGTTCCACGTGCCCGCGGATGCCGCGGCCTCCCGCAGCGCGACGACCTCGGCGTGCGCCGTGGGGTCGTGGGTGACCTCGCGAAGGTTTCGTCCTTCGCCGATGATCGCCCCCGAGGCATCGGTCACGACCGCGCCGACCGGCACGTCGCCGGCCGCCCCCGCGTCGGACGCGAGCGCGAGAGCGCGCCGCATCGCAGCCGCATCCGACCCGTCGAACTCCACACCCCGAGCGTAGCGACGGCGCCCGGCGCTCGCCGCTAACCTGTGCGTATGCGCATCCACGTCGCGGACCACCCGCTCATCACGCACAAGCTCACGGTTCTGCGCAATCGCGAGACGCCTTCGCCCGTGTTCCGCCAGCTCACCGAAGAGCTCGTGACGCTCCTGGCGTATGAGGCGACACGCGGCGTCCATGTCTCGCCGGTCGAGATCGTCACCCCGGTGACCACGACGACGGGCGTGCGGCTGAGCGACCCGCGGCCGATCGTCGTTCCGATCCTGCGCGCGGGCCTCGGGATGCTCGAGGGCATGGTGAAGCTGCTGCCCTCGGCCGAGGTCGGGTTCCTCGGCATGGTCCGCAACGAAGAGACGCTCGAGCCGACGACCTACGCCGAGCGCCTGCCCGAAGACCTCAGCGACCGGCAGTGCTTCGTGCTCGACCCGATGCTCGCGACCGGCGGGTCGCTCGGCGCGGCGATCGAGTTCCTGTTCCGACGCGGCGCGCAGGACGTCACCGCGATCTGCCTCCTCGGGGCGCCCGAGGGCGTGCAGGCGATCGAGCGCCAGGTCGGCGACAAGGACGTCACCCTCGTGCTCGGCGCGATGGACGAGCGGCTCAACGAGAAGGGCTACATCGTGCCGGGGCTCGGCGACGCCGGAGATCGCCTGTACGGCACGGTGTGAGGAAACTGCGGCACCCGCCCCGTGCCGAACGGGCGGCGCAGCGTGCGCAGGGCGCGCTCGGCCAGGCTGCGACGTCGCGCTGCGGCCCCTCTCGTGGATTGACGGCTCTTCGCACATCCCGATGGCGGCGATAGGGGGCGTCAGCCGAGCGGCGGCGCGGCGGGGCGCCTGCCGGTCTCCTGTTCCCAGAACTCGAGCTGCTGCGTCAGCGCCTTGGCGAGCTCGAACACCTGCTCGGGCGGGATGCGGATGCGGCTCACGACTCTGGCGGGCACCACGGTGCGGTGCTCGCCTGTCTCGGGATCGATGTCGTCGCGCGGCGGCTGGGCGAGCGTGACGAAGTCCATGACGAACACCGTCTGCGTGTGCCACACGTTGGCGAAGTCTGCGTACGCGCCGCCGATGAGCTCAGGGGGAAGATCGATCTCGAACTGTCGGGGAGCGTCGGTCATGGCTGCCTCCTGCCTCGGTGGGCCGAGTCTAACCGGTGCCGCAAGGCCCGCGCCGGGCCCGGCCTGTCACCGCGCCACCGACACCGCGGGCGCCGTGGCGAGCGGCTCTGCGCCGGGCGCGTCGGTGACCGGAACATGCGCCTCGCCCACGAGCCGGGCGAACGCGCTGAGCCGGGCGACGCCCTCGGGCGTGCGCGGAAGATCGTCGAGCAGCCCCGGCGAGTACACGAGGTAGGCCGTGTGCTTCGCGCGTGAGACGGCGACGTTCAGGCGATTGCGCAGCAGCAGGAACTCGATGCCCCGCGGTGCGTCCCTCCCGGACGACGCCGCGAGCGACACGATCGCGACCGCCGCCTCCTGCCCCTGGAACCGGTCGACGGTTCCTACCGGGATCTCACCGAATCCGGCAGCCGCGAGCGCCTCTTCGACGCAGACCTGCTGCGCGTTGTACGGGGTGACCACGATGAGGTCCTTCTGCGACAGCGGACGCGGATCGAGCCGCACCCGCCCGCCCTGACCGTCACCTGCGGTGTCGTGCCATGGCCTGCCCAGCAGGTCGCGCACGATGCCCACGACGACGGATGCCTCTTCCGGCGATTGGGTCGCGTTGCCGTGGTGCCGCACGGCGACCGCCCGCACCCCGCGTGCGACGCCTTCGAGCTCGCGCAGCTTCGTCGACGGATGCGACTCCAGCTCTCCCCGGTAGGACAGGCGCGACACGGGGGCGGCGACTGCGGGATGCATCCGCCACGTGCGCGCGAGAAAGCGGCCGTACTCCGGCGGAATGACATCGGCGCCGTCCAGAACCCAGCCGAGCGCCGAGGTGTCGACGGGCTCGGGGTGCGTGCCCTGGCTCACCTGCGGCAGCTGCTGCGGATCGCCGAGCAGCAGCAGCCGTGGCGCGGCGAGCGCGACGGCGATCGTCGAGGCGAGCGAGAACTGCCCTGCCTCGTCGATGACCAGAAGGTCGAGGCTGCCGCGGGGGATGCGCCCCTCGTGGCTGAAGTCCCACGCGGTGCCGCCGATCACGAAGCCTGCGGTCTGCTCCGCGGTGAACGCGGCGACTCCGGTCTTGGGGATCACCGTGTACTCGGCGGGCTGCGAAGAGTCTTTCGGCGCCTTCGCGACCTGTTCGCGCGGGACTCCCGCGGCCACGACCTGGCCGAGCATGTGCTCGACGACCTTGTGCGACTGCGCGACGACGCCGACCTTGAACCCGTGGTCGCGCACCAGTCGCGCGATGACGTGCGACCCGACGAATGTCTTGCCCGTGCCCGGGGGGCCCTGCACGGCGAGGTAGCTGCGGTCGAGATCGAGGATGGCGCGGGTGATCGCCTCGATGTCGTCGCCGTCCGACGGCGGCAGCGCGGCGGCGAGAAAACGGGGCGGCCTGCGTCGCAGGATATCGGTGGCGGGGTCTTCGGGAAGGGCGGGGGCCGCGGCGATCACCGCATCGGCCCACGCGTCGATCGCGAGCTGCTGGTTGCCCGCACGCGGGGGGGCCTCGGGGGTGATCGCGATCGGGAGCTGCTCCCAGGTGAAGCCGTCGATGGCGTACTCCTCGACGATCGCCCCGTCGTCGAGCACCTCCTTCACCGTCACACGGTGATCGGCGTGGATCCACCGCGGTCTGGCCTCGAACGGGAACTCGACCGGCTGCTCGTAGAGCGCGAACGGCGCGGTGCCTTCGGTGAGGCGCGTGCCCGGAGCGACCTCGCCGCGCACCTCGAGCAGGCGCCGCTCGGTGCGCGCGCCCTCGGGTCGGTGCCAGTCCTCGACGACGCGGCAGCGGGCGCTGTCGAGAATGACGACGTCTCGCGTCTCTTCCCACACCGACACCGGCTCGCGCAGCCGCAGGAAGTGGGTCGCCCAGAACGACTTCGCCTCACGGGGGTAGTAGTCGATCGCGGCGGATCCGAGCCGGAGGGCGACGGCGTCGGCGGAGTCTTCCGGCAGCTCGGCCGCGCGGGCGGCGAGCGCGAGCGCACGAGGCGACGGCTCGTAGACTCGCTCGTCGGGCTCTGGATCGAGCGCCGGGCGCAGTCCCGCCTCACGCGCTCGGTCGACGAGCCAGTCGCGCAGGCGCCGTGTCGACACGCAGTCGTAGCGGTTGTAGTCGGCGAGGTCGTCGAGGATCGCCGCGGCGCCGACGAGGTCGCCGTCCTCCTGCAGGGCACGGGCCTCGACGTATCGCACGATCGAGTCGTCGCCCTTCTGCACGTCGCTGGTGCGCACCTCGTCGCCCATGTAGAGCGGCTCGAGCTTCTTGATCGAGTACGAGCGGGATCCGACGCGCAGCGCGCGCCGCACGATCGGGTACAGGTCGACGAACACGCCGTCGCGCAGCAGCCGGTCGACGTCGGCCTCGCGCACCCCGTGCCGTGCCGCCATCGCCATGAGATGCGTCGGCTCGTACGGGGCGTAGTGATAGATGTGCAGGTTCGGATGCTGCTGCCTGCGCAGCGCGACGATATCGAGGAACGTCTCGAGCGCGCGGCGCTCGTCGGCGAACGAGTGCGCCCACAGCGCCGTGTAGTCCTCGCGGTCGTCGACCCAGCCGAAGAGATAGTCGATGCCCCATTGCGCCCCGTCGGTCTCGGTGTAGAGCGGGTCGCCCTCGAAGTCGAAGAACAGGTCGCCGCGGTCTGGGCGCGCAAGCGCGCCGAGCGCGGTCGGGGCGACGACCTCGAAGGTCGGCACCGGCGCCGCGGCCGCCTGCGCGATGGCGGGTGCCTCCACGACGGGCGCCGGCGTGCCCGCAGGGCTCGTCAGCTGCAGCCTGGCCTGCGTGCGCAGGCTCGCGAAGGTGTCGGGGCTCATGCGCGCGGGCGGCGCGGCGGCAGTCGCGAGGCGGTCGATCGTGTCGATGCCCGCCGCGCGCAGCCGCTCGCGCTGCACCGGGCGCATGCCGGCGACCAGCAGCAGATCACGGGATGCCTCGACCTCGAGCTCGCACGTCGCGCACCGCCCGCACGCGACGACCTGCAGCTCGCCCCGCGGGTCGCCCCATGCGATGGGTTCGCCCGCCGCACCGAGGTCGAGCCGCCGGTCGGCGACGAGGGCCCGCAGGCGCTCGCGCCGCAGCTCGAACACCGGGAGCAGGTCGTCGACCTCATGCGGGCTCACGGTGCCGTCGCCGAGGAGCAGCTCGACACGGTCGGAGCGCGGCACGCCCAGCCGGTCGAGCTGCGCGACGTAGGCTGCGAGCTGCATCAGCGCCGTGACGCGCGCGCGCCGTGCGAGCTTCGAGTCCTGCACGATCCATGCGCCGGGTGCGGCATCGGCGCGCGGCTCGCGCACGAGGAAGTCCGCGAACCCGACGAAGTCGTCGGTGGAGAACGCCGCCTGGTAGATCACATCGGCGCCGGACTCGAGGGCGGCTGCGGTCTGCGCCACCGCGGCGGCGAGGGCCGCTGCATCCGACGACCGGGTCTCGGGAATCTCGACGACGCCGGCGCCGAATCGCGCGCGGTAGCCCTCGAGCACGCGTCGCTCGTGCTGATGGCCGAGCCGCCCGGCGCGCTCGAGCGTGAGGTCTTCGGGCTCTTCGACCGCGGCGACGCGCCCGAGCCGCGCGTCGATCGCGCGCACCCACGCGAACTCGCACTCGGCGGCGGCCTTCAGGTCGCTCGCACTCCAGACGAACCGGCCTTCGCCTTCGATGTAACGCATGCCTCCCCTTTCATGCTCGACAGTACCCGCGGTCTCCGACATCCGATCCGGTACGCGGCGACCCGCGCCGCAGACGTGCGACCGCGGCACCTCGGGGCGCAGCGCTCGCAGGACACCGCAGCGCTCGCGAGCCAGGCGCCACGCCGGAGCGCACACCTGACAGACTGGGGGCGTGATCACCGCCCTCCCGTTCGAGAGCGCGTACCGCCAGGGCTTCGCGCGCATCGCCGCCTGCACGATCCCCGTCGCGATCGCCGACCCGGCCGCCAACGCGCGCGCGATCCTCGAGTCGGCGCGCGAGTGCCACGACGACGCGGTCGCGGTCGCGGTGTTCCCCGAGCTGGCGCTCACCGGCTACGCGATCGACGACCTCGTGATGCAGGACGCCGTGCTCGAGGCCGTCGAGGCCGCCGTCGAGCGGCTGGTCGAGGCATCCGCCGAACTGCTGCCCGTGCTGGTCGTGGGCGCGCCGCTGCGCCACCGCAACCGCCTCTACAACTGCGCCGTGGTGATCCATCGCGGCGAGCTGCTGGGCGTCGCGCCGAAGTCGCACCTGCCGACGTACCGCGAGTTCTACGAGCGGCGCTGGTACGCGCCCGGCGACGACCAGGCCGGCCAAGACATCCGCGTCGGTGCGCTCGAGGCGCCGTTCGGTCCCGACCTGCTGTTCGAGTCTCTCGACGTGCCCGGGCTCGTGCTGCACGCCGAGGTCTGCGAAGACGTGTGGGTGCCGATCCCGCCCTCGTCGCGCGCGGCGCTGGCCGGCGCGACGGTCCTGGTGAACCTGAGCGGCAGCCCCATCACCATCGCCCGCGCCGACGACCGCAAGGCGCTGTGCCAGTCGCAGTCGCTGCGCTGCCTCGCCGCGTACGCCTATGCCGCCGCCGGAATGGGCGAGTCCACGAACGACCTCTCGTGGGACGGCCAGACGATGATCTACGAGTCGGGCAATCTGCTGGCCGAGACCGAGCGGTTCCCCGACGGCCCGCGCCGCAGCGTCGCCGACGTCGACCTCGACCGCCTCCGGCAGGATCGCCTGCGCCAGGGCACGTTCGATGACAACAGGCGGGGCACGCAGACCGATGCCTCTCCCCTGCGCACCGTGCACTTCGAACTCGATCCGCCGTCAGCCGACATCGGGCTCAAGCGCCCGCTCGACCGCTACCCGTTCGTGCCCGACGACCCCGCCCGGCTCGCGCAGGACTGCTACGAGGCCTTCAACATCCAGGTGTCGGGCCTCGTGCAGCGCATGCGCGCGATCGGCGGCCCGAAGCCGGTGATCGGGGTGAGCGGCGGACTCGACTCGACGCACGCACTGCTCGTCGTCGCGCGGGCGATGGATCGTCTGGGGCGGCCGCGCCGCGACATCCTCGCGTACACGATGCCCGGTTTCGCGACGAGCGAGCACACCAAGTCGAACGCCATCGCCCTGGCAGAGACCGTCGGCGCTTCGATCGAGACCATCGACATCCGGCCTCTCGCGACCGAGATGCTCGAGCGCATCGGCCATCCGTTCGCCGACGGCGAGCCGGTGCACGACATCACGTTCGAGAACGTGCAGGCCGGCATCCGCACCGACTACCTGTTCCGGCTCGCCAACCTGCACGAGGGCATGGTCATCGGAACCTCCGACCTGTCCGAGCTCGCGCTCGGCTGGGCGACGTACGGCGTCGGCGACCACATGAGCCACTACGCGGTGAACACGGGCGTGCCGAAGACCCTCATCCAACACCTCATCCGCTGGGTCATCTCGCACGGCAGCGGCGAGGGGGCAGCGCAGCTGAGCCGCGAGGCCGCCGAGGTGCTGCAGTCGGTGCTCGACACCGAGATCAGCCCCGAGCTCGTTCCGGTCGGGCAGGACGGGCGGATGCAGTCCACCGAGGACCGCATCGGGCCGTACGCGCTGCACGACTTCACGCTCTTCCACGTGCTGCGCTACGGCTTCCGGCCGTCGAAGATCGCGTTCCTCGCCTCGCACGCGTGGCGCGACGAAGACGCGGGCGCCTGGCCCCCCGGGTTCCCCGACGAGGACCGCTACGCCTACGATCTGCCGACCGTGGCGAAGTGGCTGCGGGTGTTCCTGCAGCGCTACTTCGCATTCGCGCAGTTCAAGCGCTCCGCGATCCCCA
Organism: Microbacterium sp. BWT-B31; assembly: GCF_041379855.1. Lineage (NCBI taxonomy): Bacteria > Bacillati > Actinomycetota > Actinomycetes > Micrococcales > Microbacteriaceae > Microbacterium > Microbacterium sp. BWT-B31. The sequence continues at coordinate 38,373 of NZ_JBFECU010000022.1, forward strand.
ACGGGCCCAAGGTGTCTCCGGCCGGCTCGCTGTCGCCGCGCGGCGACTGGCGCGCACCGTCCGACGGCAACGCGGCGGCGTGGCTCGCCGAGCTCGACGCGGCGCTGCCCCCCGACGCCTTACGCTGACCCGGATGCGCCGGCCGGATGCCTCCACCGGCGCATCACCGCGGGCCGCGGCATCCGCTCACTCGGTCGCGGGAGCCCAGTCCTCGGGCTTCGGCGCCCACGCGAGGGTGATGATCCACCCCTCGCGCGAGAGGTCGACGAGGCTGTAGCGCAGCTTGCGGTCGGGCATCCACCCCTTCGCAAGCGATGCGTCGAGCTTGACGCTGTCTCCGCGGATCAGGTTCTTGCGGCCGTCAGCCTCACGGATGGCGCATACGCGCGTCCAATGCTCGAGGAGCTTCGGGATGTTCTCCTCGTCGAAGATGTGCGAGTGACGCTGCATCTCGTGCACCGAGACGTCGTCGGGGTGGGAGTCGCGCAGATCGAGCCCGAAGACGAACTCGGGTTCGGCGACTGCGACCACCGTCGCGGCCCGATAGTTGACGTTGCGGATCTCAACCGGCACCGTCACACCGTCCACCTCGGCGAAGAGCTCGGTGCGCATGCCGAAGATCGTCGGATGCTCCCGCCCGACCGTGATCTCGCGCTCCTCGATCCCGAGGCGAGCGGCGACGAGCTCCTTCGCGAGCGCGCGCTTGCGATCGTGCTCGCTCATCTTCGGGTCCCAGCCGAGCCGGGCGGAGATGCCCTTGGGCGTCTCGAGCTGAACTGATTGCATGGCCCCCTCTTCACAGACGGCTCGTGGCACCGCCCGATCCCATCTTGTTGCACCGTCGCCTCACGGCCAACCCCTCTTACGGCGGGGTGCCAGACTGTCGTCATGGCGCGACGTGCGACGGTGATCGGGAGCGGGCCAAACGGGCTGGCGGCCGCGGTGGCGCTGGCGCGGGCGGGATTCGCCGTGCGGGTGCTCGAAGCCGCCGACACGGTGGGCGGCGGCATCCGCTCGGCCCAGCTCACCCTCCCCGGGTTCGTGCACGACGTGTGCTCGGCGGTGCATCCGGCGGCGCTGACCTCGCCGTTCCTGCGCGCGTTCGGCCTGCGCGAGCGGATCGAGTGGATCACGCCCGAGATCTCGTTCGCGCAGCCCCTGGACGGCGGGCGCGCCGCGATCGCGTACCGCGACCTCGAGCGCACCGCCGACGCGCTCGGGCGCGACGGGCACGCCTGGCGCGCCGTCACGCGGCCGCTCGCGCGGCATCTCGACGGTGTGGTCGACTTCACCGGCTCGCAGCTGATCCGGATGCCGCGGCATCCTGTCACCGTGGCCCGTTTCGGTCTGCGCGCCCTGCAGCTCGGCTCGCGCCTGGGCCGCGGAACGTTCGCCACCGAGGAGGCGGACGCGCTGCTGACCGGAGCCTTCGCCCACGCGAACACGACCCTCCCGTCGGTGGGCGCGGCCGCGTCCGGGCTGTTCCTCGTGGCGCACGCGCACGCGGGCGACGGCTGGGCGTACCCGCGCGGCGGCGCGCAGCGCATCGCCGACGCGCTGGTCGCCGACCTCGAGGCCCACGGCGGCGTCATCGAGACAGGCCGTCGCGTGGACACGCTCGCCGGCCTCGACTGGGGCGACCCGCACGCGGGCGACGTGCTGCTGCTCGACGCGTCGCCGCGCCTGGCCGTGACCCACCCCGACACGCCGCCCGCCTATGCGCGCGCGATCGCGCGCTACCGTTACGGACCGGCCGTCGCGAAGGTGGACTTCGCGCTGGACGGGCCCGTCCCGTGGGCGAACCCCGAGGTCGCGCGCTCCCCCACTGTGCATCTCGGCGGCACGCGCGCCGAGGTCGAAGCGAGCGAGAACGCGGTGGCCCGCGGCCGCGTCACCGACCACCCGTACGTGCTCACGGTGCAGCCGTCGGTGTTCGACGACTCCCGCGCACCGGCGGGCAAGCACGTGCTGTGGACGTACCTGCACGTTCCGCCGGATTCGACGCTCGACGCGACCGAGCTGGTCACGCGGCAGGTCGAGCGCTTCGCCCCGGGATTGCGCGATCGCATCCTCGCGACGCACGCGATGTCGGCGCGTGAGCGCGCCGAGTTCAACCCGGCCGACATCGGCGGCGACATCCTGGGCGGTGCGTTCACGTTCGCGCAGGCGTTCCGCCGCCCGGTGGTCTCGCCCGTCCCGTGGCGCACGCCGATGAAGGGCGTCTACCTCGCGTCGGCTTCGACCCCTCCCGGCCCCGGCGTCACCGGCATGCCCGGATGGTACGCCGCGCGCACCGCGATCCGCGACGCCCTCGGCGAGCGCGTCGACCCCGAGGATCTCTTCGGGCGCTGACCGACATGTGTCTGCAGAACTCCTTCGATCCGGGCCCTCCGGCGGCTGAGGCCGGCCTCCGCGCGGCTTGCGCAAACGGATCGAAGGAGTTTTGCAGCAGCGGCCACCGGTGCGGGTGACCCGTGGACGGCTTCGCAGCGGTCGACTTCGAGCTGGCCCGCCAGGTGCTCCAGCGGGGCGTCGCGGCGCTCTTCCTCATCGCGTTCGTCTCGACCCTGAACCAGTTCCGCCCCCTCCTCGGCGAGCACGGACTGCTGCCTGCTCCCGAACTGCTGCGCTGGGCGCGCTCGTCGAAGGCACGGGCGCGGATGCTCCGCCCGACCCTCTTCCGCTGGTGGCGATACACCGACCGGCGGCTGGTCGCGCTGTGCTGGTCGGGCATCGCCGTCGCGGCGACGCTGGTGGCCGGCATCCCCCAGCTCGGCCCGCCCTGGGTGCCGATGCTGTGCTTCCTCGCGCTGTGGCTCGGGTACCTGTCGATCACCAGCATCGGCCAGACCTTCTACGGGTTCGGGTGGGAGATGCTGCTGTGCGAGGCCGGCTTCCTCGCCGCCTTCCTCGGCTCGGACGACCAGCCCCCGCCGACCGCGGTGATCGTGCTGTTGTGGTGGCTGCTGTCCCGGCTCGAGTTCGGCGCCGGAATGATCAAGATCCGCGGGGGGCGCGAGTGGCGCGACCTCACCGCACTGACCTACCACCACGAGACGCAGCCCATGCCGGGCCCGCTCAGCCGCCAGGCGCACCTGCTGCCGCGGTGGTTCCACGAGCTCGAAGTGATCGGCAACCACTTCGCGCAGCTCGTCGTGCCGTGGCTGCTGTTCGTGCCGCTGCTGTCGCTGTGGGTTGCCGGGCCCTGGCCGCAGATCGTCGGCACGTCGGCCGCTGCGATCGTGATCGCCACGCAGCTGTGGCTGGTCGCAACCGGCAACTTCGCGTGGCTCAACTGGTCGACGATCGTCATCGCGTTCTCGGCCGTGTCGTTCCCGTGGCTTGCTTCCGGCGACGGCCCGAGCCGCGGCATCCCGTTGTACTGGCTCGTCGTGACGTGCGCGGTGACCCTGCTCTACGCGGTGCTGAGCTGGTGGCCGCTGCGGAACCTGTTCGCACACCGGCAGCTGATGAACGCGAGCTTCAACCGATGGCAGCTCGCCAACGCCTACGGCGCCTTCGGCACGGTCACGAAGGAGCGCATCGAGTACGTGATCGAGGGCACGACGGATGAAGATCCGGATGCCGCGACCTGGCGCGAGTACGCCTTCAAGGGCAAGCCCGGCGACGTGCGACGGATGCCGCGCCAATTCGCCCCGTACCATCTGCGCCTGGACTGGCTGATGTGGTTCCTGCCGCTCGGGCGGTCGCTCGAGGACTGGTTCACGAGGCTGCTCGTGCGCCTGCTCGAAGCCGACCCGCCGACGCTGCGCCTTCTCGCACACGACCCGTTCGACGGCGCACGACCCTCTTGGGTGCGGGTGGTGTCGTACCGCTATCGCTTCGCGAGCCGCGCGGAGTTCCGTCGCACCCAGGAGCGGTGGGTGCGCGACCGCCGGCGCACGGTGGTCCCGGCGATCGGGGGCGTGCGCTGAGGTCGAGGGCTCAGCCCTCCTGGGGCTCTTCGATCTCGTCGTCCGGCTCTGCGCCTTCGGGCGCCTCGACTTCGGGCGCCTCGACTTCAGGTTCCTCGCCTTCGGGCGCCTCGACTTCAGGTGCCTCGTCCGGCTCGTCGTGCTCTTCGAGCTCTTCGAGCTCTTCGTCGGACTCGTCGAGTACCTCGTCGACGGCGTCGTCCAGCACTTCTTCGAGGACCTCCTCGATGAAGACGACCTCCGAGTCGGCGATGCCTGTGGCGTCGTCGATCGCATCGGCGGCGACGACCGCCCGGCGGTGCCACTCCTCGGCTTCGTCGGCGCGCCCGAGCTCGTCGAGCACGGCCGCTCGCGCCGCGAAGAGCGCGGGGCTCCACTCGAACGCACGCTCCGGGTCCAGCTCGGGAATGTCGAGCTCGAGCAGCGCGCGTTCCGTCTCGCCGAGGTCGAGGCGGGCGCCCGACATCGCGATCGCGAGCTCGACGCGCACCGGCGTCGCAAGCGTGGAGCGATCGACGCTGCGGCCGAGCTCCAACGCGCGATCGGGGCGCCCCACGCCGCGCTCGCTGTCGACCATGAGCGCGATCTGGTCGTCCTTGCCCGAGATCCGCCGGTACGTGCGCAGCTCCCGCAGCGCCAGGGCGTAGTCGCCGATCGCGTACGCGGTGATCGCGGCTGTCTCCCGCACGACCGCGATGCGCCCGGCACTGCGGGTCGCCGCCAGCGCGTGCTCATGCGCAAGCGCGGGGTCTTCGTCGATGAGCGCCGCAGCCATTGCGAGATGCCGCGCGACGCGCTCCGCGTTCTCTTTGCTCAGCGTCTTGAGCTCGTTGCGCGCGGCCGGGTTGAGATCCTTGGGCGTCACCTCGTCCGGCAGGAACGGCGACGGATGCCTCTCCCCACGGGAGTCGTCGTCACGCGGTGAGCGCGGACGGGAGTCACGAGGTGCATCCCGGTACGGGCGGTCGCCGCGAGGCCGGTCGCCGTAAGGACGCTCAGTACGCGGCCGGTCACCGTGCTGACGATCGGTGCGGGGACGATCCCCATAGGAACGCTCGGTACGCGGCCGGTCACCAGACGGGCGATCCGCACGAGGGCGGTCACCGTAAGGACGCTCAGTACGCGGCCGGTCACCAGACGGGCGATCCGCACGAGGGCGGTCGCCGTAAGGACGCTCGGTACGCGGCCGGTCACCAGACGGACGATCCGCACGAGGGCGGTCACCGTAAGGACGCTCAGTACGCGGCCGGTCACCAGACGGGCGATCCGCACGAGGGCGGTCGCCGTACGAGCGATCGCCGTGCGGACGATCCGCGCGGGGACGATCCCCATAAGGACGCTGAGTACGCGGCCGGTCACCAGACGGACGGTCTGCACGAGGGCGGTCGCCGTAAGAGCGATCACCGTGCGGACGATCCGTGCGGGGCCGGTCGCCGTCCGCACGTCCACCCTGCGCGGGTCGACGATCGCGTCCGTCATTCGACGCTCCACGATACGACCGGTCGGCGCGGTCGGCGCTACCGGGGTGCTTGCGCTCATAGGGACGACCCGACGAACGCTGGTCGTGCGATCGCTGACCGCCCGAAGCGTGATCGCCCTTGCCACCGGCGTGGCCATCGCGTGACGAGCCTGTTCCGCGGGAAGGAGCGCCCGGCTTGCCGCCGTGCTTGTCGTCACCATACGGAGGCCTGCCTCCTTGACGGCGCTCCTCGTGCGAGTGCGAGCCTCCTCGCGCGTCACCTCCGCGCTGAGCCGGACGATCGCCATCGTGGCGGCGACCTCCGGCCCGATCATCGCGGCGGTCGGATGACGGACGGCGCTCCGCAGGGCGATCAGAGCCGCGTCCGGCCCCGTCGCCTGACGCGCTGTAGCGCGGACGCTGCCGCTCTTCCCGGGGCTCTCGTTCGTCCGACATCATGTACTCCTATCGCCTTGTGGGCTGCGCTGTTCGTTTGTGGTGGTCGACGGGCCATGGCCAGTTAACCGCGAATGGCCACCCGGTGGGGGTGGCCATTCGTGTTAAGGGGGTGTCCGGCGGTGTCCTACTCTCCCACAGGGTCTCCCCTGCAGTACCATCGGCGCTGAGAGGCTTAGCTTCCGG
>NZ_JBFECU010000023.1:0-43553 GCF_041379855.1 Microbacterium sp. BWT-B31
TCCTCCATCCGCCGGGTCGATACGCCCAGGAGATAGCTGGTCGCGACCACCGTGGTCAGCGCCGCCTCGGCCCGGCGGCGGCGTTCCAGCAGCCATTCCGGGAAGTACGTGCCCTGCCGCAGCCTCGGGATCTTCACGTCGAGCGTGCCTGCGCGGGTGTCGAACTCGCGGTGCCGGTACCCGTTGCGCCGGTTCACCCGGTCAGCGCTGACCGCGCCGTAGGAGGCGCCGCAGACCTGATCGGCGTCGGCGGACAACAACACGTTGATGAACGTGGTCAACATCTCCCGGAGCAGGTCCGGGGACGCCTGGTCGAGCTGTTCGTGGAGGAAACGGGCAGGGTCAATACTGGGTACGACGGTCATCGTCGTGGTTCCTTTCGAGACGGATGTGAAGAGTTCTCTCGAAGGATCACGCGGTGACCGTCGCCACGTTCACAGCGACGCGGCCACCGGATCCGTACACCACGCTATTGGACGCAACCCAGGCGGCTCTCGGTTCTTCCCGATTCACAACGCGAGACGGGAACGCAGATCGGCGTGCGGAGGAGAGGGGACTGCGTCGCACCGCCTCCGGCGGCGCTCCTCCCCGAATCCGCAGCACCCTATGAATGAGTTGAGCGCCGCACCCTACGGGCGCGACGCTCGATTCATCTGCGGAGGATAGGGGACTGCGTCGCACCGCCTCCGGCGGCGCTCCTCCCCGAATCCGCAGCATCCAATGATGAATCGAGCGCCGCACCCTGCGGGCGCGACGCTCGATTCATCTGCGGAGGATAGGGGATTCGAACCCCTGAGGGCTTGCACCCAACACGCTTTCCAAGCGTGCGCCATAGGCCACTAGGCGAATCCTCCATGGCCCCGAAGGACCGCAGACCATCCTACCGTGCGCGCACACGTGCCCCCGACCGAGCGGCGCCCGAGCCGGCGTAGAGGCTCCCCGGGCGGATGACGAGCGAGCGCGGCGCGACCACCGCGAGAAGCCGCCGCGCGGGCTCGACGTCGGCGAGCATCGCCCGCGACACCGTGGTGGCGGCATCGGCGATCGTCTCGCCCTGCCAGAAGCCGTGCTTTCCGCCCGGTGCGTAGCTGGCGCGCTCGATCGCGCTGATCAGCAGCCCCATCTCGGCGTGCGGCGCACCGTGGTGCTCGACCAGGCGGCTCCCGAGCGACCGCGCGGTCTCGGCGGCGGGCACGCTGATGCCGAGGTCGATGGCGGTGTCCTGCACGACGGTCCAGGCGGCGGCCGCATCGCCGGTGCGGGCCGATGCCAGCAGCTGGCGTCGACGCAGGTCGCGCAGCAGCGCGGGGATGAGCAGGGCGAGCAGAATGCCGAGCACGACCGAGATGGTCGGCACCGGGTCCGCGGTGGCCGTGGTGGAGGCATCCGTCGTCCCGGTCTGGTTCGGCCCCTCGGTGTCGGCGCCGGGGCCCGGCGCGGTGGTCGGCGCCGCGGAGGGCGCGGTGGGAAGTCCCGGCGTGTTGTCGGCGACGCCCGGCGTGCTGGGGGCCGCGGCGAAGGCGGTCGGTGTGCCCAAGCTGTTGGTCGGCTCGAACTGCACCCAGCCGATGCCGTCGAAGTACACCTCGGGCCATGCGTGAAGCTTGGCGCTCGACACCGAGTACACGGTCTCGCGGTCGACCGCGTCGGTCGTGGCTTCGCCCGGAAGATAGCCGACGACGATGCGCGAGGCCATGCCGAGCGTGCGGGCCATGAGGGCGAACGCCGAGGCGTAGTGGATGCAGTAGCCCGAGCGCACCTCGAGGAAGCGGCCGATCGCCTCGGCGCCGGTGCCGTCGAAGCCGTCCTCGACGGGCGCGTCGAGCGAGTACTGGAACTGCGGTCCGCGAAACCACGTCTGCAGGGCGACGAGCGCGTCGTAGTCCGACTCGGCGTCCTCCGTGACGGTGGCGGCGAGCTCGGCGACCGAGGCGGGAAGGTCGTCGGGCAGCTGGGTGGTCTCGTCCCGCTGCTCGCTGGCGCGCGCCTGCCGCGCCCGGATCTGCTCCAGCGTCGGGCGGGGCACCTGCGAGATGACCTCGTACTCCTGTCCCTGCGTGAGCGCCGACCGGGCGACCACGGTGCGGTTGTAGGGCACCGCGGCCCATTCGCCCTCCAGCCCGGTGATCCCGGTCGCGGGATACGCCACCGGCAGCCACGGCGAGGCGAGGTTCTTGACCTGCACGGTGGTGGCGTACTCGGCGAGCTCGATCGCCGACGACACCGACGGGGTGCTCAGACCCTCCGGGCCGTCCAGGGGCACGCTCCGAGCCCGGTCGGGCTGCCACACCGCGCCATCGAACTCGGTGAGCGTCGTCAGCCGCAGGTACGGGGGCGTCGGGGCGCTGCTGCGCATCTGCAGCACCTCGGTCTCCTGCGGGCGGCGCAGATCGTCGCCGAGCTGCAGGGTCGCGTCGACGCCCGCACCGCCGCCGAGCCCGCCCGCGCCCGCGCGCACGACAGGCTCGGGCAGCAGCGGCGTCGCCACCAGCGCCACGACGACCGCGATCGCGCCGATGCCGAGCGCGGTGGCCGGCACGCCGGCGGTGCGGTCGGCGTCCTGCTCGGCGGGCCGCTCGCGCGCGCGGGTGTCGGCCCGCATGAGGAACAGGATCGCCACCGCCAGCAGCACGAACGCCATCACGTCCATGTCGCTCGGCACCGCGATCGCGGGAATGAGCGACACGGCGATCAGGCCGACGGCGGCCAGCAGCGGCATCCGCGCGGTGAGCACGACATGGTCGATGACGATCGTGAGCAGTCCCGTCGTGCCCACGATCAGCAGCGACAGCGACATGCTCGCCTCGAGCGGGGCAGCGCCGAGCGCGATCTCTTCCGAGGCGATCGCGACCAGCGCCGGCACCTGGCGCGTGATCGTCTCGATGCTCGGGATCACCCACAGGATCGCCGTGTCGCGCAGGAACACGAGCGTGACGAACACGACCCACACGGCGACCTCGATGAGGGTCACGGCGATCGCGGCCAGGCGATAGCGCCGCGCGAAGAACCCCGCCGCGAGGATCGCAGCCGCCAGCACCACCGCGCCGAGCAGCCAGCCGCTCGGGCGCACGACGCGCATGAGCGGAAGGAGCGCGGCGAGCACCGCGATCAGCACCCCCGCCGTCAGCGTCGGGTTCGCGATGCGCCGGGCGCCGCGCGGCTGGTCAGCGGAAGACATTCGCCGTCCCCCTGTCGACCGCGCCCGCCCACGCGCTGGCGATGTCGGCCTCCTCGCCGATCCGCCCGACGCGCCAGCCGAGGTCGGATGCCCGGTCGAGCGAGCCCGCGCTGGGCGAGGTGGCCAGCAGCACCGGGAGGGTCGAGTGATGCACGATCGGGGCCAGGGCCGTGGCATCCGTCTCGTCGAATCGACCCGTGATCACCACCACCGGCCCCGTCATGACCCCCGAGAACACGCGCGGCAGCTGCGCGAGGTGATCGTCGCGGCGCGCGGTGAGCTTCGCGAAGCCGGTGACGACGAGCTCGACCTCGGTCATGTCGCCGCCGTCGATGCGCTCGGCGAGCTCGGCGCCGTCAGAGTCGATCACCTCGATCGCGTAGCCGTCGTGCGCGAGACGCGTGATGACGGATGCCGCGGCCGACACCGCCAGCTCGAACCCCGGGTCCGCCCCCGGCGCCTGCATCGCCTCGCCCGACCAGCGCAGCACGCCCCGGTCGAGCACGACGGTGGCCTCGGGGGTGGACTCCTGCTCCTCCTGACGCACCATGAGGGCGTCTCGGTGCGCGGTCGCGCGCCAGTGGATGCGTCGCATCGAGTCGCCCGGCATGTACGGCCGCGCGATGAGGTTGTCGGCGCCCTGGCCGAGCTGGCTGGTCGTGGTGTGCAGCATCCCGCCCGCCTCGCCGGCGAGGTTGTTGACGGCGGGCAGATCGACGACCGCGGGCGCGACGGTCACGCGGGTGCGCTCGCCGAAGACGCTGCGCCGGGTCGCGAGGCCGAAGGGGTCGGTCGAGCGCACGGCGAGGGGGCCGATGGGGTGGATGCCGCGGCTCATGCCGGTCACGGAATACGACAGGTCCACCACGCGCTCCGAACCGCGCAGCCCCGAGCCGAGTGCGGGGAACACGCCCTCGGCGCTGCCGTCCAGGGCCCTCGGGAGGGCGTCCTTCCACGTGCCGGGAGCGGTCGGGAGGGCGGTGCGCACCCCCACCCGCACGGTCACCCGCGCGTCCCGGCCGACGGCGGCGGCGTTCGGCGTGAGCGAGCGCGACACCGTGTCGGAGCGGCGGGTCAGGTACAGCGACGCGATGCTCGCGGCGAGCACCGCCAGCATCAGGGTTCCGAAGTACACGAGCTCGCCCAGCCCGATCTCGTTCGCGAGCACGAAGCATCCGATCGCGAGCACGAGCGCGCCGGTGCCGCGCACGGTGAGCGGCCACAGCCGTCTCATGCTCGTGCTCCGGCCGTCACGGGCCGCGGGGCGATGCGCTCGCGACGGTGGCGCCTGCGTCGCATGATCGTCACTGCCTGGTCGCGAGCGGCACCCGCACGCTCGTCGCGATCCGGTCGAGGATCGTCGCGATCGCGTCGGCGGTGGTGCGCGCCCGCGCGCCGCCGGCCGAGCGCGTCGGGATGATCCGATGCGCGAACACCGGACCGAGCAGCGCCGTGATGTCGTCGGGGATCACGAACCCTCGACCGTCCAGCGCCGCCCACACCTTCGCGGCGCGCACGAGCTGCAGCGTCGCACGGGGGCTCGCCCCGAGCCGCAGGTCGGAGTGCGTGCGGGTCGCCGACGCGAGCGCGACGGCGTAGTCCTCGATCGCGGGGGCGACGTGCACGGCCCGCGCCCACCCGATGAGCTGGGCGACTGTGGCCGCGGTCACGACGGGGCGGATCGCGTCGAGCGGGTTCACGGCGTCGCGCTGGCGCAGCATGAGCGCCTCGGACCTCGGGTCGGGGTAGCCCATCGAGATGCGCATCATGAACCGGTCGCGCTGCGCCTCGGGCAGGGCGTAGGTGCCCTCCATCTCGAGCGGGTTCTGCGTGGCGACCACGAGGAAGGGATCGGGCAGGTAGTGCGTCTGGCCGTCGACGGTGACCTGCACCTCTTCCATCGCCTCCAGCAGCGCCGACTGCGTCTTGGGGGAGGAGCGGTTGATCTCGTCGGCGATCACGATGTTCGCGAAGATCGCGCCCGGCTTGAATTCGAACTCGCGCTCGACCGGGTTGAAGACGCTCACGCCGGTCACGTCTCCGGGCAGCAGGTCGGGGGTGAACTGGATGCGACGCACCGTCGCGTCGACGGATGCCGCAAGAGCGCGAGCGAGCATCGTCTTTCCGACGCCCGGCACGTCTTCGATGAGCAGATGCCCTTCGGCCAGCAGCACGACCAGGGCTGAGCGCACAGCCTCGGGCTTGCCGTCGATCACGCGGGAGACCGACTCGAGGATCGCGGCGGTCGTGCGTGCGAAGCCCTCGGCCGTCAGCGCCGGGGCATCGCCCGCGCCCCTTCTCCTGGCCGCTGATGCGTCCAGCGGAGCCTCCGGTCGCGTGGGCCCAGTCATCGTCGTTCCATCCGTCACGGTCTCAGCCATGCGTTCCCCTCGCGCACCCGGGCCTCGACGCCCGCCCTGGCTCGATCGTAACAATTCGGGCACGGTGGCGGGCCTGAGAGAAGCCTTTGAGGTTCGCTCCGGCCCTTCCTCCCGCGCGCGCCGAGGGCCATGAGGGCGACGGAGGCGCCCAACCTGACAGCCGCACGTGATCCGGGCGCCGCGCTGGCGGGAGGGCCGCCGCGCCGTCCGGGGTCCGCCGCACGAAACGCGGCGCCCTGCGGAGCGGGTAGACTGCTGGAAGCTCTCCGCGAGGCGGCATCCAGGCCAACTCCCCCAGGACGGAAACGTAGCAAGGGTAACCAGGCTCTGCCGGGTTCGCGGAGAGTCTTACTCTTCCCGGGTGCTTCACCACCCGTGCCCTGGTCGCCGGTCGGAGTCGACCCCTAGGCTGAGCGCGTGGCGCAGAGCATCTACATCACGTCCCCAGAAGGCCACGCGGGCAAGTCCAGCGTCGCGCTCGGCGTGCTCGACGCGCTGAGCCACGCCACGGCGAGGGTCGGCGTCTTCCGGGCGATCGCGCGCTCGACCGCCGAGCCGGACTACGTGCTCGAGATGCTGCTCGCCCACGACGGCGTCGACCTCGCCTACAGCGAGTGCATCGGCGCGACCTACGACGAGGTGCGCGCCGACCCCGAGGCGGCGCTGGCGACCATCGTCGAGCGCTACAAGGCGGTCGAGGCGCAGTGCGAGGCGGTGGTGATCGTCGGTTCGGACTACACCGATGTGGCCAGCCCCGCGGAACTCGCCTACAACGCCCGGATCGCGGCGAACCTCGGCGCCCCGGTGCTGCTCGTGCTCGGCGGCCGCGGCGACGGCCACATCGAAGAGCTGGGCTCCCTGCCGCCGCGCACACCCGCCGAGATGGGGCAGATCGCGTCGCTGTCGATCGCCGAGCTGGCCCGCGGCCGTGCGCAGCTGTTCGCCGTGGTCGCCAACCGCGCCGACCCCGAGCGCCTTGCCGAGACGATCGCGGCGGTCGAGGCATCCGTTCGCGCCGGCGGCCGCGCAACCGGCCGCACGGTGCCGGTGTGGGCGATCCCCGAGGACGTGTCGCTGGTCGCCCCGTCGATGGCGAGCATCCTGCGCTCGCTCGACGGGCGGCTGCTCGCGGGCGATCCCGAGCTGCTCACCCGCTCGGCGCTGGGCATCGTCGTGGCGGGCATGTCGATGGTGAACGTGCTGCCCCGCCTCACCGAGGGGGCGGTCGTGGTGATCGCCGCCGACCGGTCCGAGGTGCTGCTGGCGACGCTGCTGGCCAACGCCTCGGGCACCTTCCCGTCGCTGGCCGGCATCGTGCTGAACGGGCCGTTCGAGATCCCCGACCCCGTGCGGCGTCTCATCGACGGGCTGGGCTCGAAGCTGCCGATCATCACGAGCGAGTTCGGCACGTACGAGACCGCCGTGCGCATCATGGGCACGCGGGGGCGGCTGGCCGCAGACTCGCCGCAGCGCTACGAGACGGCGCTCGCGCTGTTCGAGAAGAACGTCGACATCGACGAGCTCACCGTCGCCCTCGGCATCGCCCGGGCGACGGTGGTCACCCCGCTCATGTTCGAGTTCCAGCTCGTCGAGCGCGCCCGCTCGCGACGCAAGCGCATCGTGCTGCCCGAGGGCGGCGACGATCGCATCCTGCGGGCGGCCGGCACGGTGCTGCAGCGCGGCATCGCCGACCTCGTGATCCTGGGCGAGCCGGTCGAGGTGCGCGCGCGGGCGATCGAGCTGGGCGTCGACCTGCAGGCCGCCGAGGTGCTGAGCCCCTTCGACCCCGTCCACGTGCACCGCTTCGCCGAGGAGTACGCGCGCCTGCGCGCCCACAAGGGCGTCACGTTCGAGCGCGCCGCCGACACGGTGACGGATGTCTCGTACTTCGGCACCATGATGGTGCACCTGGGCCTGGCCGACGGCATGGTCTCGGGCGCAGCGCACACCACCGCCCACACGATCCGCCCCGCGTTCGAGGTCATCAAGACCCAGCCGGGCGTCTCGGTCGTCTCGAGCGTGTTCCTCATGGCGCTCGCCGACCGGGTGCTGGTGTACGGCGACTGCGCCGTGATCCCCGACCCGACCCGCGAGCAGCTCGCCGACATCGCGATCTCGTCGGCCGCGACCGCACGCCAGTTCGGCATCGATCCGCGCGTGGCGATGCTGTCGTACTCGACGGGCGAGTCCGGTTCCGGGGCCGAAGTCGAGAAGGTGCGGGATGCCACGGCCCTGGTCCGCCAGCGCGCGCCCGAGCTGCTCGTGGAGGGCCCGATCCAGTACGACGCGGCCGCCGACGCCGCCGTGGCCGCCGCGAAGATGCCGGGATCCGAGGTCGCCGGCCGCGCGACGGTGTTCATCTTCCCCGACCTCAACACCGGCAACAACACGTACAAGGCGGTGCAGCGCTCGGCCGGCGCGGTGGCGATCGGACCGGTGCTGCAGGGCCTCAACAAGCCGATCAACGACCTGTCGCGCGGAGCGCTCGTCGAAGACATCGTCAACACGATCGCGATCACCGCGATCCAGGCGCAGGGGAGCCCGTCGTGAGTGTCGTCCTCGTGGTCAACAGCGGGTCGTCCTCGTTCAAATACCAGCTGCTCGACGTCGAGTCCGAGCGCGTGCTCGCCTCGGGCCTGGTCGAGCGCATCGGTCAGGCCGACGGGCATTCGACCCACACGGTGACCAACCCGCACCCCGAGGGCGCGGCATCCGCCATGCTCGAGGCCACCTACGAGCGGGAGCTGCCCATCGCCGACCACACGGCCGGGTTCCGCGTCATGCTCGACGCGTTCGCCGAGCATGGACCGTCCCTCTCAGACAACGCGCCGGTCGCCGTCGGCCACCGCGTGGTGCACGGCGGCGCGCGGTTCTTCGAGCCGACGCTCATCACGCCGCTGGTCGAGATCAACATCGACGAGCTGTCGGTGCTGGCCCCCCTGCACAACCCCGCGAACCTCGAGGGCATCAAGGCCGCTCGCACGGCGTTCCCCGACGTGCCTCACGTCGCGGTGTTCGACACGGCGTTCCACCAGACGCTGCCGCCGGCCGCCTACACGTACGCGATCGACGCGAAGCTCGCCGCGGCCCACCGCATCCGCCGGTACGGATTCCACGGCACCAGCCACAAGTTCGTGAGCGAGGCGGCCGCGGCGTTCGTCGGGCGTCCGCTCGCGGACCTGCGGCAGATCGTGTTCCACCTCGGGAACGGGGCATCCGTCAGCGCCATCGACGGCGGACGCTCGGTCGACACGTCGATGGGGCTCACGCCGCTCGAAGGGCTCGTGATGGGCACCCGATCGGGCGATATCGACCCCGCCGTGCTCTTCCACCTCGCCCGCCGCGCCGGTCTGTCGATCGACGACCTCGATGACCTGCTCAACAAGCGCAGCGGGCTGCTGGGCCTGGCGGGCGTGTCCGACATGCGCGACCTCGAGAGCGCGATGCGGGAGGGGGATGCCGCGGCCGCGCTCGCCTATGACGTCTACGTCCATCGCCTTCGCGCATACGCGGGCGCGTACCTCGCGGCCCTGGGCGGCGCCGACGTGATCTCGTTCACGGCCGGGGTGGGCGAGAACGACCCCGGCATCCGCGCCGCGGCGCTGGCGACCTTCGGTTTCGCGGGCATCGAGATCGACGCCGCGCGCAACGAGGAGCGCCGTGGCGGCATGCGGGTCATCTCGACCGACTCGTCGCGCACGATCGTGCTGGTGGTGCCGACAGACGAGGAGCTTGAGATTGCCCGTCAAGCGCTCGCGGTCGCACGAGCTTAGGCTGTTATCGGCACGACGAAGAGCCCCTGTCCACACGCACTGTTTGCCCGGAGACCGAGACCCTGTGACCGAACCGCTGCCCGACCTGTCGGCCTATGAGGCCGTTCTGTTCGATCTCGACGGCGTGCTGACCCCCACCGCCGAGGTGCATATGCACGCGTGGCGCACGATGTTCCAGCAGCTGTTCGCCGACTGGGGCATCGAGCCGCCCTACACCGATGACGACTACTTCGCGTACCTCGACGGAAAGAAGCGGTACGACGGGGTGGCGAGCCTGCTGCACAGCCGCAGCGTCGAGGTGCCGTGGGGAGAGCCGTCCGACCCGGTGACCGATGACACGGTGTGCGGCATCGGCAACCGCAAGAACGTGGTGTTCGAGAGGGTGCTCCGCGAGGAGGGCATCGCGCCGTATCCGGGCTCGCTCGCCCTCATCGACCGGCTGCGCGATGCCGGCACCCCGATCGCGGTGGTGTCGAGCTCGAAGAACGCGGCGGAGGTTCTCGATGTCGCCGGCATCCGCGACCGCTTCGCCGTCGTGATGGACGGCGTGATCGCCGAGCGCGACCACCTCCGCTCCAAGCCCGCGCCCGACGTGTTCGTCGAGGCGGCGCGCCTGCTGGGCGTCGACCCCGCGCGCGCGGCCGCCGTCGAGGACGCGATCAGCGGCGTCGCCTCGGCCGCCGCGGGCGGATTCGCGCTCGTGGTCGGCGTCGACCGCGGCGTCGGGGAACAGGCCCTTCGCGAGGCGGGGGCGCACCTGGTGGTCAACGACCTGGAGGAGTTCACGGCATGATCGACCGCGACCGTTTTCCCGTCGACCCGTGGCGGCTCGTCGAGCGTTCGACGACCGTCGATGACGTGGGGGTCACCGAGACGCTGTTCGCCGTCGGCAACGGCTACCTCGGGCTGCGCGGGAATCACCCCGAGGGCCGGCAGGCGCACGAGGCCGGCACGTTCATCAACGGGTTCCACGAGACCTTCCCGATCCGTCACGCCGAGCAGGCGTACGGCTTCGCCGAGATCGGGCAGACCATCATCAACGCCCCCGACGCGAAGGTGCTGCGCGTCTACGTCGACGACGAGCCGCTGTCGCTCGATGTCGCGGACGTGCGCGAGTACGAGCGAGTGCTCGACATGCGCGATGGGGTGCTGCGCCGGCACGTGCGCTGGACGACGCCGTCCGGCAAGGACGTCCTCGTCGAGGACGAGCGCTTGGTGTCGTTCCCGGAGCAGCACCTCGCGGTGATGCGCTTGACGGTCACGGTGCTCAACGACGACGCGCCCGTCACGGTCAGCTGTCAGATCATCAACCGGCAGGATGGCGAGAACGTCTACGGCGGCACCCCTGTCGCGACGAAGAAGGCGGGATTCGACCCGCGCAAGGCAGAGCGCATCGAGGACCGCGTCCTGCAGCCCCAGGAGTACTGGCAGGAGGGCGACCGCGCCGTCCTGTCGTACCGGGTCACCGAGTCCCACATGACTCTCGCGGTGGTCGCCGACCACCTCATCGAGACCGAGAACGAGTTCACGACGCGGCGGCTCGTCGAGCCGGACATCGCCAAGAACGTCTTCCGCGTGCAGGCCCGGGCGGGAGTGCCCATCACGGTCACCAAGCTCGTCTCGTATCACACGTCCCGCGGCGTGCCGGCGCGCGAGCTCGTCGACCGCTGCCGTCGCACGCTCGATCGCGCCGGAGCCGAGGGCGCCGACCAGCTGCTGGCGCAGCAGCGCGAGTGGCTGGACGCCTTCTGGAGCCGATCGGATGTCGTCATCGGGGGCCACGACGACCTGCAGCAGGCCACGCGGTGGTGCCTGTTCCAGCTCGCTCAGGCCTCGGCCCGCGCCGACGCGTCCGGCGTGCCCGCGAAGGGCGTGACCGGCTCGGGGTACAGCGGCCATTACTTCTGGGACACCGAGATCTACGTCCTCCCGTTCCTGACGTACACGACGCCGCAGTGGGCGCGCAACGCCCTGCGGATGCGGTACCTCATGCTCCCTGCGGCGCGCCGCCGGGCCACCCAGCTCAACGAGCACGGCGCGCTGTTCCCGTGGCGCACGATCAACGGCGAAGAGGCGTCCGCCTATTACGCCGCCGGCACCGCCCAGTACCACATCAACGCCGACGTGAGCTATGCGCTCGCGAAGTACGTGCGCACGACGGGCGATATCGACTTCCTGACGCGCGAGGGCATCGACATCGCGGTCGAGACGGCCAGGCTGTGGGCGACGCTCGGCTTCTGGCGCACCAGCGACGACGGCGAGCGCAGCTTCCACATCCACGGCGTGACCGGCCCCGACGAGTACACGACGGTCGTCAACGACAACCTGTTCACGAACGTGATGGCACGCTTCAACCTGCGCTTCGCGGCGCGGATCGTGCGCGAGATGGCGGCGGCCGACGGCGAGGCGTACCGCAGGATGGTGGACCGGCTCGCGCTCGAGCCCGGTGAGGCCGACGGCTGGCTGCAGGCCGCCGAAGCGATGCACATCCCCTTCAGCACGGCCCTCGGCATCCACCCGCAGGACCACGTCTTCCTTGAGCGCGAGATCTGGGATCTCGAGAACACGCCCCCCGACAAGCGCCCGCTGCTGCTGCACTACCACCCGCTTGTCATCTACCGGTATCAGGTGCTCAAGCAGGCCGACGTCGTGCTCGCGCTGTTTTTGCAGGGCAATCACTTCTCGGCCGCGGACAAGCGCGCCGACTTCGAGTACTACGATCCGCTGACCACGGGCGACTCGACGCTGTCGGCGGTCGTGCAGTCGATCCTGGCGGCCGAGGTCGGGTATCAGGACCTCGCGCTGGAGTACTTCCACCAGTCGCTGTTCGTCGACCTCGGGGACCTCCACCACAACGCCGCCGACGGCGTGCACGTCGCCTCGGCGGGAGGGGTGTGGACGGCGCTCGTGAGCGGCTTCGGCGGCATGCGCGACCACTTCGGCGAGCTCAGCTTCGATCCGCGGCTGCCCGCGGCGTGGCCCGAGCTCTCGTTCGTGCTGCACTGGCACGGCACACGCCTGGACGTCACGGTGCGCACGCACGAGCTGCGCGTGCGGGCCTCGGGCGGCGATCCGCTCACCTTCAGCGTGCGCGGCGCGCCGTTCGTGATCGGCGCGGGCGAAGAGGTCGTCGTCCCGCTCGCCGACCAGGGGCCGGTGATCCCGGGGCGTCCCGACCATCGCAAGTTCGCCGACGTGCGCCGTGAGGACGGCACGCTGCTGTCCTCGTCCATCCCGACGGTGACCTCCGCGATCCCGATCATCGACGCGGGCCTGGCAGCGACCGGGGCCGATCGCGTCCGCGACGACGTGCTGGCGGTGAGCGGCGGCGATGTCGGACCCACGACGTAGGCTGTGGGGGTGACCATCGCCCTCTATCGCCGCTACCGTCCCGAGGCGTTCGGCGAGATGATCGGGCAGTCGCAGGTCACCGATCCGCTCATGACGGCGCTGCGCGGCGACCGCGTCGGTCATGCGTACCTGTTCTCGGGTCCGCGCGGGTGCGGCAAGACGACCTCGGCGCGCATCCTCGCGCGCTGCCTGAACTGCGCGACCGGCCCGACCGACACTCCATGCGGCACCTGCGAGAGCTGCGTCGAGCTCGGCCGCGACGGCGGTGGCTCGCTCGACGTGGTCGAGATCGACGCGGCATCCCACAACGGCGTCGACGACGCCCGCGACCTGCGTGAGCGCGCGGTGTTCGCCCCCGCGCGCGACCGCTTCAAGATCTTCATCCTCGACGAGGCGCACATGGTCACCCCGCAGGGGTTCAACGCGCTGCTCAAGCTCGTCGAAGAGCCGCCCGACCACGTCAAGTTCATCTTCGCGACGACCGAGCCCGAGAAGGTCATCGGCACGATCCGCTCGCGCACGCACCATTACCCGTTCCGGCTGGTTCCGCCGGCTGCGATGCTCGCCTACGTCGAGCAGCTGTGCGAGCAGGAGGGCGTGCGGGTCGAGCCGGGCGCGCTGCCGCTGGTCGTGCGCGCCGGCGGCGGGTCGCCGCGCGACACCCTGTCGCTGCTCGACCAGCTCATCGCGGGCTCCGAGGCGACGGCCGACGGCGTGGTGGTGACCTACGAGCGTGCGGTGTCGCTGCTCGGCTACACGCACGCCGAACTGCTCGACGAGGTCGTGGGCGCGTTCGCGGGCAGCGACGCCTCCGCCGCGTTCGCCGCGATCGACCGCGTGGTGCAGACGGGCCAAGACCCGCGTCGCTTCGTCGAAGACCTGCTCGAGCGGCTGCGCGACCTGATCGTCGTGGCGGCCACCGGCGAGGGCGCGTCGGCGGTGCTGCGCGGCATCACAGCCGACGATCTCGCGCGCCTGCGCGCGCAGGCCTCGGCCTTCGGCTCGGCGCGGCTGTCGCGCACCGCCGACCTCGTGATCGGCGCCCTCGACGAGATGACCGGGGCGACCTCGCCCCGGCTCCAGCTCGAGCTCATGGTCGCCCGGGTGCTGACGCACGCCGCCGGCGCCGCGGCTCCCGCGGCAGCGCCCGCGCTCGTGCCGTCTCCCGCGTCTGCTGCTCCGCCCGCCGCACAGCCGGCGTCTGCCGCACAGCCCGCGCCTGCCGCACAGCCCGCAGCTGCCGCGCCTCCCGCATCGGCCGCCGCCGCACCGCCTGCCGCCGCACCCGCGGCGCCGGCTGAGCCCGTCACACTGGAGCGCCTGCGGGCGGCCTGGCCGGCCGTGCTCACGCGCGTCGAGGGAATCAGCCGCACGTCGTGGATGGTCGCGTCTGCCGCCGTGGTCGCCGATCTGGCCGACGACGTGCTGACGGTGTCGTTCCCGAGCGTGTCCGACCTCGAGAAGTTCAAGAAGCGCCCGGGCGGGCCGAGCGAAGACCTGCGCACCGCGATCCTCGACACGCTGGGGCTGCGCGTGCGCTACATCGCCAAGCACGAGCCGGGCGCGCCCGGCGCGGGACGCGAGCCCTCGACCGCGGCGGGCGAACGCGCCCCCACGGAGGGCGCCTCCTCCGACCCCGACCCGGTCGCCCCGGCCCGTTCTCGCGTCACGGCTCCGCTCGCGGCGGCGCCCGTGACCGAATGGGCGGTCGCGCCGATTCCCGCCGACGCGCCCGCGGCGACGCCAGCGCCCGCGGCCCTGGCCGACGCGCCGCAGTTCGCCGTCGACGACGAGCCCGAAGACGCCGAGTCCGCACCCGGCCGGATCGCGACGATCGCCCCGGCGCACGAGGGTGAAGTGCTCCCTCCCGACGAGGTCGCGCGGTCGATCGAACCCGACGACGATGACGAGATCCCCGCGGGTGGCGACGTGCCGGTGCCCCCGGTGATCGCGCCTCCGGCGCCGGTGGTCGTCCGCACCGCGGCATCCGGCCCCCCTGGTCGATACGGAGAGGCGGTCGTGCGTCAGGTGCTCGGTGCGACGTTCGTGCGCGAAGAGCCCTACGACCCGCCCACCAGGTTCAGCTAGGAACTTCCCATGTACGACGGCATCGTCCAAGACCTGATCGACGAGTTCGGGCGGCTTCCCGGCATCGGCCCCAAGTCGGCGCAGCGCATCACCTTCCACATTCTGCAGACGCCGAACTTCGACGTGTCCCACCTCGCCGAACTCCTCACCGGGGTGCGCGAGAAGGTGCGCTTCTGCGAGGTGTGCGGCAACGTCTCGGAGCAGGACCTGTGCGTGGTGTGCCGTGACCCGCGCCGCGACGGCACGGTGATCTGCGTGGTCGAAGACGCCAAGGACGTCGCGGCGATCGAGCGCACGCGCGAGTTCCGCGGGCTCTACCACGTGCTCGGCGGCGCGATCAGCCCGATCGCGGGGGTCGGCCCCGACGACCTGCGCATCGCGCAGCTCATGAAGCGACTCGCCGACGGAACGGTCACCGAGGTCATCCTCGCGACCAACCCCAACCTCGAGGGCGAGGCGACCGCGACCTACCTCTCTCGGCTTCTGCACACCCTCGAGATCGCGGTGACCCGCCTCGCGTCGGGCCTGCCCGTCGGCGGCGACCTCGAGTATGCCGACGAGGTCACTCTCGGCCGCGCGTTCGAGGGACGACGCGCCCTGTGAGCGCGCTCCAGCGGTTCGACGCGCGCGCATGGCTGCTTTTCGCGGCGATGGCGCTGATCTGGGGCGTGCCGTATCTGTTCATCAAAGAGGCGGTCGACTCATACTCGCCGGCGGCGATCGTGGCGGGGCGCACTCTCATCGGCGCCGCCATCCTGTTGCCCTTCGCCCTGCGTCAGAAGGCGCTGCGACCCGCGTGGTCGAAGATCTGGTGGGTGCTGCTGTTCGGCGCGATCGAGATGGCGGGACCCTTCTTTCTGCTCGGGCACGCCGAGCAGACGCTGCCGTCGGGGCTGACCGGGCTGCTCGTCTCGACCGTTCCGCTGTTCGCGGCGATCTTCGCGTTCTCGACAGGCGACCGCACCGCCCTCAGCCCCTCGCGCACGATCGGGCTCGTGGTGGGCTTCCTGGGCGTCGCGGTGATCGTGCTGGGGCCGGGGCTGGCGGTCCAGGGCGGCGGGGGGCTCGTCGCCGTCGGCGAGGTGCTGCTGGTGGCCGTGCTGTACGCGATCGCCCCGTTCATCGTCGCCACCAAGCTGAAGGATGTCCCCTCGCTCGGGAGCATCACGATCTCGCTGGCCGTCGTGGGGCTGTTCTACCTGCCGCTCGGACTGCTCACCCAGCACCAGGTGCCGACGGTGTCGAGCACCGTGTCGCTCGTGACCCTCGGGGTGCTGTGCACCGCGATCGCGTTCATCGCGTTCTTCGCGCTCATCGCCCGCGTGGGCCCGGCTCGCGCGCCGCTGTTCACCTACGTCAACCCGGTCGTGGCGATCGTGCTCGGCGCGATCATCCTGGGCGAACAGATCACCATCGGCCTCATCGTGGGCTTCCCGCTGGTGATCTTCGGCTGCTGGCTCGCCGCGACCGGCGGGCGACTGCGCGTGCGCGACGGCGTCGATGAGCTTCCGCCGCTGTCCGGCTGACGCGCCGCGGCCGGCTGGCGCGCCCCGTCGGGCCGACCGGGTTCAGCGCAGCACTTCGACCAGTGCGATCCACGAGATGAGCAGGCCCGCGACGATCGCCGCGATCGCGCCTGCCGCGAACCAGACCACGCCGTCGCTCTCGCCCGCCACGAGCAGGCTCCCGCCGACGAGATAGGCGACGGGAGCCACGAATCCGACGACGGCTTTGCCCGGTCGCATACGGTTGGCCGGATGCCGGTTCTCGAAGATGCGGCGAGCAGCCTGGCCGGCGAAGACTCCGGTGACGAGGGCGAACGCGATCATCGTGATGCCGTAGGCGAGGGGCGTGATACCGGGGACCAGTCCCACTCCGGCCCCGACGATCGCGAGCACCAGTCCCGCGATGCCGGCCGCGAGGCGCGCCGTGAGCGAGGTCGCCTTGACGATCTCGGCGATGTTCACGCTCGCCGCCACGATCACAAGACCCGCCAGCGCGGCGGTGGCCCCCATCAGGGCGACGTTGAAGTCGGTCCACGCCTCGAGCACGTCGTCCATGAGCGGATCGTAGCAACCCCTGGCGAAGCCGTGCGCGGCACGGCACGATGGTCAGCATCCACATCGGTGGGGGAGGTCAAGGATGAGCCCGACCCAGGGTCCGAGTCATCGCACGATCGCGCTTGTCGGCGGCGCGGGATCCGGCAAGACGACGCTCGCCGAAGCGCTGCTGCTTCGGTCCGGCGTGATCGCCCGCAAGGGGTCGATCGCGCAGGGCACCACGGTGTGCGACCACGATCCCGAAGAGATCGCGCGCGGCATCACGCTGAGCCTGTCGCTCGCGTACCTGACGTGGACGGACGCCGGTGGCGACGAACGCGCCGTGACGCTGATCGACACGCCGGGGCATCCGGATTTCATCGGCGCCGTCGATACGGCGCTGTCGGTGGCGGATGCCGCAGCCGTCGTGGTCAGCGCGGTCGACGGCGTGACCGCGGGCACGCGTGCCGTGTGGGCGGCGGCCGAGCAGGCCGGGGTCGCCCGCATCGTGGTCGTGACGCAGGAGGACCGCGCGCGGGCCGACTTCCGGCGCGTGCTCGCCGACCTCCGCGAGGCGTTCGGGGAGCACCTGTGGCCCCTCGAACTGCCGCTGGGGGAGGAGCAGGACTTCCACGGGCTCGCCGACGTGCTCAGCGAGCATGCGCTGGTCTACGACGACGAGGGCCGGCACCACGACGAGTCCCTCCCGAGCGCGCTCGAGGCCGAGGAGCACGGACTGCACGTCGGCGTCACCGAAGAGATCGTGTCGCACGACGACGCGCAGCTCGAGGCGTATCTCGACGGCACCGAGCCCGCCACGGCCGACCTCGAGCGCACCTTCGCGCGCGAGGTCGCGACGGGCGAGGCGGTGCCGGTGCTGGTGTGCTCGGGCGAGACCGGCGCGGGGGTCGACCGCGTCGCGGACCTGCTGTGCGCGCTCGCCCCCTCGTCGCGCGACCACGACTCGCGCATCATCGTGGGCGGATCGACCGACGGCGAGGGCGGCACCGAGGTGGCGGTCGCCCCGGCCGCCGACGGCGACACCGTGGTGCATGTCTTCCGCACGGTGGCCGACCCCTTCGTCGGACAGATCGCGATGCTCAAGGTGCTCTCGGGCACGCTGCGCCCGAGCGACCGGCTGCACAACGCCACGACGGGCGCCGAGGAGCGCATGCCGGCGCTTTTTCGCCTGTGCGGCGCCCAGCATGTGCCGGCTGACGTGCTGCGGGGGGGCGATGTCGGAGCGGTCGCCAAGCTCACCGGCTCGCCATCGGGCTCCATACTGTGGTCCAGAAGCCACGGCACCGCGCGGCCGGCGCCGCTGCCGCATCGTGAGCCCGTGTTCGCGGTGACGGTGACCCCGGTGTCGCAGTCCGACGACGCGAAGCTGTCCGGGGCGCTCGGGCGACTGCTCGCCGAAGATCCGACGCTCGTACTCGACCGCACCGGTGGCGACACGATTCTTCGCGGGCTCGGCGACACGCACGTCGCGGTCGCGGTGGAGCGGCTGGCGCGCGTGCTCGGGGTGCATGTGACGACGGGCCAGGCCCCGGTGGCGTACCGCGAGACGATCGCGCGCCCCGCGGCGGCGGAGGGGCGCCTGAAGAAGCAGTCGGGCGGGCACGGCCAGTTCGCGGTCGTGCAGCTGCGGGTCTCGCCCCTGCCCACCGGCTCGGGCTTCGAGTTCGTCGACTCGGTCGTCGGCGGCGCGGTGCCGCGCACGTACATCCCCGCGGTGGAGAAGGGCGCGCGCGACGCACTGGCCGCGGGCGGGCCGCAGGGGCATCCGGTGGTCGACGTGCGGGTCGAGCTGCACGACGGCAAGGCGCACTCGGTCGACTCGTCCGAGATGGCCTTCCGCACCGCGGCATCCCTCGGGGTGAAGGCGGCCCTCGCCGAGGCCGGCACGGTCGTGCTCGAGCCCATCTCGATCGTCACGATCACCGTCCCGCCCGACCTGCAGGGGCCGGTGCTGACCGATCTGTCGTCGCGCAGGGCGCGGGTGAACGCGACGGATGTCGCCCCCGACGGTCGCGCGCTCATCATCGCGAGCGCGCCTGAGGCGGAGCTCGCGCGGTATGTGCTCGAGCTGCGGTCGCTGACCGGCGGCCAGGCCGAGCTGGTCATCGCACCGGATCGCTACGAGCGCGCGCCCGAGACCCACCGCGTCTGAGCGGTGCCGCTCGCGCGCATGGCTCGGCCGGCGCGCGCGCGTCCGTAAGATGGAACGTCGGGCGCGGCATCCGTCGCCCGTCCTTCCACACCAGTCGCGCGCCGCCCTGCGGCGCATCCGGGGGTTCCAACGTGGCGCTGATCGTCCAGAAGTACGGCGGTTCGTCCGTCGCCGACGCCGAGAGCATCAAGCGGGTCGCCAAGCGCATCGTCGATGCCCGCCGGGCCGGCCACGATGTCGTCGTCGCCGTCAGCGCGATGGGCGACACGACCGACGAGCTGCTCGACCTGGCCGCGCAGGTCGCCCCGATCCCGGCGCCGCGCGAGCTGGACATGCTGCTGTCGAGCGGCGAGCGCATCTCGATGGCGCTGCTGGCGATGGCGATCCACTCGATGGGCTTCGAGGCGCGCTCGTTCACCGGCTCGCAGGCGGGCATGATCACGACCGCCGACCACGGCGCGGCTCGCATCGTCGACGTCACGCCGATCCGCCTGCGCGAAGCCCTCGACGAGGGCGCGATCGTGATCGTCGCGGGCTTCCAGGGCTTCAACCGCGACACCCGCGACATCACCACGCTCGGCCGCGGCGGCTCCGACACGACCGCCGTGGCGCTCGCGGCGGCGCTCGAGGCCGACGTGTGCGAGATCTACAGCGATGTCGACGGCATCTTCACCGCCGACCCGCGGGTCGTGCCGAAGGCGCGCAAGCTGGGGATGGTGTCGGCCGAAGAGATGCTCGAGCTGTCGGCCAACGGCGCGAAGGTGCTCTACCACCGCGCCGTCGAGTACGCGCGCCGCCATGGCGTCCTGATCCACGCCCGCTCCACGTTCACCTCGAGCGCGGGCACCTACGTTCTCGGGCCGGGGATGAGCATCCCCGACGGCGAAGAAGGAGCAGAGATGGAAGAGCCGATCGTCGCGGGCGTCGCGACCGACCTGGGCCAGGCGAAGATCACCGTGATCGGCGTGCCCGACGTTCCCGGCAAGGCGGCTGAGATCTTCAAGATCGTCGCCAAGTCGGGCGCGAACGTCGACATGATCGTGCAGAACGTGTCGGCGGCCACGACCGGCCGCACCGACATCTCGTTCACGCTCCCCAAACCCGACGCCGCCCCGGCACTGCGCGCGCTCAGCGCCGAGCAGGCGGGCGTCGGGTTCGAGAGCCTCGTGCACGACGACCAGATCGGCAAGCTCTCGGTCGTCGGCGCGGGTATGCGCACGCACTCGGGCGTGTCGGCGACGCTGTTCGAGGCGCTGAGCGTCGCGGGCATCAACATCGAGATGATCTCGACGTCTGAGATCCGCATCTCGGTCGTGGTGCGCGGCGACGACCTCGCCGAAGCGGCCCGGGTCGTGCACACCGCGTACGGGCTCGACGGCGAGACCGATGCCGTCGTCCACGCCGGCACCGGCCGCTGACCCGCGCCGTGGGGTGAGCGGCCGCCGCTCACAGCGCGCCGCCAGCCTTCCGCACTATCGTCTCTTCGTCGAG
This sequence comes from Microbacterium sp. BWT-B31, assembly GCF_041379855.1. Classification (NCBI taxonomy): domain Bacteria; kingdom Bacillati; phylum Actinomycetota; class Actinomycetes; order Micrococcales; family Microbacteriaceae; genus Microbacterium; species Microbacterium sp. BWT-B31. The sequence continues at coordinate 20,475 of NZ_JBFECU010000023.1, forward strand.
GCGCAGAGGAGATCCGGGTGGCACGCAAGCCGATGTCGGTACGCGGCCGCTGGCTGTGGGGGACCGGTGCTGCGCTTGCAGTGCTCGTCGCGGTGGTCGGCGGTCTGATCCTCCAGCCGTGGCTGCTCTTCACCGACGTGCGGGTGCAGGACGAGATCCCCGTCGCGGCCTCGCCGTCGAGCGAGCCGGCGCCGACCGCGTCGGCGGGGGTCGAGCTCGCCGAGCAGCCGGCTGTCGACCCGCCGGCGCCCACCGGCCCGGTCGACCTTCTCGCCGGGACGTTCGTGAGCCATGAGCACACCACGACCGGATCGGCTCGCGTGATCGAGCATTCCGACGGCACCCGGCAACTCGCCCTCGTCGGTCTGGAGACGAGCAACGGCCCGGACGTCCACGTGTGGCTCAGTGCGGGCCCCGTGATCGAAGGATTCGACGGATGGTTCACGGCCGCAGGATACGAGCAGGTGGACCTCGGGCCGATCAAGGGCAACCTCGGCGATCAGCTCTACGACATCCCCGCTGGTGTGGATCTGAGTGCGTACCGCACGGTCGATCTGTGGTGCGTTCAGTTCGCCGTCTCTTTCGGCGCGGCGGCCCTGGCCTGAACGGACCGGTAGAATCGGGCGATCCCCCGCATCTTCGAGGAGCCCGCTCATGACCCGCATCTCCGATTCCGGACTCTCCGTCGCCGTTGTCGGCGCCACCGGCCAGGTCGGCACCGTCATGCTCGAGATCCTCGAGGAGCGCGGCTTCCCGGTGCGCGAGCTGCGGGCCTTCGCGACGGCCCGCTCGGCGGGCTCTGACGTCGTCTTCCAGGGCAAGGCCGTGACCGTGGAGGATGTCGCGACCGCCGACCCCTCGGGCATCGACATCGCCCTGTTCTCGGCCGGCGCCACCGGATCGCGCGCACACGCGCCCCGCTTCGCCGAGGCCGGCGCGATCGTCATCGACAACTCCAGCGCCTGGCGCATGGACCCCGACGTGCCGCTGGTGGTCAGCGAGGTCAATCCGCACGCGATCGCAGACGCGCGCAAGGGCATCATCGCCAACCCGAACTGCACGACGATGGCCGCGATGCCGGTCCTGAAGCCGCTCGACGCCGAGGCAGGCCTCGAGCGGCTGATCGTGTCGACGTTCCAGGCCGTGAGCGGATCCGGCCTCGCCGGCGCGCAGGAGCTGCTCGGCCAGGTCGAGGGCGTCCTGGCCCAGGGCGACACGCTGCGTCTGGTGCACGACGGCTCGGCGGTGGATTTCCCGCAGCCTGAGAAGTACATCGCCCCGATCGCGTTCGACGTGATCCCGTTCGCGGGCAACCTCGTCGACGACGGGCTCAACGAGACCGACGAAGAGAAGAAGCTCCGCAACGAGAGCCGCAAGATCCTCGAGCTGCCCGACCTGCGCGTGGCCGGCACGTGCGTGCGCGTTCCCGTGTTCACCGGCCACTCGCTGAGCATCAACGCCGAGTTCGCGCGCGAGCTCACCCCCGAGCGTGCGCGCGAGGTGCTCGCTTCGGCCCCGGGCGTCACTCTCGAAGAGGTGCCGACGCCGCTGTACGCCGCCGGAAAGGACGACTCGTTCGTCGGCCGCATCCGCGCCGACCAGTCCGCCCCCGACAACCGCGGCCTCGTGCTGTTCATCTCGAACGACAACCTGCGCAAGGGCGCCGCGCTCAACGCGGTGCAGATCGCCGAGGTGGTCGCGGCGAACCTGGGCGTCTCGGCCTGACGGTGACCGCCCGCGCACCCAGGACCGCCATCGCCCGCGTCGGCGTCGGCGTCGTCGCGGTGCTGCAGGCGACGTACGCGTTCCTCGCGTTCTGGGATCTCGCGCACCGGCGCGACGGCGACGTGCACGGCCCGCGGGCGGCGTGGATCCCGGTCATCCTGGTGAACTGGATCGGGCCCACGGTCTACTTCATGTTCGGCATCCGTCGCTGATCCCGCCTCTGGTCGTGTGCGTGAAAGAATCCCGGTTCTTGAGAGCTGCTGAGCGGCTCTCTGGCCGGTCGGGCGCTGACGGCGACCTAGAATTGTCAGGTGACCCACACTCCTGATTCCCCCCAGTTTCCGCGCGCCCACGACGAGGTCGTCGATGTCGCTCTGATCGGCGGCGGGATCATGAGTGCGACACTGGGCACGCTGCTGAGCGAACTGCAGCCGGACTGGAAGATCGTCGTGTACGAACGGCTGTCGGATGTCGCGCTCGAGAGCTCGAACGCGTGGAACAACGCCGGCACCGGTCACGCGGCGCTGTGCGAGCTCAACTACATGCCCGAGGGCGCCGACGGGGCGCTGGACCCGGGCAAGGCGATCTCGATCAACGAGCAGTTCCAGCAGAGCCGCCAGCTGTGGTCGTCGCTGGTCGAGCGAGGGGTGCTCGATGCGCCGTCGACGTTCATCAACTCGGTCCCGCATATGACGTTCGTGCGTGGCGAGAAAGACGTCGCATACCTCAAGAAGCGCTACGAGATCCTCAAGGAGCAGCCGCTGTTCTCGGGCATCGAGTACAGCGAGGACTCCCGCGTCATCAACACCTGGGCGCCGCTGCTCATGCAGAAGCGACTCAAGGGCGAGCCGTTCGCGGCCACTCGCGTTCCCGCCGGCACCGACGTCGACTTCGGCGCGCTCACCCATCAGCTGTTCGACGCCCTCCGCGCGCGGGGGGCCGACGTGATCACCAATCGCGAGGTGCGCCGCCTCAAGCGCCAGAAGGACGGAACCTGGCTGCTGAAGTGGCGTGACACGATCGGCCGCACCCCGGGGCAGACCCGCGCGCGCTTCGTGTTCGTGGGGGCCGGCGGATGGGCCCTCAAGCTGTTGCAGCGCTCGGGCATCCCTGAGATCGACGGCTACGGCGTGTTCCCGATCGGCGGCCAGTTCCTCAAGACCACCAACTCTGCCGTGGTCGCCCAGCACAAGGCGAAGGTGTACTCGCAGGCCTCGGTCGGCGCACCGCCGATGTCGGTGCCCCACCTCGACACGCGCGTCGTCGACGGCACGGCGTCGCTGCTGTTCGGGCCGTTCGCGACGTTCAGCCCGAAGTTCCTCAAGAAGGGGTCGATGCTCGACATCGTCGCCCAGGTGCGCTTGAAGAACCTCGGCCCGATGCTGAAGGTGGCGTGGGACAACCCGGGCCTCATCAAGTACCTCGTCGGCGAGCTTCTGAAGAACCACGCCAAGAAGGTTGAGAGCCTGCGCACCTTCATGCCGACCGCCAAAGACGAGGACTGGACGCTGATCAACGCCGGCCAGCGTGCGCAGGTCATGAAGAAGGACCCGCAGAAGGGCGGAGTCCTGCAGTTCGGCACCGAGGTCGTCACCGGCGGCGACGGCACGATCGCGGGTCTGCTCGGCGCCTCGCCGGGCGCCTCCACCGCCGTGTCGATCATGCTCGGGCTGCTCGGCACGTGCTTTCCGGACCGCATCGCCGACTGGCAGCCGCGCCTGCGCGAACTGATCCCAAGCTACGGCGCGACGCTCAACAGCGACGCCGAGGCCGCAAGCGAATCGCTCGCCGGGACTGCGGACGCCCTCGCGCTCCGGGAATGAGCCACCGACTCCGTCCAGCACGTCTTCGCAGAACCCGGCTGCTGCTGAGCGCGCTCGCGTTCGCATTCGTGCTCGTCGCCGGTGCGGTCGCGCCGACTGCGGCATCCGCTGTTCAGGCGAGCGCGCGCACGGGCGTCGACGACTTCGCGTTCGACTCGATCGAGGTCGAGTACTGGCTCGTGCGCGGCGAAGACGACCGCAGCAATCTGTATGTCACCGAGACGATCGTCGCGAGCTTCCCCGAGATCGACCAGAATCACGGCATTGTCCGCAAGCTGCCGCGGGTGCTCTCGGGCATCGACCTCGGAACGCGTGTCGAGGGCGTGACGGATGCCGACGGCCGGGCGATCCCGGCGTGGTCGACCGACACCGACGACGAGTGGATCTACATCCACACCGCCGGTGACGAATTCGTCCATGGCGAGCAGACCTATGTCATCTCCTACTCCATGAGCGACGTCGTGCTGCGCTACCAGGACACCGCGGCGGACGAGTTCTACTGGGACGTCACCGGCCTGGACCATGCTCAGCCGATGGGCCGGGTGGCCGCGATCGTGAACGTGGCCGGCGATGCGGCCGGGGGTCTGCTCGACGACCACTCGTTCTGCTACCAGGGCCCCCACGGGTCGACTGAGCGGTGCGGCATCGACGGACCCTCGGCGAGCGGGTTGTGGCCGGCTCCCGTGCGGGAGTGGGCTGCGGACGTGGGTGTTCAAGATGCCGTCTCAGAAGCGGTGCAGTTCGTCACCGCGGCGGTCGGGCTCGGCCCCCGAGAGAACGTCACGGTGGCGATCGGCTTCGAGCAGGGCACGTTCGCGGCCGCGTCGCCGGCACACGCCTCTGCGTGGTGGCAGTGGGTGCTCCCCGGGATCGCTCTGCTGGCAGGGTTCGGAGGTCTCGCCTTCGCGCTCGTGATGAGGCGGCTGCTGCGTCGCAACCCCGACCGGTCGCCGGTGATCGCCCAGTACTCGCCGCCCGCGCGCGAGTCCGTGACGATGTCGGCAGGCATCCTCGACCTCCCCGGCCGGGCACTGGCCGCGCACGCCGCCGAACTGGCCGTGCGCGGCGCGATCGAGATCCGGGCATCCGCAGGCCGCGCGCGGCCAGACGACTTCGAGCTCGTCCTGATCGGACGCGATGGGCTCGGAGTCGACGACAGGGCCGCCGTCGGCGCGCTGTTCGGCTACAAGGCCCGTCCGGGCGCGACGACCCGCCTCGGCACGTTCGCGAAGCAGCCGCCGAAGCGGGCGGTGGTCTACGTGCGGGGGATCGCGAAGCGGGTGCGGCAAGGCGGCTACCGCGAGGCTGCGCCGCGCTGGCCTGTGCGCGTTGTGGCCGCCGCCGGGGTCGCCGGATTCGCAAGCGCGCTGCTGACGTCGTTCGTCTTCCCGGAGGCGTCCGTGCGCGATGCCGTCCCCGCAGGTCTCGGCCACGTCGTGTGGGTCGTCGCGATCGTCAGCGGGCTCTTCGCCGCCGTCGGCACGCCGCTGCTCGTCAAGCTCCCCAAGACGGTGCTCACTGCCGCGGGCGGAGAGTGTGTCACCTACCTCCACGGCATCCGCGCCTACCTTCGCCTCGCCGAGGAGGAGCGCCTCGCCGCCGCGCAGGCTCTTCATACGGCCGACTTGGTCTCGTCGGGCCGCCGTTCGTTCGGGCAGGCGGTGGGTGGGCCGGGCGCTGATGTCGTCAACCTGTACGAACGGCTGCTTCCCTACGCGGTGCTGTTCGGCATGCAGCGCGAGTGGCTCGACGTGATCCGGGCGGCCGCGCCCGCAGGGGCGGCCACCGGCGACACGCCGCTGTTCGAGGCGATCCGCGCCGATTCGCTGACGAACGCGTCGTACGCGGTCGGCGTGCTCGCCGCGGCTCCGGTCGCACGGGGATCGTCGGGCGGCGCGGGTGAGGGGGCGGACGGCTGGTCGTCTGACGGCGGTTCTTCCGGCGACGGCTATTCGGGCGGCGGCGGAGGAGACGGCGGCTTCGGCGGGGAGTGACCGGCCGCGCCCACGTGCTCGCCGGGAGGCACCACGAGCACCGGTGTGCGCTCGTCGGCGGCGTCGCCGCACCCCGACTACGCTCGGTTCGTGGCCAAGCTCTACTTCCGTTACGGCGCGATGAACTCCGGCAAGTCGACCGCCCTGCTGCAGGCCGCGTACAACTACGAGGAACGCGGGCAGCATGTGCTGCTGGCCAAGCCCGCGATCGACACGAAGGGCGCCGAGCGCATCACGAGCCGGCTCGGCGTGTCGCGCGACGTGGACTTTCTGATCCGGCCGGGCGACGACGTGCGGGCGCTGTTCGCCGCACACCGCTCGCGCCTGCGTCGCCACGAGATCGACACGCTGATCCCCGACCAGGGAGGCATGATCCCCGACGTCGCGTGCCTGCTCATCGACGAGGCGCAGTTCCTCACCCGGGACCAGGTCGACGACCTGATGCGCATCGTGGTGCTCGACGGGGTGCCGGTGCTCGCATACGGCATCCGCACCGACTTCCGCACCGACGCCTTCCCCGGCTCGCGGCGCCTCATGGAGCTCTCCCACAGCCTGGAAGAGCTCAAGACCATCTGCCGATGCGGGCGCAAGGCGATCTTCAATGCGCGCCTGGTCGGTGGGCGATTCGTGTTCGACGGCGACCAGGTCGCTATCGACGAGCTCTCGGCAGACCGCGTGACCTATGAGTCGATGTGCGCCGAGTGCTACCTGCGCGAGTCGGGCGGACGCCTCGGCTGAGCTGGCCCCACCCGCTTCGCGGGCACTCGATCACCGGGCAGAAGGCGCTTCAGGCGCGCGCGTGGGCCTCGTCAGCCCGTCGGCGCGGGGGCAGCGGGATCAGCATCGACGTCGAGCGCTTGTACGCCGCGTAGGCGGGGTACTTCGCCGACGAGATCGACTCGGTGAAGATCGTCGAGCCGATGAACAGCACGGTCAGCAGTGCGGCCCCCGCGATGGTCCAGTTGATCGCTGCGCCCCATAGCCCGAGACCGGATGCCACGGCCGCGGTCGCCCCGATCGCGTAGAACGCCCACCACTGGGCCTGCTCGAAGAAGAAGTTCGGGTGACGGCTGTAGGCGAACAGGCCCGTGGTCAGGAAGCCGGGCTCGAGCGCACCGCCGGCCGCTTTCTTGGCCCGATGGAACTCCCACTGCTGCTGGTCGGCGATGAACTCGCCCACGAGGAAGGCGACGAACAGCGCCGCGAAGGCGGCATCCCACCCGGTGAACCCGGCGGGGTGGAGGTAGGCGTAGTAGGCCGGGAGCGTGATGAGCACGAGCAGCGCGTTCTGGTAGAGCACGATGAACGCCAGGTTGAACACCTGGAACTGCCACGGCTTCATGCGGGCGCGCAGGATCGCCCAGCGGTAGTCCTCCATGCCGGTGTAGCCGCCCTTGCGGGCGAAGTTGAACGTCAGTCGCGCGCCCCACGCCGTCGCGAGCAGCGCCATGACGATCAGACGCACGACATCGGCGCCCTGCACGATCGCGGCCACCGCGAAGACCCACACGTAGACGACGGGCACGATCGACCAGATGCGGTCGACCCACGAGGTGTCCTTCGTGACCAGCGATGCGACCCAGCAGAAGGCGCAGGTCGCCGCGGCGACGATGACGACGAGCAGGAGGGGATCCATGGGGCCAGCGTACTTGCTCGCGCACGCTTGTTCGCCTGCTTGTTTGCACGTGCGGGAGCGCGTCCCCTATTGTGGTCAGACCATGAGGAGGTGACCGTGACCGAACAGCCGCGCGCATGGCGCATCGTGCTCGACCGCATCGAGGCGGACCTTGTCGCCGGCAGGCTCGGCCCCGGCGACCGGCTGCCGTCCGAGCGCGACCTCGTCGCGCAGCTCGGCGTCGGGCGCTCCAGCGTGCGCGAGGCGCTGCGCGTCCTCGAGGTCATGGGACTCATCCGCACCGCAACCGGGTCAGGGCCCAACGCCGGGGCCATCGTCATCTCATCGCCCACCGGCGGCATGGCGGCCCTCCTGCGCCTGCAGGTGGCCGCGAAGGGCTTCCCGATCGCCGACATCGTCGCAACCCGCCTGCTGCTCGAGGAGTGGGTCATGCGCACGCTCGCCTCGACTCCCGACGCCGAGCGCGACCTCGCCCTGGCCCACGAGACGCTCCTTGCGATGGACGACCAAGCCCTGACATCGACGGAGTTCCTCGCGCTGGACGCCGCGTACCACCTCGCGCTGGCGAAGGCCTCCGGCAATCAGGTCGTCGCCTCGACCATGGAGGGGCTGCGCACGTCGATTGAGGAGTACGTGCTGGACACCCTCACGCGGATCCCGGACTGGGATGCTGAGGCGGCCGTGCTGCGCGGCGAGCACCACGGCATCCTCGAGGCGATCGAGAAAGACGACCCCGCACTCGCCGAGCGGCGCGTGCACGACCACATCACCCGCTACTACCTGACACCGCGCGTCGGCGCGTGACGCACGAGAGGAACCGCATGGTCACCCGCCAGCTCCCCAAGATCCCCGAGCTCTTGGAGCTCATGCAGTTCAAGACCCCCGATCTCAACGCGCGCCGGCGCCGGCTCGACGCGGCGCTCACGATCTACGACCTGCGCGCCATCGCCAAGCGCCGCACCCCCCGCGCCGCGTTCGACTACACCGACGGCGCCGCCGAGGGCGAGCTGTCGCTGGCGCGGGCGCGACAGGCGTTCGAGGACGTCGAGTTCCACCCGTCGATCCTGCGGCCGGCCGAGAACGTCGAGGTCTCCACGACGATCCTCGGCGGACCGTCGGCGCTGCCTTTCGGCATCGCGCCGACCGGGTTCACGCGGCTCATGCAGACCGAGGGCGAGTCGGCCGGGGCCTCGGCGGCGGCCGCCGCCGGCATCCCGTTCACCCTCTCGACCCTCGGCACGACCTCGATCGAGGGTGTGAAGGCCGCCAACCCGCACGGGCGCAACTGGTTCCAGCTCTACGTCATGCGCAACCGTGAGATCTCGTACGAGCTCACCCGTCGCGCGGCGGCCGCGGGCTTCGACACGATCATGTTCACCGTCGACACTCCGGTCGCGGGGGCACGTCTGCGCGACAAGCGCAACGGGTTCTCCATCCCGCCGCAGCTGACGCTCGGCACGATCATCGACGCGATCCCGCGTCCGTGGTGGTGGTTCGACTTCCTGACGACCCCCAAGCTCGAGTTCGCGTCGCTGTCGTCGACGGGCGGCACCGTCGGCGAGCTGCTGGATGCGGCAATGGATCCCACGATCAGCTACGACGACCTCGCGGTGATCCGCGAGCTGTGGCCCGGGAAGATCGTCATCAAGGGCGTGCAGAACGTCGAGGACTCCACGCGCCTGGTCGACCTCGGCGTCGACGGGATCGTGCTCTCGAACCACGGCGGGCGCCAGCTCGACCGCGCGCCCATCCCGTTCCGGCTGCTGCCCGAGGTGGTTCGCGAGGTCGGGCGCGACGCGACGATCATGGTCGACACCGGCATCATGAACGGCGCCGACATCGTCGCATCCGTCGCCCTCGGCGCGAAGTTCACCCTCATCGGCCGCGCATACCTGTACGGCCTCATGGCCGGCGGACGTCAGGGCGTGGACCGCACCATCGCGATCCTGCGCAGCGAGATCGAGCGCACGATGAAGCTGCTGGGCGTCGCCTCGCTCGAAGAGCTCGAGCCGAAGCACGTGACCCAGCTCACGCGGCTCGTGCCCGTCTCGGCGCCCACAGCGGCGGCCGTCGAGGTCTGAGGCCGGTCAGCGCGACGGGAGGGTGGGGATGAGCCGCTCGAGATACTCGGCGGTCTGTTCCCACCCCTCGACCGCGTGGCACGCCACGCCCATCGCGAGCACGGGGTAGTCGTTGCCGTGCGGGTCGAGGCGGTCGCCCACGAAGAGCATGTCGTCGAGGGGGATGCCGGTCTGCTCCGCGAGCTGCCGCATGCCGTACGCCTTGTCGATGCCGCGATGGGTGATGTCGATGGACGTCGACCCGCCGGAGCGCACCTCGAGATCGGGAATGAGCACGGCGACCGCGTCGCGGAGCGTGTTCTTCTTCGCGCCGGTCGGGTCCCACACGGTCTTCGCCGCGAGGGGAGCGCTCTGCCCGAGCGCCGAGAAGGTGATCTGCGAGCCGCGATCCTCGAGGATCTCGCCCCACGTCTCGGACTCCCAGTAGCCCAGGCGGCGCGCCTCGGATTCCACGGCCACCAGCGCGCGGGCCTTCTCGTCCGCCGAGAGCGAGCGCGCGTAGATCGTCTCGATGCCGCCCTCGCCGATGCGGTAGTACTGGGTGCCGCAGGTGGGAAGCAGGTGGAGGCGGCCGAAGACGGCGGGGGAGGCATCCGGAAGCCTGTCGACGACCTGCGAGCGGAACTGGGCGAGCTGCCCGCCCGAGATGATCGCGACCTCGACCCGCTCGGCGAGGGCGATGAGCAGTTCGCCGATCCGCGGGTCGATCGCGCTCTTGGAGGGCGCGAGGGTGTCGTCGAGGTCGAAGGCGACGAGACGCGGCGCGGTCATGGGACTCCCTGTGATCGAATCTACGGAAAAGGCTCCACCTGTGCGGTGGAGCCTTTTCATGGTCGGGGTGACAGGATTTGAACCTGCGGCCTCTTCGTCCCGAACGAAGCGCGCTACCAAGCTGCGCCACACCCCGTGGCAACCCTCCAAGCCTACAGGATCGGCGGGCGTGCTCCGAATCGAGCGGGAGTCCCGGGGGTGTCGCTCGCCACCAGCGTCACGAGCGATGCCTCGGGTCGACACGCGAACCGCACGGGCGCATAGATCGAGTGGCCGATGCCCGCGCTGACGTTCAGCGGAACGGATCGCGACCGGTGCGACCAGGTGCTCAGCCCCCGCGCCTGGCGCAGCGGGATGTCGCAGTTGGCCACCAGCGCCCCGTAACCGGGCACGCGGACCTGCCCGCCGTGCGTGTGGCCGGCGAAGATCGCGTCCGCCCCGAAGTCCGTGAAGGCGTCCAGCACACGACGGTACGGGGCGTGGGTGACGCCGATCGTGAACGCGGCGTCATCGTCGCGGACCTCTTCGAGGGCGTCCGGGATCAGGTCGAGCCGGTCCCAGCGCCGGTGGGCGTCGCTCACGCCGAAGGCGTCGATGGTCACCCCGCCTACCTCGAGCCGCGCCGCCGTGTTGTTCAGGTCGATCCAGCCGAGGTCGTCGGTGAGATAGCCGTCCAGCGCGCCCGTGTCGAGCGGCTCCGCCGCGGTCGTGATCTTGGAGGGTCCGGTGAAGTACCGGAACGGGTTGCGCGGCGAGGGCGCGGCGTGGTCGTTCGAGCCGTGCACGAACACCCCCGGGATGCCGCGGAACGGCGCGAACGCGCTGCGCAGGCCCCTCAGGCCCTGGGCGTGGCCGAGGTTGTCGCCTGTGTTGACGATGAGGTCGGGGCGCAGGTCGACGAGGGAGGCGATCCAGCGCTGCTTGCGGTGCTGCCACGGCGCCATGTGCGCATCCGAGAGGTGCAGCACGCGGATGGGGGCGGACCCGGGAGGCAGGATCGCGAGCTCGTGCTCACGCACCGTGAAGAGGTATCGCTCGATGCCGATGCCCCACACCGCCGCGCCGACGCCGACCGCCCCCACCGCGCCGAGCACGGTGAGGGCGGTCTTGGCGTCTCTCGCAGACGGCACTAGCCGTTACCGCCGCCGGGGGCCGGGGTCGGGCCGCCGCCCCCGCCACCGCCGCCGCCCCCGCCGCCGCCGCAGGTGGCGGAAGCGTAATCCACGATCACCTGGTTGTTGCGGTTCACGACGCTTCCGGCGCCCGGGTTGGTGCCGGTCGCGCGCTGCTGGTTGCCGGGGACGCTTGCGTCCACCGTGCACGAGCCGCGCTGAACGTTGCCGAAGCCGGCCCGCTGGACGGTGCGGACGGCGTCGTCGAGCGCCTTGCCTGCGACATCCGGAACCGCGATGCCCTGTCCGTTGCTCGGGTTGATCGTGACCGTCGAGCCGCCCGCCACCTGACCCGGGCCGGGGTTCTGCGCCGCGACGACGCCCTCGCCCGCGTTCGAGTCGACGGGATCGCCGACGACGACCTCGAAGCCGGCCGCGTCGAGCGTGGCCTTGGCCTGGTCGATCGACATGCCCACGACGTTCGGCAGCTCCTTGAGAACCTGCTTGGTCAGTTCGGTGTCGGGGCGGGCGAACGCGTCGCCACCGTACGCGAGGTTCGCCACGTACTGCACGTCGCGGGCGATGCTGTAGCGGACGTTCGACAGGGCATAGTCATTGAACCACGTGTTGAAGATGTCGCCGCCGCCGTAGGCGTTGCCCACCCAGGCCGCCGTGGCGACCTTCGTGCTCGACTCGATCATCCACGTCTGGCGCGCCTCGTGCGTGCCGGTCTTGCCGAGCACGGGGATGCCGTCGTACGGGTTGCCTCCGGAACCCGTGCCGCCGTTCATGACGCCCTGCAGAGCGTAGGCAGCCGTCGCGGCGACCTTCGGATCGATGACCTGCTTGCAGTCGGGCGCGGGGATCGCGATGTCGTTGCCGTCGGCGTCGGTGATGCGGTCGATCACGCGCGGCTTGCAGTACATGCCGTTGTTGGCGACCGTCGCATATGCCTCGGCCATCGCCAACGGCGAGATGGCGTTCGAGCCGATGATCGAGCTGAGGCCCTCCATCTTGACAGGCTGGCCGTTTGCCAGCGTCGCGCCCATCTTCGTCGCGACATTCTTGATGTCGCACAGGTCGAGCTTCTCGGCCATCGCGAAGAATCCGGTGTTCAGCGACGCGGCGGTGAACTGCATCGGTGTGCCGATGCGACCCCGGTCCTTGCCGAAGTTGTTGACGATCTCGTTCTTCTCGTTGATCCAGTCGCCTTCGCACGAGTTCTTGAGCCTCTTGATCGGCCGCAGCGTGCCGTTGAGCACCTCGTTGACCGAGTTCCCCTTCTCGAGCCAGTCGATGAGCGTGAAGAGCTTGAAGGTCGAGCCAGTCTCGAAGCCGGTCGAACCGCCGTAGGTCTCGTCGCCGGCATAGACCAGTGACGAGTACTGGGGGTTGTTCTGCGTGACCGCAGGGTCCTCGCTGAACTGTGTGTTCTGCGCGATCGAGAGCACGCGGCCGGTGGTTGCCTCGATGCTCGTCGTGGTCGATCCGAACCGTCCTGGCGGCAGTCCCGCTGACGTCGGCATGTCGATGTAGCCCGGCGTGTACTCGACCATGGCCGCTTCTGCCGCGTCCTGCACACGCGGGTCGAGCGTCGTGTAGACGCTCAGGCCGCCGCGCTGCAGGGTCTCCTGCCGTTCCTCGGCGGTCGCGCCGAATGCGGGGTCGTTCAAGATGACGTACTTCACGTACTGGCAGAAGTACGCCCTGCCGCCCGCTGCCGCACAGCCCACCTGCGGATCGCGGATATCGGGCGTGATCGGCCAGGCCATCGCCTCGACGTACTGCTCGCGCGTGATCTTGCCGTCTTCGAGCATGCGGCCAAGCACGTACATCTGGCGCACCTTCGTCGAGGTGTAGCCGTCGAGCGCGGCGTCGCGCTGCTCCTGTGTGATCTCGCCGGACGCGACCAGGCTGTCTATGGACTCGTACTCGCCTTCGTCGATCTGGCCGTCGGCCGCCTTGTTGTACGTGGTGCCGTCATCGGCCACGATCGACCCATCGACACGATCGATGCGGTACCGGTTGGGGTTCTGCACCATGCCGGCGAGCGTCGCCGCCTGGGCGATGGTCAGGTTCGCCGCCGTGGTGGCGAAGTAGTGGCGGGCGGCCGCCTCGATGCCGTACGTCGTACCGCCGAAGTTCGTGATGTTGAGGTATCCGAGCAGGATGTCGTTCTTGGAATACTTCTGCTCGAGCGCGATCGCGTAGCGCATCTCTTGCAGCTTGCGCGTGTAGCCCTCGCTGCCCGTTGCCGTGGTCGCGTCCTCCCAGCAGTTCTGCAGCACCTCGTCGCGCGACACCTCGACCTCGGCGACGCCGTTCTCGTCGACGATGCGTTCGCCCGCGTCATCCGTCTTGTACACGGTCTCGGCGTTCTGCTCGCATTTCTGGATCAGGACGTTCTTGACGTACTGCTGGCTGATCGACGAGCCGCCCTGGGTCTCGCCGCCCTGCGCGTTCGACAGCAGCGCGCGGGTCGTGCCGATGAGGTCGATGCCGCCGTGCTGGTAGTAGCGCGGGTCTTCGCTGGACAGCAGCGCGTCGAACATGACCGGGGTGATCTGCTCGTACGCGACCGGCGTGCGGTCCTGCTCGAGGAACTGGGTCATGAGCACGGGCTGCCCGGTGCCGGGGTCGGTGTAGTAGAAGTGGCTCGGCTCCATCAGCTTGCCGATGTCGAGCACGGTCGGCAGGTTGTCGAACATCGTGATCGCGCTCGTGGCAGCTGCGCCCGAGAGAGCGATCGCCGGCGTGACGGTGAGGGTGACGAGGACACCCGCGACGGCGCTGAGGCCGACGAGGCCGGCGAAGCCTCCGAGCGCGCCACTAGCCGTCCGTTTCGTATCAGGCATAGGCTCGATCGTAGGGGAGATTACTGGGTGAATCCTTGGCAGACGGGCCATCGCTGAGCTTCTTCCCAGACTTTCTTCACCAGCTCGATCCCGCCGACCCCTTATCGAGGAGCCGCATGACCACGTGGGAATACCTCACCACCCCGCTGCTGATCCACAACACCGCCGCGATCCTCAACAACTGGGGCAAGCAGGGCTGGGAACTCGTCCAGGTGGTGCCTGGGCCCGAAGGCGGTCTGGTCGCCTACCTCAAGCGCCCGTCGGGCGGCGGCGAGGCGAACGCCGGACTGGATGCCGCGGCCCAGGCAGCGCGCCAGTTCGACGGGCAGTGAGCTCATGACGACGATCAGCGAACGTCTCGCAGCGCTCGGCATCCAGCTTCCCGATGTCGTGCCGCCCGTGGCCGCCTACATTCCCGCGAAGGCGCACGGCGACCTCGTCTTCACCGCCGGGCAGCTGCCGATGGTGTCGGGTGCGCTGCCCGCGATGGGCAAGGTCGGTGACGGCCACGGCCTGGTGCCGGCATCCGACGCCAACGCCCTCGCGCGCCAGTGCGCGCTCAACGCGATCGCGGCTGCTGCTGCCGCCGTCGGCGGCGTCGACCGGCTGACCGGGGTCGTGAAGGTCACCGGTTTCGTCGCATCCGTTGCCGACTTCACCGGTCAGCCAGGGGTCGTCAACGGCGCCAGCGAGCTGCTTGCCGAGGTGTTCGGCGAGGCGGGCGTGCACGCGCGCTCGGCGGTCGGCGTCCCGGTGCTCCCGCTGGACTCGCCCGTCGAGGTCGAGGTCGTCTTCTCGTACGCGTGAACGAGTCACCCGCGGGGGACCCCGGCCCGGTGCTCTCCATCTGGGCCCACTACGACGACGACCTCATCTTCGGAAACCCCACGATCGATACGGCCGTCGTGCGCGGCGCACCGGTCACGACCGTGTTTCTCACGTGCTCCGACGCCGGCCGCGGCGCCGCCTACGTCGCAGGGCGCGAGCAGGGACTCAAGCACGCGTACGAGCACATGCACGGCGCCCCGCTCACCTGGCGCGTCGGCCAGCGCCGGATCCAGGATGTCCCGGTGCTCACGTGGACCGCGGTCGAGGCGCCGATCACGCTCGGGACCCTGGGGCTGCCGGACGGGCGACCGAACGGAGCGGGCTTTCCCGAGACCGGAAGCCAGAGCCTGCGGCAGGTGCTCGAGGAGACGGCGGACGGGATCACGCCGCTCACCGGCGGCCCGCGCGTGAGCGGCGAGCATTTGGTGGATGTGATCGCCGACCTGCTGGAGCGGCATGCGGGCGGCAGGATCCTCGCGCACGCGCCGGCGAGCGCGGGGCCGCTCGCCCGCGAGGACCACTCCGACCACTGGTCGACGGGCGAGTTCGTGCGTCGCGCCGCCGCACGCGCCGGCATCGGTGACGACGGCGTATCGTGGCGCATCGGCTATCCGTCGGTGGGGCTGCCGGCCACGCACGACGAGGCCGTGCTGCGACGCAAGGTCGAGGTCTTCCGCACGTACGCCGCGCACGATCCGGTCGTCGCGCGCGACGACCCCGAAGAGACGCTCGCATTGCGCGGCTTCGGTCAGTGGCTGCGCCGCAGCTATGGCATCGATCCCGCGACCGGCACGCCGACGGCGCTCTAAGCCGGGCCTGCCGTACTCGGCCCTGTCGTACCCGGGCCTGCCGTACCCTGCCCTGTCGCACCGCGGCGCGCAGGCCCCGCGAGCGCGGCGCGGAGGGCGTCGCCCAGAGCGACGGTGGTGCACGACGCCGAGAACGCCTCGGCGCATGCCAGCGCCCCGGCCGACATCCGGGCGCGCCAGGGCGCGTCCGCCAGCAGCCGGATGGCGGCGGCGGCCAGCGCGTCCACGTCGCCGCTCTCGACGAGCACCTCGCCGCCCACGGCGGCGCGGTCGCGGGGACCGTACCGCACGTCGTACGACAAGACGGGGCATCCGCGGCTCATCGCCTCGAGCGGAGCGAGACCCTGCCCCTCGTATGCCGAGGTCTGGAACGCGAACGCCGCACCGTCGAAGACCGCCGCGCCTCGGTCGGTGTGGCCGTGCAGCGTCACCCGGTCGCCGACACCGAGGTCATCGATCTCGCGCTCGAGATCTGCCCGGAGCGGTCCGTCGCCGTAGATGTCGAGCCGAGCCCCCGGAATCTCGCGCACGACCTGCGCCCACGCGCGCACGGCGTGCGCGATCCGCTTCACAGGGGCGAGTCGGGCCAGGATCACCGCGCGGGGCTCGACGGTCTGCGCCGGGTCCGCCGCCACCGGCGGTGCGGCGTGCGGCACGACGGCGTTCACCGTGGCCGAGCCGAACCGTGCCTCGACATCGTCGCGCTGCTGCCGCGTCGGCCACAGCACCGCGTCGAAGGCGGGCATCGCGTCGAACCATCGTCTCCACAGGGCGTTCACCGGGGCATCGGCGGTGTAGGGCGGCTCGAGGTGCGAGGTGTGGATCGTGTGCACGATCCGCACGCGCGGGTTCGCCCAGTCGGCGATGAGCAGCCCCACCTGGCGCGACTCGCACACCACCACGACCGGCGTCCGCGGCGTGTCGCGCGTGAGCCGAGCCACGACGTGGTCGAGCCACGCGTGGTAGAGGCCCCGGAAGCCGCGCAGGAATCTGTCGCCGTCGGCGCCGTGCACGACCACCGGGGCATCGGTGAGGAACCATTCGGGGCTGTCGACGACGGGGATGCCGGCCACCGGCCGATCCGCGTCGTCGACGATCGCGCGCAAGGGCGCCCGCGGGGTTCCCTCGGCGGGCTTGGCGCGGTCATACGCCCACGAGGGGTCGGCGCGGAGTTCGTCGAAGAGGTTGCAGAACACATCCGTGGACTGCACCTGGCCCGACGCGAGCAGCGCGGCGCGGTGTGCGGCGTGGTCGGCCGTCGTGCCGGGGTCGACGGTGAGCAGCAGCGGCCCGCGGTTGGCGTCGGCGCCGGCATCCGCCATCTGACGGGCACGGCGCAGCGTCGCGACCGTGAATCCGCCGTCGAGGTCGGGGACGATACGCGACGAGAGGATCACATAGTGCGCGGAAGGCAGGGCCCGGCGCCCCTCATCGTCGGCGTGCATCAGGTCAGTCTGGCACTACCTGACCTGCGCCGAGATGACGCTCATCACCGCGGTGTCCGCGAGCGTGGTGGTGTCTCCGACCTCCCGGCCCTCGGCGACGTCGCGAAGCAGGCGCCGCATGATCTTGCCCGAGCGGGTCTTGGGAAGCTCCCCGACGATGTAGACATCGCGCGGGCGGGCGATCGGGCCGATCTGCTCGCCGACCCACAGCCTCAGCGAGCCGGCGAGACCCTCGGGGGAGTGCTCGGCGAGGTAGGACTCCTTGACGATGACGAAGGCCACGACAGCCTGGCCGGTCGTCTCGTCGGATGCCCCGACCACCGCGGCTTCGGCGACCGCCTCGTTGCCCACCAGGGCCGATTCGATCTCGGTGGTCGACAGGCGGTGGCCCGAGACGTTCATGACGTCGTCGACGCGGCCCATGAGCCACACCTCGCCGTCGTCGTCGAGGCGCGCCCCGTCGCCGGCGAAGTAGAAGCCCTGCTTCTGGAACTTCTCCCAGTAGGTCTCGACGAACCGCTCCGGGTCGCCCCAGATGCCGCGCAGCATGCTCGGCCACGGCTCGGTGATCACGAGCAGTCCGCCGTTGCCGTTGCCGACGTGGGTGCCGTCCTCGTCGACGACGTCGATCGAGATGCCGGGGAACGCCACCTGCGCCGAGCCGGGCTTGGTCTCGGTGACGCCGGGAAGCGCCGAGATCATGATCGCGCCGGTCTCGGTCTGCCACCAGGTGTCGACGATCGGCGCGGTCTTGCCGCCGATGATCTTGCGGTACCACATCCATGCCTCGGGGTTGATGGGCTCGCCCACCGAGCCGAGCAGGCGCAGCGACGACAGGTCGAACTGCTTGGGCACCTTGCGGCCGATCTTCATGAACGAGCGGATCGCGGTGGGCGCGGTGTAGAGGATCGTCACGCCGTACTTCTGCACGATCTCCCACCAGCGGCCGGGATGCGGCGTGTCGGGGGTGCCCTCGTACAGCACCTGAGTGGCGCCGTTGGCGAGCGGCCCGTAGACGACGTACGAGTGGCCGGTGACCCAGCCGATGTCGGCCGTGCACCAGAACACGTCGGTCTCGGGATGCAGGTCGTGCACGACCTTGTTCGTGAAGGTCGCCTGCGTGAGGTATCCGCCGGTGGTGTGCAGGATGCCCTTGGGCTTGCCGGTGGTGCCGGAGGTGTAGAGGATGAACAGCGGGTTTTCGGCGGGGAACGGCTGCGCCTCGTGCTCGGCCGAGGCCTGCGGCACGACGTCGTGCCACCACAGATCGCGGCCCTCGGTCCACTCCACGTCGTTGCCGCCGCGCTTGACGACGAGCACGTGCTCGACGGTCTGCTGCGGGCCCGAGCCGTTGCGGTCCCGCAGGGCGAGGTCGACGGCGGGCTTGAGCGGCGACACCTTGCCCTTGCGGTAGCCCCCGTCGGCGGTGATCACGACCTTCGCGGCCGCGTCGTCCAGGCGCGCGCGCAGGCTGTCGGCCGAGAAGCCGCCGAACACGACCGAGTGGATCGCGCCGATGCGCACCACCGCGAGCATCGCGGCGACGGCCTCGGGGATGGCGGGCATGTAGATCGCGACGCGGTCGCCGCGCCCGACGCCGAGGCCCTCGAGCACGTTCGCGAGACGCTTGACCTCGTCGGTCAGCTCCGCGTAGGTGACGCGGCGTTCGTCGCCGGGCTCGCCCTCCCACAGCAGCGCCACCCGATCGCCGTTGCCGGCCTCGACGTGACGGTCGAGGCAGTTGTACGCGACGTTCAGCTCGCCGTCGGCGAACCACTTCGCGAACGGCGGGTTCGACCAGTCGAGCACCTCGGTGAAAGGCTTGTGCCAGTGCAGCAGGTCGCGCGCCTGCGCGGCCCAGAATCCCTCGCGATCGGTCTTCGATCGGTCGTAGAGGTCGGCGCTCGCGACCGCGTCGGCGACGAACTCGGTCGGCGGCGCGAAGCGCCTGGACTCGGTGAGAAGGTGGTCGATCTGACTGCTCATGCGCAGCGCTCCTTTGCGGCAACTCGAGATCTCGGCACACGGCCGGACGACACGGTCAATCTACCCAGGCGCACCGGTGGCCACTACCTCCGATAGTGGGTGTATCGGGATATCGGCGACACAACTGATATATCGCTCGGAATAGAACATTCCGTTTGGCAGGTCGTCGTGTTCTTGCGTATGCTCATCAGCGGCCGAACATCGATTCTGGCATTGCGACACCCGAAGCACCCCCCGAAATGCGGTGTCGCGCGTGGCGGCATCCCATTCCCCCCATGGGATGCCGCCCTCTTTCGTTTTCGGCGGTCGCTCGCGGTCTTCTCCTCCCCAGCCGGGCGGGATCGCCGGTTTCGCACGGATGCCGCATACGGCCCCTCTCGGGCGTCGTCGACGGGCCTACCGTCGAGGCATGCCCGCACCCTTCGTCATCCAGCCGCGCGACTCTCGCGACGGCGACGGCGGCGTTCCGGCGGCGGCGGAGCCGAGGCATCCGGCCCTCGCGCCCTTCGCGCGGTACCTCGCCGATCCCGAGGTGACGGATCTGTTCGTGAACTCCGCCGCGGGGCTCTATGTCGATCGCGGGGACGGCGCCCGGCGTGCGCCCGAGTGGCGCGCCGCCGAAGATGACGTGCGCGACCTCGCCATTGACCTCATCGCGGCGGGAGGCCGGCACATCGACGACGCGACGCCGTGCGTCGACGTGCGGCTGGACGCAGGCATCCGGGTGCACGCGGTGCTGCCGCCGATCTCGCCCGAGGGCACCGTCATCTCGCTGCGCGTGCCTCGGTTCGACCGGCCGTCGCTCGCGGCGCTCGAGCGGCGCGGCACGCTCGACGCGCAGCGCCGCGCGTGGCTCGAGCAGCTCGTGGCGCGGCGCGAGAACCTGCTCGTCACCGGCGCGGCCGGGGCGGGAAAGACGACGTTGCTCGCGGCCCTGCTCGGGTGCGCGGCACCGTCCGAGCGGATCGTCACGATCGAAGACGTGGCGGAGCTTCGCATCGACCACCCGCACCATGTGCGGCTCGAGGCCCGTCAGCCCAACCTC
The DNA here is from genome assembly GCF_041379855.1 of Microbacterium sp. BWT-B31. NCBI lineage: Bacteria > Bacillati > Actinomycetota > Actinomycetes > Micrococcales > Microbacteriaceae > Microbacterium > Microbacterium sp. BWT-B31. The sequence continues at coordinate 40,585 of NZ_JBFECU010000023.1, forward strand.
GAGGGCGCGGGCGGCATCGGGCTGGAGCGGCTGCTGCGTGAGGCGCTGCGCATGCGCCCCGACCGGCTCGTCGTCGGCGAATGCCGTGGCGCCGAGGTGCGCGAACTCCTCGCCGCGCTGAACACCGGCCACGACGGCGGCGCCGGCACGCTTCACGCGAACGGCCTGGCGGACGTCCCCGCGCGCCTCGAGGCGCTGGGGGCACTTGCCGGCCTCGACGACCGTGCGCTCGCGCGGCAGGTCGTAAGCGCGATCGGCGTCGTGCTGCACGTCGAGCGCACCGCCGACGGCACGCGCAGGCTCGCCGAGGCAGGCACTCCGGTGATCGGCCCCGACGGTCGCCTCGCGATCGAGGAGCGGGGGTGGGAGTCATGATGCGCCCGAGGCGACGCGCAGCCGGTGCGCCGCAGGCGTCGGCACCCGACACGGTGCTCACCCTCGCGGTGCTGCTCGCCGCGGGCGTGTCGGGCGTGCGCGCGTGGCGGCACCTCGCAGACACCGGCGACGCCGGCGCACGTCGCGTCTGCGACGCACACGACGAGGGGATGCCGCTCCCCGCCGCGATCGCGGCCCTCGGCGGCACGTGGACCGACGTGGCAGCCGCATGGTCGGTTGCCACGACCGTCGGCGCCCCGCTCGCCGACAGCCTGCGCGCGATCGCGTCGTCGCTGCGCGATGCGCAGGAGGCCGCCGACGACGTGCGCGTGGCGCTCGCCGAGCCGGCCGGCACCGCCCGGCTCATGGGGTGGCTGCCGCTCGTCGCGATCGCGTTGAGCCTGCTGCTCGGCTTCGACGTGGTGGGCGTCCTTCTCGCCCAGCCGCTCGGCATCGCGTGCCTCGTCGCGGGCGGTGCGCTCATGCTCGCCGCCCGCCGTTGGAACGCCGCTCTCGTGCGCCGCGCGACCCTGGCCGCTGCGGTGCCCGGGCTCCACGCGGAGCTGCTGGCCATCGGCTTGGGCGGCGGGGTCTCGATCGACCGGGCTCGCGCTATCACGGCCGCCGCGCGGGGCCAGGACGAGCCGGTGACTGATGTCGCGACCGACGCGGTCCTCGCGCTCTCGCGCACCGCGGGCGTTCCCGCCGTCGAGCTGCTGCGGGCTCAGGCGGCGCTCGCGCGGCACCGCGCCCGCGTCGACGGCCGCCTTCGTGCCGCGCAGCTGTCGTCGCGGCTGCTGCTGCCGCTGGGCGTCTGCACGCTCCCCGCGTTCCTGCTGCTCGGCGTTGCCCCCATGCTCCTGAGCGTCATGTCGTCCTTCGACCTGACGCTGTTCTGACGTGCCCGAGACAACCCCTTGAAGAGAGGAATGAACCGATGACCGACACCCCCACCCAGACGCCTTCCGAGTCGCCGACCCAGGCGGGCCCGCTGCCACGGCTCGACCGCAGGCGCGCCGTGCGCCTGTTCGGCGATGAGACCGGAGCGGCCACCGCCGAGTACGCGATCGCGACGATGGCCGCCGTCGCGTTCGCGGGACTTCTGGTCGTGATCATGCGCAGCGACGAGGTGCGCGGCATCCTCACGGATCTCGTGCGCCGCGCGCTGACGGTCGAGTGATCGGTCGCGCTCTGCGCCGCGGCTCGGGCGGCGGCCGGTGCCTGCGGTCGGATGATCGAGGTTCGGTCGTCGCCGAGTTCGCGATCGCGCTTCCCGCGGTGGTCCTCGTGCTGGTCCTCGGCGCCGGCGCGCTCGCGCAGGGCGGGCGTCAGGTGCGGCTCGAGGATGCCGCGGCCGATGCGGCTCGTCTCGTCGCGCGGGGCGAAGACCCTGCGCGTGCCGTGTCGCTCGTCCTCGGCGCCGTCCCGGGTGCCGAGGTGACCGTGCAGGCCCGCGGCGACCTCGTGTGCGTCGTGGCGGCGGCTCCGGGCCTCCCGTCATTGTTCCGGTCGGTCCCGGTGACGAGCTGCGCGCTCGCGGGTGGGCGTTGACCGGTGGCGGGGAGCGTTCTGGCGGTCGGGGTGGCGGGGGCTGCGGCATCCGTCGTCTTCGTCGTCTGCGTGGGGGCCGCAGCGGCCGTCGCCGGTCAGCGGGCTGCGGCGGCGGCCGACGCGGCAGCCCTCGCGGCGGCCGACGCGGCTTCGGGTGCGGTGAGCGGCGTGCCGTGCGAGAGAGCGGAGCAGATGGCCGATGCCGCGTCTGTCCGTCTCGTCTCGTGCGAGGTAGACGGTCTCATCGCGACCGTCGCGGTGGCGGGCCGCTTCGGACCCTTCGCCGTGCCCGCCGCCGCGCGCGCCGGGCCCGAGCCCTGAGGATCGAAAACGCGCGGGCGCGCGCCTTGCTGTCTGACCTGCCCGGTACCGTCGATCATCGACGTGCGCATCACGTCAAATGCAACCGGCCGAGGCTCTTCGAGATCAGATCGGTCGTCAATGGCAGGCCCCTCGAATGGACGCTGGAGCAGTGAGCATAACCGCATGACCGAGCAAGGAGTTCTGCAGAGCTTGATCTCGAAGTGGGTTTCTCTTGCGTCCGAGTATGCGTCGGGCGCGCCCGACGTCCGCGCTTACTACATCTACGGCGCGTCGGAGAAGCCGGGCGTTACGTACATCAACGTTCTATTCGAGCAGGCGGGCTCCCTCGTCTATCCCTCTGACCTCGTTGGAGCGAACGCCTCAATAGAGCGGGCCTCGTTGATACAGCGACTTTTCCGGGATGACCTCTTCGAAGCGCGCGCGCAGTTTGAGGCACTGGGGGTGCAGACGCCGACTGAGTACAGGGTCTACTACGAACCAGCGACCCGGAAGCTGGACGTGCAGGTGTCACGAGAGTTGATCTACCGCTACTCCGACAGGGAGCCCGGTACTGATGGATTCCATCGTTGGCTGGGGGATCGGGCGCCCAAGCTGTTCTAGCTGTTCTTCCCACGGTGGTTGTGTGCAGCGTGGCGTGATGGGGTAGGGCGAGGACCTCCGGTATCGATGTGGGTTACCACACTCACTCGATCCACGGAGGTCCTCGTGTCTTACGTTAC
>NZ_JBFECU010000024.1:0-41084 GCF_041379855.1 Microbacterium sp. BWT-B31
TGTTCGTGGAGGAAACGGGCAGGGTCAATACTGGGTACGACGGTCATCGTCGTGGTTCCTTTCGAGACGGATGTGAAGAGTTCTCTCGAAGGATCACGCGGTGACCGTCGCCACGTTCACAGCTATGGTGGATGTGCCACAGGGGTCGAACAATACGAGATGCGTAGGCGCCCCCACGCTGATGTATGACCAGTACGGCAACTACGAGTACACGTTCTATCCGTCGGTGATCTTCGGGACCGATACGAATCGCATCACCACTTCGATCCCCAGCAGCGCATACGTCTGCTAGAGGGCTTCGCACACCAATGAGCGATCCGCGCCGAATCGTGAGGGTGGTCGCTGATGAATTCCGCGACCACCTTCCGGTGTGGTTTCCACCGCCGATTTTCGACGACGAATCTCAGATGCCCGTCTCGACCGGCCTGATGCTGGAGTTCCGGCACTGGAATTCGGTCGGCCAGGCGATCGCAGAGGGCAACACGATCGCGGTGGCAGAGCACTATCGGGTCGGCCAAGCTCTTGCGCAGAGGCTTGCGCAAGAGCTTGGCTCAGCGTACGTGGTCCAGATCCTCATGGCAGGCCATCATGGCGGCTGGAGACAAATAGAAGTGTGAGCTCGGCTCGCGCTTCGCCGACGGCACATCGGTCGTCACCGCTGGCAAGCACGATCGAGGTTTGCTAAGGCACCCGCAACTCGCGGATCGGCTCTCGCCGGGCGGCCACCACAGCGGGGATGAGCGCCGCGACGACCGCGGTCGCGAGCGCGAGGACCCCGAGCGCGAGGGTGAAGTCCCATCCCGGCAGCGGGTCGCCGGTGGCGACGAGGGCGATGACGGATGCCGCGACCCCGAGCCCTACGCCGAGGACGGCGAGCATCGCGGTCTGCGTGAGCAGCAGCCCGACGATGAGCCCGCGGGTGGCGCCGAGCGCGCGGCGGCGGCCGAAGTCTTTGCGGCGCATCATGACGAGCCCGTAGAGGATGACCGCGACGAGGATGCCGGTGACCGCGAGCAGCACCAGCACGAGCCCGCGCGAGAATCCGCCGAGCTGGCTCTGCACGATCGCGCGCAGCTGGGCGAGGGCTTCGGAGGTCTGCACGGTGACCTTGGTCGGGTCATCCGCGGCGAGCACCGACAGCACGGCGTCCGACACTGGCGCGACGAGGTCGGGGCGTTCGGCGATCACGACCAGCACGTTGACGGTCTCGGCGCCGGTCGCGTCGGGTTGCGGCGCGAGCACGACCGGTTCGAACCCCGCGAGGAAATCGGGGGTCTCGATCCGCCCCGCCATGGCGTACGACGTGCCGGTCGTGGTCGTCACCGACCCGGCGACGTCGGGCAGGCCGAGCTGATCGAGGGCGAGCGTCGACGCGTAGGCGAGTCCGCCGGGCACGGGTGAGACGGCGGGGATGCCGAGCCGGTCGAGGTGCATTCCATACGCGAGTCGCACGGGCACGCGCGTGCCGTCGGGGATACCCGTGTTGGTGGCGTCGACCGCGGACGAGAACGCGGCGGCCCATTCGATGCCGTCGAGGTGCGAGATGCGCTCCAGCACGTCGGCGGTGAGGCCGGCGCCGTTCTCGGCGCGCACCTGGATGGTGCGGGTGCCGGCGTCGTCGATCGAGCCGAGCACGGCCTGCTCGGCGCCGACGGTGCGGCCGGTGGTGAGCATCACGACGAGCACCATGCCCACGATCATGAGGGTCGTGAGAACGGATGCCACGGGCTGCGACACCACCGACGCCCACGCCTCCCGCACCACCGCCACCCCGGTCGCCCCGCGCGTCACCGCCACGCCGGTCGTTGAGCGAGCGACCGCCATCCCGGTCGTTGAGCGAGCGAAGCGAGACGAAGCGCGCGTCACAGCCGGATCTCCCGGTCGCACGCAGCCGCGACCTCGGGGGAGTGGGTGACGATGACAACCGCCGCGCCCGCGTGGGCATGGTCGCGCAGCGCGTCGACGACGACGGTCGCGGTCGCAGGGTCGAGGTTGCCGGTGGGCTCGTCGGCGAGCAGGATCCCCGGTTCGCCGAGCAGCGCCCGGCACAGCGCGATCCGCTGGGCCTGACCGCCCGAGACCTGGCCGGGTCGGCGGTGCGGGGGCACGTCGACCCCGAAGCGCTCGAGTAGCGCGGTGGCGCGGCGGGCCGCGGCATCCTTTTGCTCTCCTCTATACAGGGCGGTCTCGGTGACGTTGTCGAGCACGGTGCGGGTGGCGTCGAGCGCGGCGTCCTGGAACACGAACCCGAAGCGGCCCGCGCGCAGCCGTGCTCGGGCCGCATCGCGAAGCCCGGTGACCGCGACGCCGTCGACGAGCACGTCGCCGGCGGTGGGGTGCAGCATGAGTCCGAGCAGGTAGAGCAGGGTGGACTTGCCGCGGCCCGAGGGTCCGGTGAGCGCGGTGGTCGACCCGGCCGGGAACGCGGCGTCCCACTCCGACAGCACCGGGTTGCTGCGTGGGCCGTACGCGAACGTGAGTCCGCGGGCTTCGAGCACAGGGCGGGTCACGGCGCGTCCGTCGCGGGCACCCGCACGCGTGCTCCGGCCTCGACGCCCTCGACGACGCTCATGCCGCGCGCCGAGGCGACCACCGTGACCGGCACGCGCTGACCGTCGGCGGTGATGACGGCGGTCTGACCGGATGCCTCGGTGACGAGCGCCGCCGACGGCACGACGAGCCCCTGCACGGGGGCGACCGTGACGATCCGCGAGCCGAGCAGCGCTTCGCCGGTCACGGGCACCTGGCCGCACTGGTCGGCGCAGATCACGGTGCCGGATTCGCCGTCGAGGGCGACGTCGATCGTGCCGCTGTTGGGGTCGGACGCGCGGGCGCCGGCGAACGCGGTCCACACGGTTCCGTCGGGCGCGGTGATCTCCACGCGCGTTCCCGCCGGCATCATCGCCGCCTGCGCGCCGGTGACCGGCACGGTGAACACGGGGGCTGCGGGCAGCCCGCGCACGACCTCTTCACCGCCGGTGAGGGTCGCTCCGCGGAACACGACCTCCTCATCGAGAGCGATGCGGGTCGGCAGCGTCGGCACGAAGATCACGTCGCCGGGCTCGATCACGCCGGTCTGCGGCATCCCCATGCTCTTCTGCCACTCCCGGATCGCGCCGACCGTGCCAGATCCGGCCGTGCCGTCGGCCGGCCCGTCGTACACCCCGCGCGCGGCGAGCAGCGCCTGCAGCTGGACGACGTCGGCGCCCTCAGCCCCGGCGCCGATTGCGCGGAACGCGGGCACCGCGCCCTGCGAGACGACCACCGGCCGCAGGTCGACGGTATACAGCACCGACCCCTGCACCACCTCCTCGCCCGGAGCGACGCCGATCGTGGTGACCACACCCGCGGCCCGGTTGGTGCCGACCGGCACCGGCGACCACTCGGCGACCGTGTTCAGCTGGATGCTCGACCCCACCTCACCCGCCGCGACCTCCACGAACGTGAACGGGGTCGCTTCGAGCACGTCTTCGGCCGGAGAGAGAACGGATGCCGCCGCCCACCCCACCGCGCCGGCAGCACCTGCCAGCACTACGGCGCCCAGCACCCACCACCCCCAGCGCCTCCTCCGGAGTTTTGCGGTGCCAGTCAAGGACGGCGCGGCGGGCGCCGGCGTCTCGTCGACCGTGACCTCAAGCTCTTGACTCGTCATCGTGCGCACCGGTCTGAGTCATTGTTGTGATTCGCCCGTAGGGCAGTTGGCATGGGGCATCTCCGACCGTTGGGGCTCAATAGATGGAGCGCGGTAGCTGCGGGCAGCTCTGCTGGAGTTCCAACCAAGCACTCTCTGAAGTTGGTATGACGTCCGCGTACGGCGTCCATCTCGCAGATTCATCGGTCCAGCCGTCTGAGAAGGTTCGAAACGACGGCAGTTTGCTCGGTGTGTAGCCATGCTCTTCTAGGCACGGGGCAAGCTGGTCTCGGAAGTACGCGTAGAGGTACTCGATCTGCTCAACGTTGAAAGGTGCGAGGTATCGTGGATCGATCGGGTACTCCGCTTTGCAGACGAAGAGCTGGGTGTAGTACTGCGGAGCGATGGTGGGGTCGATGCTTCCTGTCTGGAAGGAGCCATCTTCCACTGCTCGCCCGGAGTATCCCGCATCCGTCATGCACGCGAGAATCGTCTGCGCCCACTCCGTCCTTGCGACCATGCGCACAGTGGTGACGTCTGGGCGATCCAAGTCCGGAAACAACGCGTGTGTGTTGTCCCAGGCCGCCTCGATCTGCTGATCGAGGAGGTTCGCTGCAAGGGCTTCGCTGATGGCGCTCGCCGCCGGCGCCGCCAGGTCGTCGAAGGATCGTATGTCGCTCGGTTCGGTCACCCCGCACCCGACGATCATGAGACCCATGATCGCGAGAGCCCCTGCGGCCGAGCAACGGTGGATCACGACAAAGCCTCTAGAAGCAGCTCGTGGACCACGTTGACGCACCCGCGCTTGTAAACCAGACAGTTGCGCTGAGGTACGGGCCATAGCTGTGGTGATCGCCAGGGCCCCAGAAGTCAGAACTCCAATAGGCACCGGTGCCGTTCTGACGGTGGTTATGGGTGGAGCCGTTCGTAGGGTTCGAGTAACCCTTCACCGTCTTTGGTGCGGAGCACGTAAGCAAGGGGGAGGTTGTCTCAAGCGCCGTCGCGGGTGTTCCGACACCCGCGACCGCTGTCACCAGCGCAATCGCTCCCGCAATCGCTCCGACTCTAACCCAACGCCTGTTTCGCACTATTGCCCTCCCTCATGTCAAGGCCTTCTCACTTTCCGATGTGCGTACACGATCGAAGAGTGACTTCACCTTGAAATGGCCGCAGGTGGGCGAAACCTAACAACACGATCTCGACGGATGTCGCCTCGTGTGATGGGGAGGTCTTGAGCCCTGCGGCGCGGGTGCGCAGCGCTCGTCACGTGCCGCCAGCGCCGTTGACGCTGCAGGGCGAGTTCGAGAGCCTTCGATCCCTGCGAACACGCCGCGCGGCGAGTTGCACAAAGGCGGCGATGTAAGGAAATCTCGCGACCGGCCATTTCCTAGTGAAGCCCCTGCAACGGGGGCCGATCGAAGGAGAGTCATGGGCGACAACCGGGACGAACTGACCGATGATGACTTCGACTTCGCGTGCGAACACCTGTCGCGCGTAGGGCGGCCTTTGGTTTCAGCCGTCACGATTATCGGGTTGCTCGTGCTCGCGGCGTGTGCGCCGACTGCCGATGAGGCGGACGCGACTCTCGTGAAGAGCGGTCGAGAGGCGAGCGAACTGGTGGCGGCGTGCCTGCGCGACGCCGGCTGGGGCGCGACTGCGGCCGACGACGACAGCGTCAACACTCATGTGCCGCGTGGGCAGGAGAGCCAGTACGAGTCGGCCTCGGAGGCTTGCTGGTCAAGGGTGGAGACTCCGACGTTCGACGACGTGAGCGATGCTGACCGTCAGAGGTACTATGATCGCTTCCTCGAGCTCAGGGAGTGCCTGGTCGGCGAAGGTGTGGAGCTTCCGCCGGCGCCCACGTATCAGGCGAGATGAAGGGCGCGTGGTCGCCGTACGCGGACATCGATGTCGACGTCGTGCGCGAACGTGGCCCGGCACTCGAAGAGGCGTGCCCGCAGATTCGCGAGTAGCTGTCGGTGCGATCCGGTGCTCGGAGTCAGAAACGTATGTGACTCCGAGCACCGGACACGTCTTCGGTCGCGATTGCGCACGATGCCCGCGCCCGACCGCTCGATCGGCTCGTGGACAGCACTTCCTGCTCAGGACAGCTCAGCATACGGAAACGAGATGGCGGTCGAGGGATCCCCACCCCTCGCCGCCATCGCGATGGATCGAACGGGGACGGTGAACGCCGTTGTCGAGAAGGTCCCGCAGGTTGTCCACGCAAGTCGTGACCCGGTGAGGGAATCGCCGGTGAACGCACACACACTGCCGTTCGGACAGTTGCCGATGGACTCCCGCAACCTTGGGTCCGGCACCTTCAGCGTCATCGCCAGGTCTGGCCAGTACGCGGTGGTGGAGTTCAGTGCTTCGCCGCCGGGTACGGCCTGGAGGGCCGCTGCGATCTGAGGATCGAGTTCGTCGGCGTGCGCGGTGGTGGGCATCGCAGCGAGCAGGATCGCAGCCGCGAAGGTGGCGAGGGCGGCGCGGAGCTTCATGTGGTGGGTAGCCCCCAGAGTGTGTAGGAGATGACGGATCCCGCGGGCAGTTTGCCCAACGGGGTGGTGCGGAGGACCTCCTCGGCAACGATTCGACCGGTCTCGGTGCTGATCAGGAGGAGTCGTCGGGAGCCCGGGAATCGTGTGGAGTCGGTCGTGATGCCGACCACATCGCGACCCGCACGATCCCTCCCCGTGCCGACGACGTCCACGTCGTCCCGGGTGAGCAGTGCCTTCAAGAGGAGGGAGTGCTGCTGGTTGGTCAGCGTCCAGTAATTCATCGCCAGGTTGATGGTGTCGATGAGATCTGCGGCGTCAGCATCCGCCGGGAGTCCCATCGCAACCAGCCATGCGGCCATCTCTGCTTCAGTCGAACCCGGTGGGTCGGTCGTCGGGACGCCGATGCCGCCCGTCGGGATGTTGCTGTCGGAGATGACGGTCCCGGGCGGCGGCGCGTTGGGAGCGAGCGTCGGTGCGGGGGATCCGTCCCCCCAGTACGGTTCGCCCGCCACGACGGTGAACTGGCCAGAGCCATCCGGTGCCCACCGAACGGTCGTGATCTGTGGACTCACCGTCGCCGTCGTCGTCACACCCTCCGCGTTCTGCCCCATCTGCAGGTACCACCCGGTTGACGTCGCGGAACGGAGCGGCTCGGCGGGTGTTCCATCCTCAGCGAGTGCTCGCTGCGCTTCCATGAGCACCTCCGATGTCGTCTGACCCGTCTTGGTGAACGTCAGTGGGGGTGGCGTCAGGGCGACAGCGGGTGTCGAGCCGAGCGGGATGCCCGTGATCACGATCAGCGCGACGATGACGACGGTGACGGCCACCGGCAGGCTTGTCAGCCACAGTGTCAGGTGCGGGCGGCGGCGCCGCGCCTCGGGATCGGCGTCCATCATGATCCGATCTCGAATCGCGATGTGCCTGACGGTAAGCGGAGCGTCCGCGGGCGTGAGAGCCGGATCGGTAGCGCGCATGAACCGGTCGAGCATGTCGTCGTCGAGGGGTCCGGTCATCGTTGCACCCCCTCGGTTGTTCGTTCGAGCGCTGGGCGCATCTTCGCGCGGGCTCTGCTCAAGGTGACCCAGACGGTCTTGTCGGATGCTCCGAGTACCTCACCGATCTGCTGGGCGCTGAGCCCTTCCCAATATGTGAGCTCGACGACGGTTCGCTCACGGTCCGTCAGCAGGTGCAGCGCCGAACGGAGCGCGAGCGACTCCAGGGCATCGAGCCCGACGGGACGCTCTTCCTCTCGGCGCTGCAAGGCGGCATCCGCCGACACCTTTCGGCGGCTGCGTCGCAGATGCTCTTTCACCTTGTTCCCTGCTGTCTTGATGAGCCATGGGGCGGTGATCGGCTGCCTGTCGAGGCGCGACCACGCCAGTTCGAATGTCGCCTGGGCGATGTCTTCTGCAGTCTGGGTGTCGCCGACACGCCGCTCGGCGAATCGGACGATCTCGATGAAGTGCGCGGCGAACAGCGACTCGAAGGCTTGTTGCTTCGCCGTCATCCGAGCCCCAAACTACGTCTCATCCTTGAAATGGCCGCTGGGCCGGAAACCTAACACCGCGATTCCCGACCGCTGTCGACGACGGTCCAACCTGAAGCCAAAGCGACGCTCGAGAATGAGGCCACCGGTTCGTCGTTTCGTTAGTCTGCCGGATCCTGGGTTCTGATGCTCGGGAGGCTCTCGATGCCCCTGCCGCGGAGCCGGTAGCTGGCGCCTTTGAGAGTGAGCACGTCGGCGTGGTGGACGATGCGGTCGATCATCGCAGCGGCCACCGCCTGGTCTCCGAAGACACCTCCCCAGCCGCTGAACGGCGGGTTGCTCGTGAGGATTAGTGAGGCGTGCTCATAGCGGCTTGAGACGAGCTGGAAGAACAGGTTGGCGGCGTCTTGCTCGAACGGCAGGTAGCCGACCTCGTCGACGATGATCAGCCCGTAACGGCGCAGCCGGGCGAGTTCGCGGGGCAGGTTCCCTAGCCGATGCGCCTCGGTGAGGCGAGTCACCCAGTCCGTCGCGGTGGCGAACAGCACCCGGTGCCCGTGCCGGGCGGCGACCATCCCGAGCGCGGTGGCCAGGTGCGTCTTGCCGGTTCCGGGCGGGCCGAGCAGCACCACGTTCTGAGCCTCGAGCAGGAATCCTCCAGAGGCGAGAGCAGCGACCTGTTGGCGGGCGGTGGGTTGCGCGTCCCAGTCGAAGTCCTCGAGCGTCTTGCGCGCCGGGAACCCGGCCGCCTTGATCCGCAGCTCCGCGCCGGAAGCGTTGCGCGCGGACACTTCGCGTTCGAGCACCGCGGCGAGGTAGTCCTCGAACGACCAGCCCGCATCTCGGGCGTGATCGGCCAGCCGGCCGGCGGCTTCCGTGATGCGGGGCGCTTTCAGCGCGCCGGCGAGATAGGTGATCTGCTTGGCGGTGTCGGTCGTCTTGGCAGCCATCACGCGACTCCTTCGATTCCGAAGGCCCGGTCGTAGTCAGCGAGATCCCGGCTCAGATCATCAGAGACGGGAAGCGGCCGCGGTTGCTGGAACTGCTGCCGCAGTAACCCCGCGGTCTCCCGGTGGGCAGGTGCGGTGACGACCGCGCCGCGCGCCCAGATTCGCTGATGGTCGGCGACGATCCGTCCGTCCAACCGCACCCGGACGCGGTCGAGGTCTGCGGTGACGTCGACCATTCGGCCGATCGCTGCCGGGTCCACGGAGTAATCGCTCGCATCGAGCCGCACGTAGTAGTCCCGACCCAGACGCACCCGTTGCCGCCAGCCCAGCTGCAGCGGAACCGGCGGCAACGGCAGCATCCGCGCGCGGTCGTGCTCGACCAGGTCGATCGGGCGGGCCTTGATCGTCCGCACCACTCTCGCGTTCGCGCGCTCCAACCACTCGGCGAGCTGAGCGTTGAAGTCCACCGGGGAGGCGAACGTTCGGCCGGGCACGAATGAGGTCTCCATCCAGCCGTTGCGACGCTCGACGATGCCCTTCGACTCCGGGTCGTAAGGCCGCAGCTGCACCACCTTCGTCGCCAGCGTCCCGGCGAACGCCGATACGCCCTGCGCGAGCGAGCCGGCCCTTCTGCCCGATGCCGGGTTCGTTGTCCCAGATCAGCCGGCGCGGCACCGCTCCGAGCTGTTGGATCAGCTCCCACGACCCCAGCAGCAGATCCTCCGTCTTGCGGGTCGGGATCATCCGCGCCGTGACGAATCTCGAGTGCGCCGCGACGATCACCAGCACCGGCAGCAGCACACTCGAGCCATCCTCGAGCGGGATCTTCCGCGGCGGGAACCACAGGTCACACTGCGCTGCATCACCCGCCGCCCACGACAGCCGGTCCGCCGGATCGACCGGGCGATGCTCAGGTCGCAGGCGTTTGATGTTCTCCCGGAACCAGGTGATCGACCCGTCCCATTCGACACGTTCCGCGATCACTGTCGCCGGCATCTCCGGATACTCCGTGAGGATCGCCCGCACCCGCGCCTCGAACGGTGTGAACGTCGTCGGCTGCGCCGGCCGTTCATACTTCGGCGGCCGGTCCGACGCCAACGCCCTATCGACGGTCGACCGCCCGATCCCCAGTTGCCTCGCGACCTGCCGCCGCGGAACTCCGTCCGCGACCAGCCGCCTGATCAACGCCCAATCTTCCACCGAGATCACCCACCCAATCTGTCTGGGTGGCCTCGTTTTCGCCCGTCGTCAATGCGTCAGATTGGAGCGTCGCCGACAACCGCCAATTCCTCGGCGCATCGACGGCCGCCCGCCCTCTGCGTCAGAGGACCCGATGTAAGGATTCCTCCCCTACGGCCATTTCAAGGTAAGAGCTCAAGTAGGCGAGTCAGAACACGAAGGCCGCAAGCGGCCGACAATGGAAGGAAGAATTGCTGTGGCAGAACGAGAACCAAACGGAAAGAACGCGAAGAGACAGGTCACACGTCTCACCGCCGCATCGGTGGCCATGTCGGCCATGCTCGTGCTGGGAGGGGTGGCTCCGGCGATGGCCCAGACCCAGAACGGCAGCACGTCATGCGCGAGCACGCATCGGCAGGGTCTGCAGAGTCAACTCACCGCCACGGCACCGTCCGGTGCCCTCACGTCCCACTTCTACAACTCGACGGGATACAACCCGGTCTTCTACGGGAACGCTCTTCACACGAGCTGGAACGGTCTGACCAGTTCAGGCAGTTGGACCATCTACTCGCCCTACGACCTCATTGCGGCGAGTGGATTCTGCGCGCCAAAGCCTTCGTGAGAGCCAATCGCTACACTCTCGCGTCTTCGGTCGCGATTGCGTCTGCCCTCCTCGCCGGCTGCGCCGCCGGCGGGGAGGGCACGATGCCCGCGCCCGACCGGTCGGTCAGCTCGGGCGTTCAAGGCCTGACGACGGAGCCGACGTTCGATCCTGCACAGGGTGTCTGGCTTTCGGACGGCTGGCCGGTTCCCGCGCCGGATGCCACTTTCGACCCGGACAACCAGTGGAGGAGCGCCTCCGAAACCGCCGCGGCGGTGGGCACATGCCTGCAGAACAAGGGTTGGGACGTCATCGTCGGTCGCGTCGAGGGCGGCTTCGAAGCGAGAGTGACTCCCGAACAGCAAACCGCATACCAGGACGCGACGAAGGCGTGCCACATCGAGCTCGGAGTCGGGACGAATCCGGGCCGTGCGTTGGATGGACGACTGGCGGCTGAAGAATTCGCCGCTCAGGAGAGACTGCTGGAGTGTCTCTTGAACGCGGGGGCTAGCCCGCCCGCGTTGCCGTCGTACCAGGTGTATGAGGAAGACCTCATGATGACCGGCGCCGCGTACAACCTCTACGATGGCTTGCCGGGAAAGGAGCGCTACCTGGAAAGTTGCCCAGACCCGCTCGACACCTGGGGGTTCAACGGATAGGCGGCGAAGATAAGGAATCCTCGCGAGCAGCCATCTCTCAGTGAACCCTCATGCGAGCCGACGAGGAGGAGCAGCCATGGGGCTTGACTCGATGCGCTCCACGCTGGTCGCCGGCGTGATGGTTGTGGCGGCGGTGCTGTCCGGGTGTGTCGCCTCAACCGAGACGTCGCCCTATCCGACGAGCGAGACCGATGCGACGCAGGCACTCCTGCGGTGCCTCCGAGACCATAGTTGGGACGCGCAACTCGAGCAGGGTGGTGTCTCTGTCGGAACTGCGAAGGAACAGGCCGATGTGTTGGCACGGGACACCGAGGAATGCAATGAGGATCTCGATCCGGCGAAGTTCGTGACAGATGAGCAACGGGCGGCCTTCTACGATCTGCAGGTGCAGACGGCCGCTTGCCTCACGGAGAACGGGTCCCCAGTCACTCCTCCGAGCCGGCAGGCGTTCCTGGACGACGGTGCGAAGTGGAATCCTTACGTCGCGTTGCGCGAATCAGGAGGAATGCCGACCGGTGGCTTCGATCGCCTCAACAGCCTCTGCCCGCAGAAGTCCTACTGGGACGTGCTCGGCGAGTGATGCTTGGGTTCTTGCTGGCTCGGGCCTGACGCGGCTCGAACCAGAACTCTGCCATTGTTATCACATCTGATACTCTCGATGCATGAGCACCGACGATCCCTCGCTCTCGAGTGGCCACGACGAGACGAGCGCGAAACTCGAATCCGTGCTCGAGTCGGCCGCCCGCCTTCAGGAGCTTGTTCCCGATGCCGTGCTGGTGGGCGGGTCGGCGGCGGCGTACTACGCGGGGCACCGGTTGTCGTTCGATCATGACCACGTGGTCGCGGATCTGCACGACAGGTTCGACACCGTCCTCGAGGCCCTCGAGCGAGAAGGCGATTTCGTGCTGAACCGCGTCGTGCCCGGCAAGCTGATCCTGGGCGAGCTCGGCGGCATCGAGACCGGCATCCGCCAGCTGATCCGACTGCGGCCCCTCGAGGTGCAGTCGGTTCGACTCCAGGATGACTCGTCGCTGACAGTGCCCACTCCCGACGAGATCCTGCGGATCAAGGCCTATCTCGTCGTCAAGCGCAATCAGGTGCGCGACTACCTCGACGTCGCAGCCCTCGCCTCGCGGTATGGACTGGAGCACGCTGCCGGTGTCCTCGCGCGGATCGACGACTACTACGCCGATCCGCACCAGCCGGCCGACGCACGGCCGGTGCGCGATCAAGTCGTTCGCCAGCTCGCCGATCCACAGCCTCGGGACTCGCGCACGACGACGCGGTTGGCGCAGTACAAGGGTCTGCGTCCGCGCTGGCACGACTGGGCGGACGTCGTGGACGTCTGTCGCGACCTCGCGTCGCGCATCGTCCTCGCCGAGGTGCAGTGATGGCGCTCGCGTTCCGCAACCTCACCGTCAGCCCTGCCGACCCCGTCGCGGAGTGGGGCGTAGAGGGGATGGTCGCCGCGCTGGAGCGTGGCGGCGTGGACGACTGGCGGAAGATCGCGCTCGCGGTAGTCGCCGACCCGGCGGGCCCGATCGCGGAGGACTTCGCCGAAGCGGCGGCAGTTGCCGAGGCATCCGGTGCCGTCGCCGTCACCCGCAGCACGATCGCTCTGCTGATCGAATCGCCACGCACCGCGGCGCTGCGGCGGATCGTCCGCGCCTACCAGGCGACTGGGTACACCCAGGCGGAGGCGGCACGAAGGCTCGGGACTTCCCCGTCGCGACTGAGCACCTACCTCAGCGGCAAGGTCATGCCGTCGGCGGAGTTCCTCGTGCGACTCGAGTCGATGGCGTCGCAGCGAGTGGCCGAGGTCGGCGGACGCTTCTGACGGATGCCTCCTCGGCATCCGTCACGGGGCGAGCCAGCACACCTCGTACGGCGAAACTCCTTCGAATCGGCGTGGATGCCGTGCTGGAGGCCGGTTCCCGGCTGCGGCGTGCCGAATTGGAGGAGTTCTGCAGGGCGAGGCGAGCGAGAGTCGGTGCCGAGACGATGCCCCGGCGAGTGAGTCGGCCGGGTCAGTCGGTGCCGAGGTCGAAGGCGGATGCCTCGTTCGCGGCATCCGTCGCCTCTGCCAGCTCTTCGCGCTCGGCGCTGTAGTCCTCGGCGTGCTCGGTGATCTCGGCGGCCTCGCCCTGCGAGAGGTGGCCCATGAGTTCGCCGGTGGCGCCGCCGATGATGCCGGCGGCGGCGTAGTGCTCGAGGCGGGTGCGGGAGTCGGCGATGTCGAGGTTGCGCATCGTGAGCTGGCCGATGCGATCGGTGGGGCCGAACGCGGCGTCGCCGACGCGCTCCATCGAGAGCTTCTCGGCCGCGTAGGAGAGGTTCGGTGAGGACGTGTCGAGGATCGTGTAGTCCTCGCCACGGCGCAGCCGCAGGGTCACCGTGCCGGTGATGGTCGAGCCCACCCACTTCTGGATCGACTCGCGCAGCATGAGCGACTGCGGCTCGAGCCAGCGGCCCTCATACATCAGGCGGCCCAGGCGCCGGCCCTGCTCGTGGTAGGTCGCGAGGGTGTCTTCGTTCAGGATGCCGTTGACCAGGCGCTCGTACGCGATGAACAGCAGCGCCATGCCCGGCGCCTCGTAGATGCCGCGCGACTTCGCCTCGATGATGCGGTTCTCGATCTGGTCGCTCATGCCCAGGCCGTGGCGGCCACCGATGCGGTTCGCCTCGAACACGAGCGCCACCGGGTCTGAGAACTCGACGCCGTTGAGGGCGACCGGGCGGCCCGCGTCGAAGGTGACCGTGACGTCTTCGGTCTCGATCTCGACCGACGGATCCCAGAACCGCACGCCCATGATGGGCTCGACGGTCTCGAGCGACACGTCGAGGTGCTCGAGGGTCTTCGCCTCGTGCGTGGCGCCCCAGATGTTGGCATCCGTCGAATACGCCTTCTCGGCGCTGTCGCGGTACGGGAATCCGTGCTCGACGAGCCAGGCCGACATCTCGGCCCGGCCGCCCAGCTCGGTCACGAAGTCGGCGTCGAGCCACGGCTTGTAGATGCGGAGGGCCGGGTTCGCCAGCAGCCCGTAGCGGTAGAACCGCTCGATATCGTTGCCCTTATAGGTGGAGCCGTCGCCCCAGATGTCGACGCCGTCCTCTTTCATGGCGCGCACGAGCAGGGTGCCGGTGACGGCGCGGCCGATGGGAGTCGTGTTGAAGTAGGTGCGCCCGCCCGAGCGGATGTGGAACGCGCCGCACGCGAGCGCCCCGAAGCCCTCTTCGACGAGCGCGGGCTTGCAGTCGACGAGCCGCGCGACCTCGGCGCCGTAGGTGAGGGCCCGGTCGGGGATCGACGCGATGTCGTCTTCGTCGGGCTGGCCGAGGTCACCGGTGTAGGTGCAGGGGACGGCGCCCTTGTCGCGCATCCAGGCGACGGCGACCGAGGTGTCCAGGCCCCCCGAGAAGGCGATTCCGACGCGCTCGCCGACGGGCAGGGACTGGAGGACTTTCGACATGGGCTCCAGTCTACCGAGCGGGTGACGGATGCCTCGGGCCGAAGCATCCGTCACCGCCGTGCTCGATAGGATGGGGTGTAACCGTCCGATAGCGGGGGAGTAGCCCATGCCAGGCATCGTGATCATCGGCGTCCAGTGGGGGGACGAGGGCAAGGGCAAAGCCACCGACCTCCTCGGTGAGCGCACCGACTGGGTCGTCAAGTTCAACGGCGGCAACAATGCCGGTCACACGGTCGTGATCGGCGACGAGAAGTACGCGCTGCACCTGCTGCCCTCGGGAATCCTGTCGCCCGGCGTGAACCCCGTCATCGGCAACGGCGTGGTCATCGATCTCGAAGTGCTGTTCGCCGAGCTCGAGGCGCTGCACGCGCGCGGCGTCGACACGTCGCGGCTGCGCGTGAGCGCCAACGCGCACATCATCACGCAGTACCACCGCACGCTCGACAAGGTCACCGAGCGCTTCCTCGGCAAGCGCATGATCGGCACCACCGGCCGCGGCATCGGCCCGGCGTACGCCGACAAGATCAACCGCGTCGGCATCCGCGTGCAGGACCTCTTCGACGAGAACATCCTGCGTCAGAAGGTCGAGGGGGCGCTCGACCAGAAGAACCACCTGCTGCTGAAGGTCTACAACCGCCGCGCCATCGCCGTCGACGAGGTCGTCGCCGACCTGCTGTCGTACGTCGATCGGCTGCGCCCGATGGTCGCCGACACGTCGCTGCTGCTGAACGAGGCGCTCGACGCCGGCGACGTCGTCGTGTTCGAGGGCGGCCAGGCCACCATGCTCGACGTCGACCACGGCACGTATCCGTTCGTCACCTCGTCGTCGGCGACCGCGGGCGGCGCGGCGACGGGAGCAGGCGTCGGCCCCAACCGCCTCGACCGCATCGTGGGCATCGTCAAGGCGTACACGACCCGCGTCGGTTCGGGCCCCTTCCCGACCGAGCTGTTCGACGAGAGCGGCGAGTGGCTGCGCTCGCGCGGCTTCGAGTTCGGCACGACGACCGGCCGCCCCCGCCGGGTGGGCTGGTACGACGCCCCGGTGACGCGCTACGCGACGCGCATCAACGGCATCACCGACCTCGTGCTCACCAAGCTCGACATCCTCACCGGACTCGAGCAGATCCCCGTGTGCGTCGCCTACGACGTCGACGGCGTGCGCTACGACGAGATGCCCGTCGACCAGTCCGCGTTCCACCACGCGAAGCCGATCCTCGAGTACCACGAGGGCTGGAGCGAAGACATCACCGGCGCCCGCACGTTCGATGACCTTCCCGACGCGGCGCAGCGATACGTGCTCGCGCTCGAGGCGATGAGCGGCACGCGCATCTCGGTCATCGGCGTGGGCGCGGCCCGCGACGCGGTGGTCGTGCGACACGACCTCATCGACTGATGACGGCCCGCGAGGTGCGACCGGACCAGGCGATGTCATCGGCGCAGGGTGCCTGCGCGCCGGCCGTGCCGTGCCAGGGGAATCGCCCGATCCCGCGGCAGGGGTCGGCCAGGTGAGGCTGCTGCTCGGCGGGTACACCGCCGACATGGACGGCGCAGCCCAGGGACTCGGCGTGCTGCGCGCCGGTGACGCCGACGGCGGCTCCGCGGGCGGACCGCTCGCATACGTCGGTCCGGTCGCGGCCGCCGATTCGCCGTCGTGGGTGACGAAGCATCCGACCCTCGACGTCTTCTATGCGACGCTCGAGCACACCGGCGTCGTGCAGGCGTTCCGCCGCACCGGCGAGGAGTCTTTCGCGGCGTTCGGCGGCCCGGTCGAGGCAGGCGCTGCGACGTGTCACGCCGTCGTGGCGCCCGACGGTCGCGCGCTCGTGGCGAGTTGCTGGGGCGACGGTCGAGTGGTGCACCTGAGGGTGGATGCCGCGGGCCGACTGTCGGCGCCGCAGCTCGGCGCCGAAGCGGCCGACCCGTACGCGCCGGGCGCGGCTGCGTTCTCGTGGGCGCAGGCCCAGACGAGCACGCGGACGGACCCCGACGTCGAGGACGCGCTCGCGGCGGCGGCCCGGTCGCTGAAGGCCGCAGCGGGTGACGAGTTCGCGCGGTTCGTGCCCGAGTACGACGCCCCCGCGCTCGATGTGGCCGGCGCCGTCGTGCTCGACGGTGCGGGAGCGGGCACCGATGCTGCGGCAGCGGCTCCCGAACGTGTCTCACGCGCGCACTCGGCGCTGTTCCTCCCCGACGGGCGAGTGGTCACCGCCGATCTCGGGTACGACCTCGTGCGGTTCTGGCGCCGCAGCGCCGAGCGACTCGTGCTCGACCACGAGGTGGTGCTGCCGCTCGGCAGCGGGCCACGCCACCTGGTGCTGCATCCGAGCGGGCACCTGCACGTCGTGACGGAGTACTCGTGCGAGGTGTTCACGCTCGAAGAAGGCCCGGACGCGCGCTGGCGGCTCGTCGGCGGCATCCCGACCGGTGCGCTCGCGGGCGACTCGGCGGCCGAGCTCGCACGCTCGCGCGACGGCCAGTTCCTCTACGCGGGTCTTCGCGGCTCGAACACCATCGCGGTGCTGCGCGTGCGCGGCGCCGGGGAGCACACCGAGCGGGTCGCGCTCGTCGATGCCGGGGTCGACTGGCCCCGCCACCACGTCGTGGTGCGCGACACGCTGCTGGTCGCCGGCCAGCTCTCGAACGAGGTCGCATCGCTGACGCTCGACATCCGCACCGGGGTTCCCGGGCGCGTGCGGCACCTCGCCGAGGTGCCGTCGCCGACCTGCCTCCTGCCGCTGCGCTGACCCTCGCTCGTTCAGCGAGTCGCCACAAGGTGCCCGGCGCTCAGACCTTTGCGTCCTGCCGCGGAATGAACACCTGTTTGACGATCAGCAGGATCGACGCCGTCACGGGGATCGCCACGAGCGCCCCGAGCAGTCCCAGCAGGGTGCCGCCGACGAGCGCTCCGATCACGACCAGCGCCCCGGGCACCGAGATCGTCTTGTTCATGACCCGCGGCGTGAGCAGATAGGCCTCGAGCTGCATGTAGACGAGGTAGACGACGGCGAAGATGAGCGCCGACACCGGGCTTGTGAACAGTGCCAGCACGGATGCCGCGATCCAGAACAGCACCGAGCCGATGAGCGGAATCAGGGTGATGCAGAACGCGGCGACCGCCATCAGCATCGGAAACGGCAGCCCGAGGCTGAGGTGCAGGATGAATGCGACCACCGAGTTGCACAACGCGAGGATCACCATCCCCATCAGGTAGCCGCCGATCGAGCCGGTGATCTCGTCGGTCATGCCCCCGACGAACGCGCGGCTGCGTGCCGGAGCGAGCCGGTTGAACGCCACCTTGATCGCCGGGAGGCCCGCGAGGAAGTACAGGCTCAGCACGAGGATGATGATGATGCCCGAGATCGTGGTGGCGATGCTGAAGCCTATCCGGAGGATGCCTCCGCCGATCGCGGCGATGTTCGACGGCGTCGTGACGTAGGTGCGGAGCTCATCGAGGGCGGCGCCGAGCTGGTCGCCGACGTTCGCCTGGATCCAGTTGTAGAAGTCCGAGGCCTGGAAGTCGCTGATCATCTCGGGGACCCCAGAGATGAACTCGCCGATCTGGGTGACGACGGTGGGCACGATGAGCCACAGCACCCCGATGAGCAGCAGCGCGAACACGGTGTAGGTGATGACGATGCCCCACGCGCGCTTCACGTTGTGCCGCTCGAGAATCTGCACGACCGGGTCGAGGCCGAGAGCCGCGAACAGCGCGAAGACGACGTAGATGACGATCGTCGACAGGTTCGAGAACGCCACGCCGAGGGCGATCGCGATCAGGCCGCCGAGCGTGATCAGAAAGCCCAGGGCGATCGGGCGGTCCACCCGGGTCGAGGTCGTCGGCAGCGGGGGCGCGGTGATGGTTGCGAGGGCGGGGTCGGGCGGGTGAACCGCCGAGGTGGCGGCAGCCGTTGCCGCGGCATCCGTTCCGGCAGGGCCTGCCGCCGCCGACTCGGGCCGTGGCGTGCCTGTTCCGTCGCTCATGTGCTCACTCTAGGGGGACGGATGCCCCACTCGACAGAATCGGGACGGCATGCGTCGCGGCCGGGGTATGGTCGAGGTCGAGGAGGCCCCGCCCATGACCGACGACGTCGACCCCACCGCCACGCTCCTGCGGCTGCGCGCGAGCATCGACAACATCGACGCCGCTCTGATCTTCATGCTCGCCGAGCGGTTCCGCTGCACGAAGCAGGTGGGCGAGCTGAAGGCTGACCACGGGCTGCCGCCGTCCGACGCAGCCCGCGAGGAGCAGCAGATCGCGCGCCTGCGGCGCCTCGCCGAAGAGGCAGACCTCGACCCCGAGTTCGCGCAGAAGTGGTTCGCGTTCGTCGTGGCCGAGGTCATCCGCCACCACACGGCCGCCGCAGACAGCAGGTAGGCCGGTCTGTCAGGGCACGGTGCGGCGCAGCGTCAGGTATGAGGTGCCCGCCAGCAGGGCGGCGACGAGCAGCCCCCACAGCGACAGCCCGATGGATCCCTGTGCGGCGATCCACCCGAACATCGCACCCCACGCGTCGAGCCGGCCGACGATGAACAGCGCGAGCACGAGCAGGGCGCCGATTCCGACGAGCACGACCGTCAGCCACAGCGAGCCGAACCGCTTGTAGATCGTCGCCGCCCAGAACCCGACGACGAACGCGAACAGCGCGATCGTGAAATACGCCAGGCCCGTCGCGAACAGCCCTGCCTCGGAGATTCCCGGGATGTTGAAGAACCACCCGTCCATGCCCCATCCGCCCGTCGCCCACTCGATCCAGGCGCCGAGCACGAACAGCACGGCGAGGATCAGCGAAGTGAGCATCGCGGTGAGGAGGCTGCCGAGGTAGAACTCGCGCCGCGTGATGCTCATGGCCTGCGAGAAGGGGAACGTGAGGGTGAGCGCCTGGACGCCGACCACGAGGAAGTACCACAGCGGCGCCTGCGCGCCGCCGCCGTAGAACGGGCCCTCGATGCCCGCGCCGACGAGCATCGCGTAGATGGCGAGGGTGAGCAGGACCGCGCCGCCGAGGATCAGCAGCGGCACCCAGATGTAGGTCTGCTTGTTGATCAGCTGCAGTCGGACGACATTGAACACACGGTTCATCGGAGTGCTCCTTCGTCGAGGGCGGATGCCTCGCCCGCCGCGGGCGCGGATCGCTGGGTCAGCCGCACGATGAGCTGCTGCAGCGAGACCGGCGAGACGTCGAGGTCGGCCGCGGCGAGGCGCTCTCGGTCGGCGCGGGTGAGCGCCCCGAGGATCGTGACCGAGGTGACGCGGCCGAGCGACTCGCGGTGGATGACCTCGCGGCCCCGCACGAACGCCTCGACGGCGCTCGCCTCGCCCACGATGGTCGCCGCCCGGCCGCGGACGTCGTCGGTGGTCTCGTCCATGATGATGCGCCCCTTGTCGATGACCAGCACGCGCTCGATGAGGTTCGACACTTCGTCGATCAGGTGGCTGGACAGGATGACGGTGCGCGGGTGAGCCGTGTAGTCGGCGAGCAGGCGGTCGTAGAAGATCTGGCGCGCGACCGCGTCGAGTCCGAGATACGGCTCGTCGAAGAAGCTGATCTCTGCGCGTGAGGCGAGCCCGATGATGACACCGACGGCCGACAGCTGCCCGCGTGACATCTTCTTGATGCGCGTCTTCATCGGCAGCTGGAACTCGTCGATCAGTTCTCGCGCGAACTGTTCGTCCCAGTTCGGGAAGAACAGTCTCGCCGAGCCGAAGGCGTGCTTGGCCAGCGCGTCGTCGGGGTACTTCTGGCTCTCGCGCACGAAGCACATGCGCGAGAGCACCTTCGCGTTCTCGTACGGGTGCTCGCCGAACACGTGGACCTCGCCGCTGGTGGCGAAGTTCTGGGCGGTGAGGATCGACATCACCGTGGTCTTGCCGGCGCCGTTGCGGCCGAGCAGCCCGTAGATCGTGTTCTTCTCGATCTGGAACGATACGTCGTCGGCCGCCAGGGTGGCGCGGTAGCGCTTGGTGAGGTTCTTCACCTCGATCACAGCGGTCATGGTGCGGTTCCTTCCGTGGTGACGGCTTCGGTGCGGCGGGAGCGCTCGAGGATGATCGCCCCGAGGTCTGCGGGGGTGAGCCCGAGCTTCTGCGCCTCGGCGAGCAGGGGGTCGACGTACGTGGCGGCGAAGGCGTCGCGTCGCTCGGCGAGCAGGCGCGCGCGGGCGCCCGGGGCGACGAACATTCCGACGCCGCGGCGTTTGTAGAGCACGTTCTTGTCGACGAGCACGGTCACTCCCTTCGCGGCGGTGGCGGGATTGATGCGATAGAAGGCGGCCAGCTCGTTCGTCGACGGCGCCTGACCCTCTTCGGCGAGCGAACCGTCGATGATCGAGTCCTCCACGCTCTCGGCGATCTGGAGGTACAGCGGCCGACCTTCCTCGATCACATCCGCCTCCCCGGGCTCGTTGGTTAGTTACTTGACTAAATAACCACTGAACCGCGATCATGTCAACCCCTCTCGCGGGGCGTGCCGTGCCATTCTGAGAGAGCTGGTGAGAGGGGTCGGGATGCAGCAGCCGGTGGCGTTCGTGCTCGGGGGTGGCGGCATCCGCGGTGCTGTGGAGATCGGGATGCTGCGGGCCCTGCTCGAGCGGGGCATCCAGCCCGACCTCGTGGTGGGCACCTCGATCGGAGCGATCAACGGGGCATTGGTGGCCTCCGACCCCACGCCCGCCGTCGTCGACACCCTGATGGCGGCGTGGACCTCGACCGAGGCGAACGCCGTCTACGGCGAGTCGCTGCTGTCGCAGTTCGGCCGGTTCGTGCGCACCAAGACGCACCTCAACTCGCCCGCGCCGCTGCGGGCGCTCCTCGAACGGGCGCTCGGCGCGGATGCCCGCTTCGAAGAGCTCGCCGTACGCCTGCGGGTCGTGGCGGCGAACATCGAGCACGCCGCCGAGACGGTGTTCGACTCGGGGCCGCTCATTCCCGCGATCCTCGCGTCGGCATCGGTGCCCGGGCTCTTCCCGCCGACCGAGATCGACGGCGAGCACTACATCGACGGCGGCATCGTCAACTCGATCCCGATCGAGGCGGCCGTGCGCGCGGGCGCCCGCACGATCTTCGTGCTGCAGGTCGGGCGCATCGAGACGCAGCTGGTCGCGCCGAGGTCGGCGGTCGACACCGCCCGCGTCGCGTTCGAGATCGCGCGGCGGCACCGCTATGCGCGCGACATCGCGAACCTTCCCGCAGGCGTCGCCCTGCACGTGCTGCCCTCGGGCGGTTCGCTCGAAGGCGACGACTCGCTCCTGTCGTATCGGCGCATGACCACGGTGCACCGACGGATCGACCAGGCCTACGCGGCGAGCGCGGCCTACCTCGACGGGCTCGACGGGCTGGGCGGGTCGGGATGATGCGGGTTCCCCCGCGGTGGGTGCGCCGCGTGGTGTTCGCGCCCGTCGTCGTCGCGCTCGGCCTGGTGCTGCTCGTGCTGATCCCGCTCGGATGGGTCGCGTTCTTCGCGCTGCTCGCGCTGATCCCGGGCCACATGCGGATCCCGCGGGTGCTGTGGCTCGTGTTCGTCTACCTCGTGTGGGACGCCGCCCTGCTGCTGGCCCTCTTCGGCCTGTGGATCGGCTCGGGGTTCGGATGGAAGCTGCGCTCGCCCGCCTTCGTCCGCGCCCACTACCGCCTCGGCGGGCTCGCGCTGCGGGCGCTCTTCTGGATCTTCGGCTCCGTCCTGCGCCTGGACATCGTCACCACCGGCTCCGACGACCCTGACCGCGACGTCGCACACGCGGCGTTCGTCGAGCTCTTCGACCAGAGCCGCCCGATCGTCGTCGCGAGCCGCCACGGCGGCCCGGGCGACTCCTTCATCGTCGTGCACACGATGCTCAACGGCGTGGGGCGGATGCCGCGCATCGTGCTCAAAGACACCCTGCAATGGGACCCGGCGATCGACGTTCTGCTGAACCGCATTCCGACGCGGTTCATCGTGCCGTCGGGCTTCGGCACAAGCCGCGCAGCCAGCGGCCGTGCAGCCGAGCAGCAGATCGCCGCGCTCGCAGCCGGCCTCGGCCCCGAGGCCGCCCTCGTGATCTTTCCCGAAGGCGGCCAGGCGTCGCCCCGCCGACGCCGCAGCCGCATCGCGCGGCTGCGGGCGGCGGGGCGCAGAGACATGGCCCGGCGTGCCGAGGCGCTGCGTCACGTCATGCCGCCGCAGCCGGGAGGAGTGCACGCCGCGCTCACCGGCGCACCCGATGCCGACATGGTGCTGATCGCCCACACCGGCCTCGAGCGCCTCGCGACGATGCGCGACCTGTGGCGCGAACTG
The DNA here is from genome assembly GCF_041379855.1 of Microbacterium sp. BWT-B31. NCBI lineage: Bacteria > Bacillati > Actinomycetota > Actinomycetes > Micrococcales > Microbacteriaceae > Microbacterium > Microbacterium sp. BWT-B31. The sequence goes on from NZ_JBFECU010000024.1 coordinate 22,748, forward strand.
CCGATGGGCAAGCGCATCACGCTGCGCGCGTGGCTGATCCCGCGCGAGACGATCCCGGCCGATCCCGAGGCGCAGGCCGAGTGGCTGTTCGCGTGGTTCGAGCGCATCGACCGGTGGATCGACGAGCACGGCGATCACGCCGACCGAGGCGCTCCCGACGAGCACGTCGCCGGATGACTGTCAGGCCGGCGGCGCCCCCGGGTCGGTGGTGCGCGAGGGCACGGGCCACACGCCGGGCTGGGGCGCCGGAGCGGATGCCGCACCCGGCGTGTGCGGGACGGGCCGCGGCTGCGGTGGCGGCGGGGACGAGGCATCCGTCGCCTGCGGCGTCTGCCGAGCCGGTCTCGACGGCAGCTCGAGCATGACCTTCTTCTCGAGCACCTCGATCGCCTCGTCCGAGATCGAGATGAGCCCGTCGAGCTCTTCGCGCACGCGCTTGTAGGCGAGCTGGCGCTCGGCCGGCGTCGAGGCCTGGTCGATCGCGACGGTCAGCAGCTTCTTGGCGGTCTCGAGCCGCTTGCGCTCGCTCGGGCTGAAGGCCGAGTCGCGCAGGCGCCGCGCGTCGCGCTCGGCGACGTCGAAGGCGACCTCGAAGTCGGCGACGGCGTTGCGGTACTCGGTGAGCTGCTCCCGCGTGAGCTTCGCCTTGGACGAGGCCGGGCGCAGCCCGTCGGCGACCCGCTTGGCGCGCAGGAACGCGGCTGTGAGCGGCTGGCGGCCGTCGCTCATCGCGGGGAACGCGATGATCTTGGCGACGTCGAGCTCGTAGTCCAGCCAGCGCGCGGTGATCGCGTCGTGCTCGGCGAACAGGCGCTCAAGCTGCGTCGACTGCGTCTCGCGCGTGGCCTGTGCCGGCACAGCGCCCATGCCTGCGGCGACGGCGCCCGTCACCTGTGCCGCGATCTGGTTGGGGGAATCCGGCCCGGTCCTGCCGCGCGCGGCAGCCTGCGCCGCCTTCAGCTCGGCCTTGGCCTTGAGCACTTCGAGGCGCCGCTTGTGACGGCCCCGCACACCGCGCTCCCAAGCGTTGCCGGCCGCGGCGAGCACCCCCATGAGGGGGAAGATCAGCCACCAGTAGTTGCCGGCGAACTGCCAGAAGTCCTCCACCCTGTCATGCTAGCTGTAGCTCTCCGGGAGGTTGTGATCAGCGGGTCGTGAGCTGAGGGGTGAGGGTCTCCGGTTCGATGTGGGTTACCACACTCGCATCGTCAACACGGAGACCCTCGTGACTCACGCTAACGCTCCCTTGTCTGAGACCGGTCGTCTACGGCTGGCCCGTCTGGTCGTCGACTCCCGCTGGCCGTTGCGGCGCGCCGCTGAGCGGTTCAGCTGCTCGCCGGCGACCGCGAAGAGATGGGCGGACCGGTACCGGCTCGCCGGTGCTGCCGGGATGCGCGATCTGTCGTCCCGGCCTCTGTCGTCGCCGACGCGCACGGCCCGTCGCACGGAGCGGCGGATCATCGCGTTGCGTTTCACCCGCCGGTGGGGTCCGCACCGGATCGCGTGGCATCTGCACCTGTCGCGCTCGACCGTGGAGAACGTGCTGCGCCGCTACCGGATGCCGTTGCTCGCGCACGTGGACAAGGCCACCGGGCTGCCGGTGCGTCGCCCCAAGCCCGTGCGCTACGAGCATCCGAACCCCGGTGATCTGGTCCATGTCGATATCAAGAAGCTCGGCCGCATCCCCGACGGCGGCGGGCACCGTGTGATGAGCCGCCAGCAGGGTCAGGCCAACCGGAAGACCTCCCGGCCCGGGTGATCACGGACAACGGTTCGGCCTATCGTTCCCGCGCGTTCGAGACCGCGCTGGGCACCGACGTGAAGCACAAGTTCACCCGCCCCTACCGTCCGCAGACCAACGGGAAGGTGGAGAGGTTCAACCGCACCCTCGCCACCGAATGGGCCTACGCCCGCCCCTACCGATCCGAGACCGAACGTGCCGCCACCTACCAGGCATGGCTCCACGAATACAATCACCACAGAGCCCACGGCGGCATCGGCGGACTCTCACCCATCAACCGCGTTCCGAACGTCCCGGAGACCTACAGCTAGCGAGGTCTGCCGGCGCCGGTCGCGCCCTCACGGCCGCCTCGCAGGCGGCGTATGCGCCCCCGACTGCCGCTCCGCCTCGTCGAAGGCCGCGACGGTCGCCGCGACGGCGGCGCGATAGTCGAGAAACCGCTGCGGCGTCACCTTTTCGCGCGCCGACGCGGGGCGCAGGCGCGCGGCCTCGCGATGAGCTTCGAAGAAGGCGACGGTCGCCGGATGCCGCGGGTCCAGCATCTGCGGATAGTCCAGTGCCTTCGCGGGGTCGGTCTCGTACGCCATCCACCGCGCGATCACGGCGTCGTGCGTCTGGAACACCCTCTCGATGGGCAGCGGATCGGTGCGGGATGCCGCGCGGTACTGCGTCTGCAGGGCCTTGATGCGGCTGCGGCTGGCGCGCAGCGCGAACGCGGCGGCCTTCTCGGCGCGCTTGGCGTCGAGCACGCGCCGCCACGCGGCGATGGCCTCAGGGGTCGAGGGCACCATCGACTCGATGAGGGTCGCACCGGGCACCGCTCGCGCGGCGTACGACGCGGCCTGGGCATGGCGCACCTGGGCGCGGGCTTCGACGAGGGCGCGGTACGAGCGGGACTCCTGCTCGCGCTCGGCGTCGAGCTCGAGCCGGCGCGCGCGACGCCGACGGGTCGTGAGACCGCCGTAGGCCGCGACGCCTGCACCGGCGGCGACCGGGGTCACCCACCACCAGCTCTCGATCAGCAGGAGGAACGTCTCCACACCGCCATGCTAACGGCGGGCCTCACGCGGTGGGCAGGGAATCCCCCGAGACCGTTCAGCCGCCGATCTGCATCGTGCCGCCGGCGCGCCGGGCGTCGGTCGCCTCGTAGATCGGCAGCTGCTGGTCGGGTGCGGCGCCGCTCGGGCGGGCCTTGCGCGTGTCGTAGTTTTCGGGCGGAGGCGAGATCAGGTTTCTGATGCGGGTCCACAGCGTGGGTCGGTCCGTCATGGCCCGAGCCTAGGGCACCAGGCCCGAGCGGTGTCTCGATACGCGCGCTTCGCGCGCACTCGACAACCGGTTCGGCTGATCCCTGCGGCGATCAGCGGAACAGCAGGGAGAAGACTGTCGCGCCGCCACCCACCAGGATCAGCGAGATGATCACAACCCACGCGACCATCTTGGTGCGGCGCTCACGGGCGGTGTTGAAGCCCTCGTAGTCGTCGTCGTTGGTCATGTGCGTCCTCAGGCGGCGGGCTCGACCACTGTCGGGCCGAAGGCGGCCGGCAGGGTCGAGGTCGACAGGTCGCGCAGCTCGGTGAGCGGCACGGTGAACAGGCCCTGCACCTCGAGGGTCGCGGGGTCGCCGTCAGCGGCCGAGTCGGTGACCCCGATCCGCAGCACAGGGTAACCGCGGCCCTCGCACAGCCCACGGAACTTGACGTCGTCCTCGCGGGGCACCGTCACGATGACGCGGCCCGTCGACTCCGAGAACAGGGCGGTCGCGGCATCCACCCCGTCGCGTTCCATGATCTCGTTCAGCCACACGCGCGCGCCCACGCCGAAGCGGGTGACGCCCTCGGCGAGGGCCTGCGCGAGGCCGCCCGACGACAAGTCGTGCGCCGACGAGATGAGCGACTGCTGCGAACCTGCGTGGATCAGCTCGGCGAGCTTGCGCTCCTGCGCGAGATCGACGCGCGGCGGGCGTCCGCCCAGGTGGTCGTGGATCGTGCCGGCCCACTGCGAGCCCGAGAGCTCGGTCGCCGTCACGCCGAGCAGGTAGATGTTCTCACCCGGGTCCTGCCAGCCCGACGGGATGCGGCGGGCGACGTCGTCGATGATGCCGAGGACGCCCACCACCGGGGTCGGGAAGATCGGCTGGTCGCCGGTCTGATTGTAGAAGCTGACGTTGCCGCCGGTGACGGGGATGCCGAGCTCGAGGCATCCGTCGGACAGTCCGTCGACGGCCTGCGAGAACTGCCACATGACCTCGGGGTTCTCAGGGCTGCCGAAGTTCAGGCAGTCGGTCACCGCGGTGGGGATCGCGCCGGTGACGGCGACGTTGCGGTACGCCTCGGCGAGGGCGAGCTTGGCGCCCTCGTACGGGTCGAGCTGGCAGAAGCGGCCGTTGCAGTCGGTGGCGATCGCGAAGCCGAGGCCGGAGTGCTCGTCGACGCGGACCATGCCGGCGTCGTCGGGGAACGCCAGGGCCGTGTTGCCGCCGACGAAGTAGTCGTATTGGTTGGTGATCCACGACGTGTCGGCAAGGTTGGGGCTCGCGACCAGGCGCGTGAACTGCTCGCGCAGCGCGGCAGGGTCCAGGTCGCGGGGGAGGGCGGTGGCCGAGTCGTCCCGCAGCGCGTCGATCCACGTCGGGTAGGCGACGGGCCGCTCGTAGACGGGCCCGTCGACTGCGACCGTCGAAGGGTCGACGTCGACGATCTGCTCGCCGTGCCAGAAGATCTTCAGGCGCCCGTCGCCGGTCACCTCGCCGAGCACGCTGGTCTCGACATCCCACTTCGAGGTGACCTCGAGGAACGCGTCGAGCTTCTCGGGGGCCACGATCGCCATCATGCGCTCCTGGCTCTCGCTCATGAGGATCTCTTCGGGCGTGAGCGTGGGGTCGCGCAGCAGCACCTTCTCGAGGTCGACGCGCATGCCCGACCCGCCGTTGGCGGCCAGCTCGCTGGTCGCGCACGAGATGCCGGCGGCGCCGAGGTCTTGGATCGCTTCGACGAGCTCGCCCCGGTACAGCTCGAGGCAGCACTCGATGAGCACCTTCTCGGCGAACGGGTCGCCCACCTGCACCGCGGGGCGCTTGGTCGGGCCGCCGTCGGCGAACGTGTCGGACGCGAGAATGGATGCCCCGCCGATGCCGTCGCCGCCGGTGCGGGCGCCGAACAGCACGACCTGGTTGCCGGGGCCGGAGGCGTTGGCGAGCTTGAGGTCTTCGTGGCGCAGCACCCCCACCGCGAGGGCGTTGACCAGCGGGTTGCCCTGGTAGACCGCGTCGAACACGGTCTCGCCGCCGATGTTCGGAAGGCCCAGGCAGTTGCCGTAGAACGAGATGCCGCTCACCACGCCGTGCACGACGCGGGCGGTGTCGGGGTTGTCGATGGCGCCGAAGCGCAGCTGGTCCATGACGGCGACCGGGCGTGCGCCCATCGAGATGATGTCGCGCACGATGCCGCCCACGCCCGTCGCGGCGCCCTGGAAGGGCTCGATGTACGACGGGTGGTTGTGCGACTCGACCTTGAAGGTGACCGCCCAGCCCTCGCCGATGTCGACGACGCCGGCGTTCTGCCCCATGCCGACCATGAGGCGCTCGCGCATCTGGTCGGAGACCTTCTCGCCGAACTTGCGCAGGTAGATCTTGGACGACTTGTAGGAGCAGTGCTCCGACCACATCACCGAGTACATCGCCAGCTCGCCCGACGTGGGGCGGCGGCCGAGGATGCTCTTGATCTGCGCGTACTCGTCGGGCTTGAGGCCGAGAGCGGCGAACGGCTGCTCTTTCTCAGGGGTGGCGACGGCGTTTTCGACGGTGTCGGCAGCGGGGCGTGCGGCCGCCGGGGCCGAGGTGGGGGTGGTCATGCGGCTGAGCTCCAGGAATCGCGGGCGCCGGACGGTCTCAGTCTAGTTGAGCCGGGGTCGTCCGACTCGTGTCGGCGGATGGCGGCATCATTATGGGGACACGAGGGCGGAGGGGAACCGATGCGGGCGACGTTCATCGAGGATCGGTCATTGAGTCCGGCCGCGAGAGCGGTGTGGGCGAAGACCCGCACTGACCCGACTCAGAAGCCCCCGCTGATCGGCTGGCTTCCGCTCTACCAGCATCTCGATGACGCCGCAGGAGTCGCGCGGCTTCTATGGGAAGAATGGGCACCGCGTTCGGTCAAGGAGACGATCGGACGATGTGTCGGCTCGGAGGATGCCGCGCGCGATCTCGTGACGTGGCTCGCCGGTGTACACGACATCGGCAAGGCCTCGCCGGCCTTCGCTGTTCAGGTCGAGAGCCTGGCTGAGGATATGAGAGTGGCCGGTCTTCGGTGTGACCCGCGGATCAAGGACGATGATGAGCGTGGGCGCACCCGTCACGAACTCGTCGGCTTCCTCGCCGTACGTGAATGGCTGATGAGCGAGCATCTCTTCGACCCCGACGCTGCCCAAGCGCTGGCCAGTGTCGTCGCCTCGCACCACGGTCGTCCTGCCACAGCGGCGGAAGTCAGGTCGGCTGAACCCCGGTCCCACCTCATCGGTGAAGGCTCCTGGGCGGACGTGAGGCGGGAGCTGCTGTCGGCTGCTGATGCAGCGTTCGCTTCGCGTGCGTCGCACGCCCACTGGCGCTCGGCGATCCTCACACAACCCGCACTGGTGCTGCTCAGCGCACTCGTCATCGTCGCGGATTGGATCGCGAGCAGTGATCTCCTGGACGCTGCCGAACTGGGTGCCTGGCCCACGCACACGACTCCCGACCGGGTGAGGGGAGCGTGGCAAGCGCTCGACTTTCCGCGCCCGTGGGCCGCCGCGCCGTCGAACACGGATGCAGCGACACTCCTTGCGGAGCGATTCACGCTTCCCGACGGGGCGATCCCTCACGCGACGCAGACGGCGCTGGTAGAGATGGCGCTCCGAACCGAGGCCCCTGAGCTGATGGTCCTGGAATCCGAAATGGGTTCGGGCAAGACCGAGGCCGCGCTCCTGGCCGCCGAGATCGTCGCATCGCGTTTCGGTCTCAGCGGAATCTTCGTCGGTCTGCCGACACAGGCCACGGCGGATGGCATGTTCTCGCGAGTGCTCGAGTGGGGAGAGCGGCTCGGCCTCGACGTGCCGGCATCCGTCTTCCTCGCACGCGGACGGGCCTCACAGAACCGCGACTACGAGCAGAAGACCCGTAAGGCCCACTTCCGCTCGATCGGCGATGAGCACAGTTCGCACCGGGAGGCGTCCGAAGACTCGATGCTCGTGGCGCACAGATGGTTCGCCGCCCCACGGCGCGGTCCGCTCTCGAACTTTGTCGTGGGGACAGTGGATCAAGCCCTGTTCGCAGGTCTGCGAAGCAGGTACGTCATGCTGCGGCACCTCGCCCTCGCCAGCAAGGTCGTCATCATCGATGAGGTGCACGCTTACGACGTCTACATGCGGCAATACCTGTTGCGAGTGATCGAGTGGCTCGGAGCCTACGGAGTGCCGGTGATTCTGCTCTCCGCCACCCTGCCATCGGGTCAGCGTGAGGAGTTCATCCGGGCCTACGACCGCGGTCGTGAAGCGACGGGTCTGGCCGATGAGCGCGCGGAGGAGGACGAAAGCGACTATCAGGCACTGCTTGATCGGCGGCGTCACGCAAGGGAGCGTCGCGCTGCGGTCGACGCTCAGCGCTACGGGGCACTGCACGATGTCGTCGACTATCCCTCGATCGTGAGATCCTCGGTGACGGGACCGGCCGAGATCCTCGCTCCAGGCGGTGCGGGCGTCAGCCGGGTTCTGAGAGTCGATCGGCTACCGGACGACACTGACGCATTGACCGGCATGCTGCGTTCCGCATTGCGAGACGGCGGGTGCGCCGCGGTGATCTGCAACACTGTGCGGCGGGCGCAGGAGCGCGCCGCAGCTCTGCGGGAGGCGTTCGCAGGCGACGACGTGCAGATCACCCTTGCGCACTCACGCTTTCTCGGAGTTGATCGCGCGGCCAAGGACCGGTCGCTGCTCGACGCGTACGGGCCGAAGGGCACGCGTCCGCCGCGGAGCATCATCGTCGCGACGCAGGTGATCGAGCAGTCGCTCGATATCGACTTCGATCTGATGGTGACAGATGTCGCGCCGATTGATCTGCTGCTTCAGCGCAGCGGGCGCCTGCATCGCCATGCGTGGCGAGAGCGTCCAGCGCCGTTGCGTGAACCGCGTCTCTTCCTCACCGGCGTGGATAGGGACGGCGCCTCGCCCGTCTTCGACAAGGGCACCCTGGCCGTGTACTCGGAGGCGATCCTCTTGCGCACGATGGCGGCACTCGAGGGACGGGGCAGCATCGCGCTTCCCAACGACATCCGCCCACTGGTCGAGCTCGTCTACAGCGATGACACGGACTACGTACCGCCGTCTTGGCGAGATGCGCTCGTCGAAGCGGCGCGCAACCACAGATCTATCGAGCAGAAGAAGACGGAGGGTGCGCGCGCTGGCCTCCTCCAGCCCGTGCGCGGCGAAGACCCGACGCTGATCGGCTGGATCTCTGCGCCCGACGCGGACCCCGAGCTCACCCCGCCCGGCCGGGCGACAGTGCGGGACACGGATGAGACGCTCGAGGTGATCGTGCTGCAGCGTGATATGGACGGCACGTTTCTCCTCCCGGTGTGGGTTCCCGAAGGCGGTCAGCAGATTCCTGCGAACGAGCCGCCGAATTCAAGACTGACGCGAGCGATCCTTGGATGCGTGCTCCGCCTGCCGCCGGGGATGTGTCGAGGCAACGCGATCGATCGGCACATCGCCGCACTCGAGCGATCGTTCGATCTGCCCTCGTGGCATGGAAGCTACGCCTTGAAGGGCGAACTGGTTCTCGCGTTCGACATGGACGGTCGTGCTCGGCTCAATGAGTTCGATCTGCGCTACTCGCCGGCGGACGGGTTGCTCTACGAACGGCGCACTGTCTAATTGCGCGGACGCGTCTTCAAAGCCTTTGCATAGCTGTTGCGATTGAAGAGCGCCCGCATGGTCCCCTCCGATCACGAACGTACGTCAAACCTTATCGTGGTGAGTACGGTCACTTCTTCAATGATGTGTTCACACTTTGACTCGATGAGGATCAGCCGGGCTAGGCTTCCCGCAGGGATCCCGAAGACCACGCACTCCCCGCCGCGCGGGGGTGATCCCGTCCACTCCAAGAGAAGATATGGAGTCGCATTCGTGCTCCCCGCCCGCGCGGGGGTGTCTTGAACTGAGTGGCGGCCGATTCACATAAACGTCCAATCTAAAAGAAGTTTAAGAAGACTCTTGACGCCTGGGGTGACTGTCTGTACGTTCGGACGCAAGCAATCGTGGCAGGAGCCACCGACATCGACGTCGAAGCGCACATGTGGATGTGCGCTGGGGAGGACGAATTGGCTGTATCCGACGACGGGTTCTCGCTGGTCACCCAGCCCTGGATCCCTGTTCAACTGGGCGACGGCCGTTCGGCAGAGGTGTCGCTTCGCGATGCGTTCCGTCGCGCACACGAGATTCGCGAAATCCGGGGTGAGCTTCCGACCCAGTCGTTCGCGATTCTGCGGCTGATGCTCGCGATCCTCTATCGCGTCAGAGGCGGTGAACGACTCACGACGGCTCGCTGGGAGGAGTGGAGCCGAAGTGGGCTGCCTGTGCAGCTCATCAACGGCTATCTCGACACTTACGCGGCGAGGCTCGACCTCTTCGATGCGGAGCGGCCCTTCTATCAGGTAGCGAATCTTGTAACGGCGTCTGGTGAGAGCAAAGGGGTGGCCCAGCTCATCCTCGACCTGCCGAGCAACAACCGACTGTTCACCAATCGCAGCGGTAGCGGCGCCAAGGATCTGTCGTTCGCCGAGGCGGCGCGCTGGCTCGTCAACGCGCAGGCATGGGACGCCTCTGGGATAAAGTCCGGTGCCCTCGGCGATGGCCGAGTCAAGCGCGGCAAGGGGTATCCGATCGGAGTCGCCTGGTCGGGTTTGCTGGGAGCCGTCTTTGCCCAGGGGACGACGCTGAAAGACACGCTGCTGCTCAATCTGGTCGCGCCGGGCTACGGGATCGACGCGGACACCGAGGCAGATGTCCCTCCGTGGGAGGATGACCTTCCCGACACCCCGGCCGAGCGCGAAGGCCTGCTGCCGAACGGACCCGTACGCCTCTACACGTGGCAGTCCCGCCGCATCCGTCTCTATCGCGAGGATGACCGCGTCGTGGGATGTCTGGTTGCCAATGGCGACAAGCTCACGCCGCAGAACAAGTACACGTATGAGCCCATGAGCGCCTGGCGGTACAGCGACCCTCAGACCAAGGTCGCAAAACACACGGTCTACATGCCTCGCGAGCACCAGGCCGGAAGGGCGCTCTGGCGAGGCATCGGAGCGCTACTCCCGGGAGTATCCCCGCTCGGGCCGAAAGCCGGGGTCGCAAGCGGGCTCATCCCGGGGGTCGTCGAGTGGATCGCGCGAGACGCCGTAGGCGAACTGGCAGCAGGATCACTGATGCGCCTTCGGTCGATCGGAGTGGTGTACGGAAGCAATAACTCCGTTGTGGACGAGGTGCTGCATGATGAGGTCGCCATTCCGCTGGCTCTGCTGAGCGCGTCGAATCGTGCGCTCGCGCTACAAGCGGAAGAGGCCGTGCGGCTTGCTGACGAAGGCGTGATGCATCTGCGCCGCCTGGCCGAGAATCTCGAGCGGGCGGCTGGGGGGGCGGGCGAGGGGAGTCGTGCTCGCGCAGGGGATCTCGCCTACGCCGCGCTCGATGGGCCGTACCGTGCATGGCTCGCGGGGCTCCAGGGCGATGAGGACCCGCTGGACGCTATCGCCGGCTGGAAGCGCAGCGCCCACTCTGTGCTCATGCGGCTGGGTCGTGAGGCGGTCACCGGCGCCAGCCCTGCCGCATGGGCAGGACGCGAGGTGACTCGAGGCGGACGCACCGACCTCATCACCACCCCCCGGGCCGAGGGCTGGTTCCTCCGAGCGTTGAACAAGACTTTCGGGCCCTTCACGGCGAAGGCGATCGCCGGCTCGGCCCGGCCCGATGGAGAAGGAGAACCCGCATGACCATGGCCGCGGAACCGGAGGCCGCCGATCGCAAGTCCCTCGGCGAGCGATTGGCCATCCACGTCGCTTCAAGAGCGGAGCGGCTGCAGAGCGGGTACCTGAACGACCACCCCGCCGCGGTCGCTGAACTGGCGATGCTGCGGCGCGGCGCATCTCAGCAGCCCGGAGAGGATGTGCGACTCGTTGGGCTGACCATGGCGGGGCTGTATCCAAACCCGAACGGGCTCGACAACCGCCCGCTTGACGCCGAGCGAGCGGCCTACGCAGCCCTGACGCTTTTCGCCATTCATCAACAGTCCCATCGCGACGCCAGGATGCATCGCAAGGGCTACTCGTTCGGCCGCTCTGCACGCCTGCTCGGTCGACGATCCGGGGCGCGGGATGCCGTGCGGGCTCGATTCACGGCGCTGGCGACGGCGACGACCTGGGACGAGACGATGAATCACGCGCGCGGGCTGATCCAACAACTCCGCGCCCACGGCATCCCTCTGGACTACGGCCAATTCGGGCGCGATCTGCTCGACCTGCGGGGCACGAGCGGGGCGGATGGTGTGCGGCTGGCCTGGGGCCGGCATTTCTATCGCGAGCACAATCCCGAAGACGACGGTGATGACGCGGACGCGTCGACGACCGAGCACTGACCGATCCCAGATATTCGATCCGTTCTGAAAAGGAGCACCAATGACCCGCACCATCCTCGACATCAGCATTCTGCAGACGGTCCCGCCCAGCAATCTCAATCGCGACGACACCGGCAGTCCGAAGTCCGCTGTGTACGGCGGTGTTCGACGCGCAAGAGTTTCCAGCCAAGCGTGGAAGCGTGCGACCCGACTCGCCTTCGCCGACGTCCTCGACGCATCTTCCCTCGGTATGCGCACTAAGCGTGTGGTCGAACTGCTCGGCGAGCGGATCGTCGCGAAGGACGCGCGCATCTCGGTCGAACGTGCGCAGGAACTCGCTGGCCTCGCGTTCGGCGCCGCCGGGATCAAGCTCAGCGCGGCACGCAGGTCCACGAGCGAAAACCCGCTCCCTGACGAGTCGGGCTACCTTCTGTTTCTCAGTGCGCTCCAACTCGACAACGTCGCGCAGCTGTGCCTCGATGCGAACACGTCGGATGACCCGAAAACCGCGCTGAAGGCTGCAGACGTGAAGAGAGCACTCGACACCTCCAACTCGGTCGATCTCTCCCTCTTCGGGAGGATGGTGGCAGACTCGAGCGATCTGAACGTCGATGCCGCGTGCCAGGTCGCCCATGCGATCAGCGTGCACCCCGTCGAGGCAGAGTTCGACTACTTCACGGCCGTGGACGACCACAAGGCGGCCGACGAGAACGAGGACGCCGGCGCAGGCATGATCGGCACCGTCGAGTTCAACTCCTCCACTCTCTATCGCTACGCGACGGTCGATGTCGACCGCCTGCTCAAGAACCTGGGTGACGCCGACGCGACCCGTCGCGCCGTCGAAGCTTTCGTGCTGGCCTTCGTCACGAGCATGCCGTCCGGCAAGCAGAACAGCTTCGCCAATCGAACGCTGCCGGATGCCGTCGTGCTCAGCATCCGCGACGGCCAGCCGGTCAACCTGGTCGGTGCCTTCGAAGAGGCGGTCACCGAGAACCCGCGGCTGCGGACGGCCAGTGAGAAGCTGAGCACCTATGCACAACGGATCGACACGGTCTTCGGCACGACACCCGTGAAGAGCTGGGTCGCACGCGTGGGCGAATCGACGGCGGCGCTGGACGAACTGGGCACGCCGACGTCTCTCACCGCCGCTGTCGCTGCCTTGGGTGACGTCGTATCCGGCCGTCTGGCGGAGAGCGCCTGACGCGATGCCCACCCTTCTCATCGACCTTGCGGGGCCCCAGCAGGCATGGGGCTCACGTAGTCGCTTCGCAACACGCGCCACCGAGACCGCGCCGACGCGAAGTGGCGTCATCGGTCTGGTGGCGGCTGCGATGGGGCTCGACCGCACTGCTTCGCTCCATCGTTTCGACTCACTGGAGTTCGGGGTGCGCGTCGACCAGCCTGGCCGGATCGAGCGGGACTTCCAGACCGCACGTACGCTGGACGGCCGCACTTCCATGCCGCTTTCAGAGAGGCACTATCTCGCCGATGCAGTGTTTCTCGTCGGCTTGTATGCCGTGGACAAAGTCGTCATCTCTGACATCCGGGAGGCACTCCGACGCCCGCGATTCCCGCTCTACCTCGGGCGCCGAGCGTTTCCGCCTGCGGGTCCGCTCAGAACCCAGATCGTCGATCAATACTTGCGAGAAGCGATCGCGACGGCTGAATGGCGCGCAACCCCGGCTTTCCGACGTCACGCGGGCGAGCAACATCCGCCGCTGGAGATGCTCTTCGACGCTCACGCCGGGGAGACCGCTGACGTGTCCCTGCAGGACGTCCCACGAAGCTTCGATCCTCGCCGCCGGCGTCACGACTGGCGGGATGTGAAAGTCATATGGACCTCATCGACATCGAAAGCGCAGCGGGCGCGGCCGACAGGCCATGATCCGATGATTCTCGTCGCGGACGAGGAGGTGTGATGTTCCTCTCGCGCGTCCAGCTCAACCCGAACCGCCGCGCAGGCCGACCGCTCTTCGAGTCGTCGCACGTGCTCCATGCGGCCGTTATGGCGGCGTTTCCGGATGCGTCTGCGCGACCGGAAGGACGCGTGCTGTGGAGGCTGGATCTTTCCCAGACGGTAGGCAACGTGTACATCGTTAGCCCTCAACGCCCGGACCTCACCGCGCTCGCCGAACAGGGAGGATGGCCGACTTTGCCCGAAACGCAACAGGTGCGGGAGTACGGACCGTTGCTCGAGCGCGTTGAGCAGGGGCACCGTTACGCCTTCCGCTTGACCGCGAACCCAACGAGGTCTTCGCGTGTCGAGGAGAGCCGGCGAGGGAAGGTCTACGGCCATGTGACCGCGCGGCAGCAGGAGGAGTGGCTCCTGCGTCGACAGGAGGCAGCGGGCTTCACGGTTGCGCGTGCTTTGGCTGTCGAAAGCGCGGCGGACGGCGAGATTCCGGCGGCGCTCGACTTGGTCGTGTCGGATCGACGGACTCTGACGTTCTCGAGACGCGAAACTCGCGTGACGCTGCGGGTGGCGACATTCGAAGGCACTCTCACTGTCACCGACCGAGAGGCATTCAAGCGAACCCTTACACACGGGATCGGTCGCGCCAAGAGCTACGGATGCGGCCTTATGACGATCGCTCCGGACTGGTGATGTGATGGCAGTACCAGGGGCCAGGCCCCCGGACCTTCCTGATCTGGTTCGTGCTCAGGACCGCCTGACCTTCATCTATCTCGAGAAGTGCAGTATTCACCGCGAGGCGAACGCCATCACGGCGACGGAGGAACGTGGAGTGATGCGTATTCCCGCTGCCTCGCTGGGAGCGTTGCTGCTCGGTCCCGGAACCACCGTCACGCAACAAGCGATGCTGCTCATGGCAGAGAGCGGTTCGACGGTGGTCTGGGTGGGTGAGGAAGGTGTTCGATACTACGCGCATGGACGTTCCCTTTCGCACAGTTCGCGGCTGCTCGAGGCGCAGGCGCGACTCATGTCAAATCAGAGTTCGAGGCTTCGTGTGGCCCGTGAGATGTATGCGATGCGGTTCCCCGGAGAGGACACCTCGGGTCTCACGATTCAGCAGCTCCGAGGTCGTGAAGGCTCACGCATCCGTCGCGCCTACCGAGATCATTCGAATCGCACGGGAGTGCCGTGGAGTCGACGGGACTACGACGTAGCGGTGTTCGAGGCGAGCGACCCCGTGAACCAAGCGCTCTCTGCGGCGAACACGAGCCTCTACGGCGTGGTCCACTCCGTAATCGTCGCGCTCGGGTGCTCTCCGGGTCTCGGGTTCGTCCACACGGGGCATGCTCGATCCTTCGTCTACGACATCGCGGATCTGTACAAAGCGGAGCTCACCATTCCTTTGGCATTCGACCTCGCGGCGGAAGCGCCCTTCGACATCGGGAGCGCGGCTCGCCGCGCACTACGCGACCAGTTCCGCGGCGGTGCATTTCTTGACCGCTGTGTGCGTGACATCCGCCGTCTTCTTCTTCCGGACGACGGTGAAGAGGATGCCACTTCCGGCGAGAACATCGTCTACCTGTGGGATGGCGCGCAGCAGAATGTAGCCGGCGCAACCGCGTACGGGACGGACGGCTGAGCGATGGTCGTGCTTGTTCTGACGGCCTGCCCGAGTGGGCTGCGCGGATACCTGACACGGTGGCTGTTGGAGATCTCGGCGGGCGTCTTCGTCGGATCCGTGTCGACGCGCGTTCGCGAACTGATGTGGAAGCGCACAACTGAGATGGTGCGGTCAGGGCGCGCGATCATGGTGTTCTCGGCGCGGAACGAGCAGCGACTCGACTTTCTTGTGCACGGTCACCATTGGGAGCCCGTAGACGTCGAGGGCGTGGTGCTCATGCTGCGTCCGCACGAGCTTAATAAGGCAGCACAGCCATCGACGGGTGGAGCGATCGGCGCTGCGCAGCGTACTGGTTGGAGCAACGCTGCGAAGCGTCGCGGACGCGCTAAGTAGGCGTGCGCGAATGGCGCGGAGCAGGGGCAGGGTGTCAGCCTGCTCCGCCGGGCGGGCTGCTGGGAACTCTGACGAAGACTGTGTTCGAGCTCGCGCTCGAGGCGGACATGACCGAGGGCCTCGGTACGCTCCCCGCGCGGGCGGGGAGCACACACGATCGGGATAGCCGAAGCTGCCCGGATACGGATCATCCCCGCGCGGGCGGAGAGCACGCGCTCACGTAGTGCGCCGGGTCGAGCGCTGCGGGATCATCCCCGCGCGGGCGGGGAGCACCCAACCCGCCGTGACGGTTCCCGGCTATCGGGGCGACTTCCTGAGATCATCCCCGCGCGGGCGGGGACACGCGCGCTCCTCGACCTTCTTGCGAAGGTACGGGGGATCATCCCCGCGCGGGCGGGGAGCACGGACAGATCGAGCAGTCGACCACGTGGGAACAGGGATCGTCCCCGCGCGGGCGGGGAGCACATCCAGGTGGTGGGGCCGCCTCGGGGGGGTGCCCCTATGTCTTTTGTCAAGCGAGAGCTCGGCGTTGGATGTGCCGCTCGGATGCGAGTCGGATCGGGTTGGGGGCTAGGCTCCGAGAGCAATGTGGGAATCTGGTGAGCGCTTCCGCGTCGTCAAGGACGCTGAGTTGGCGTTGCTCACCAGCGATGTCCGCCGAGATCGGGGTGAGGTCGACAAGCTCCTTCGCGCGGGCTTTGTTGAGATCGGTCGTTCCGGGCGGCGCTGGACGCGTGGAGAGATCGTGTCGGCTCTGGGCGCAGAGCCGGATCGCGAGATGCCCGGAGCCTGACGAGTGGCAGTTCAACGAACTCGCTCCCAACCTTGTGCTCGTGACATACCGGCTCAAGTCAGAGACAGGGTGTAGTCGTCACTCTTCGATATGGGATCTCAGCAACGGGGTTCCCGAGATTCGATTCCATCAGGGGACCGTAGTTCTCGTGCATGACCGTGCCGAAGAAGATCACGCCGCCAGCTGAACGGTTCGCGGCTGGTAGAGGGTGCCGTCGCGGAGCATCGCGTAGAGGACGTCGGATCGGCGTCGGGCAAGGGCGATGAGGGCTTGGTTGTGGCGTTTGCCCTGGGCGATCTTGCGGTCGTAGTAGGCGCGGGATTTGGGGTCTCGGAGCGCGGCGAATGCGGAGAGGAACATGGCTCGTTTCAGGATCTTGTTCCCGCGGCGGGAGGGGTGTTCGCCTCGGATCGAGGTCCCGGAGCGTCTGGTGACGGGCGCCAGGCCGGCGTAGGCGGCGAGGTGCCCGGCGGCGGGGAAGGTCTTGGTGGTGACTTCGGTGAGGAGCCGGGCCGCGGTCCTGACGCCGACTCCGGGCATGCTCGTCAGAACCGGCTGAAGAGGGTGCTGCTCGACGAGCTTCTCGACCTCGACGGCGATCTCATCCCGCTGTCTCCGCAACGCAGCGAGCTGCTCCGCGAGTCGCGGCAGCACGAGGGCCGCGGCGTCGGTGCCGGTGACCACGACCGTCTGCTCGCCCAGCGCCGTCACGATCTCGGCGGCCCAGACGCGGCCCTTGCGGGGCGCGTTCTTGAGCAGTCGGTTCCCGAGCCGCTTCTCACCCGCTGCCTTCATCGCCACCGGTGACGGGTAGCGCTGCAGCAGATCGAGCATCGCCGGATGGTCCAACCGCGGCCCGATCACGCGCTCCAGCGCGGGATGGATCTGCGTAAGCAGGCCGCGGATCCGGTTGGAGACCTGGGTGATCTGCCCGGCGAGGTCGTCGTCGAACCCGCAGAGCATGCTCAGCTCTGCAACCTGCTCGTCCGCGACCTGGATCGACCGGAGCGTGTGCGGCATCGTCCGCGCCGTCTCAGCGATGATCGCCGCATCCCGCGCGTCGGTCTTCGCCTCTCCCGGGTGCAGGTCCGCGATGCGCCGCATCGCCAGCCCGGGAAGGTAGCCAACCAGCGCCCCGCAAGCCTGAGCGACCGCGACCGGCAACGCGCCGATCGTCGCCGGCTGATCCACGACCAGCAGCACCGCGCCGTGCATCGCGAGCTGATCGAGCACTGCTCTTAGCCGGCGTTCGTCGTTCGGCATTGGCTTGTCGAACAGCCGCTTCCCGGCCCGGTCAAGGGCGACAGCGTGGTGTTCGCCCTTGCCGACGTCGAGCCCGACGAACACGTCGACCTCGTCGTATCTATCGATGCTGGTGACCACAGTGTCCTCCGCTTCACTCGCGACGGCGCCCGCGACGGTGCGTTTCGGCATCCACGTTACGAACGGCCTCGAGCACGCTCGGGTCCAGCCCCTATCAGCGATCACACACCGCCAACCAGACCCGGTGACAACACCCCCCAGATCATCAAGGACAGGGGGCAGCAATCATGCCGGGCCCAGCAGGCCGTCACCACCCAGCATCCTCCGCCAGACGGTCACGAAGAAAGTAACGGGTGTTGGGATCATCCCCGCGCGGGCGGGGAGCACGAAAGCGAACGTGACGACTACGCCGAGCTGCGGGGATCATCCCTGCGCGGGCGGGGAGCACCTCGACGCGCAACACTCCACCCTGCGACGCGACGGATCATCCCCGCGCGGGCGGGGAGCACCACCGCGTTCCGTTCGTCGTCGCGCATCTCTTCGGATCATCCCCGCGCGGGCGGGGAGCACGGCCGCGGCTTCAAGACGGGCTGCCCCGTCGCCGGATCATCCCCGCGCGGGCGGGGAGCACCAGTACGGTGAGTTCGCGGCCGTCTGCGGGGCGGGATCATCCCCGCGCGGGCGGGGAGCACAAATCGATCTTCAGGCTCGTGCCGTGCGCGAGCGGATCATCCCCGCGCGGGCGGGGAGCACGGCGCGGCCGCTGAGTCTCTGGTCACGGTCCCGGGATCATCCCCGCGCGGGCGGGGAGCACTTCGCAAGTGGGTCGGATGTTCGGGTTCGACGCGGATCATCCCGGGTGCGTCCCATAGCGTGGTGTCACTTCCTGCGGTTCCTCGTCGTCGTTGACGATTGAGGGCCACCGTGGGATGACCAGTTGTTTCCGCCAAGAAGCAAAGAAGAGATCCCACGATGACCCA
>NZ_JBFECU010000025.1:0-34475 GCF_041379855.1 Microbacterium sp. BWT-B31
CAGACCAGCAGCGAGCCGCAAGCTACCCCGCCTGGCTGCACCACTACAATCACCATCGACCCCACACCGGCATCGGAGGCCAAGCACCCATCGACCGCGTCCACAACGTCAATGGGAAGAACACCTAGCATGCGATCGTGACCGAGGAGCGCTGGTGGCAGCTCGCCTGCAGGCCGCTCGTCGCGGCGGTGTGGGTCATCGAGCAGCCCTCGCGCAACGACGAGAGGGCCGCGACGCGCACGCAGGCGCGTGGCCTCGACGAAGGGGCGACCCGGTGACCGATCCGGCACCGCACGAACCGGCATCCGGAGGCCAGGACGCCGACAACAGGCCGATGAGCCTGCGGACGATGCTCCTGCTGTCGATCCCCGCGGTGCTCATCGGCGTCGGGTCGGCCGTCGTGCTATGGCTGCTCGACCTTGCGGCGCAGTGGCTGCAGGACGTGCTGTGGGAGACCCTGCCGGGCGTGTTCGGCGCGACCGGCGAGACGTGGTGGTGGATCATCCTGATGCTCACCCTCGTCGGCCTCGCGATCGGCCTGATCGTGCAGTTCGCACCCGGCCACGCGGGGCCCGACTCCGCCACGACCGAGCTCTCGGGGCCTCCGCCGAAGGTCGTCGTCGTGCCGTCGCTCGCGGTCACGGTGATCATCGGGCTGGCAGGCGGCGTGAGCCTCGGCCCCGAGAACCCGATCATGGCGATCAACGCGGCGCTCTCGGTCGCGCTCGTCGCGCGCATCACGACGCGCATCCCGCTGTCGCTCATCGTGCTGCTGTCGTCGGCGGCGACCATCGGCGCGCTGTTCGGCACACCCGTTGCGGGCGCGCTGATCTTTCCTGGCATGGTCGCCGCCGTCAGGGGCGGCGGGTCGCTGTGGGACAAGCTGTTCCTGCCGCTGGCGGCAGGCGGCGCGGGCGCGGTGACGATGCTGCTGCTCGGCGGCGACCCGATCGGCTTCTCACTCGAGCCCATGGGCCCCTTCCAGCCCGGCTACCTGCTGTGGGGCTCGCTCGTCGCGATCGCGGCGGCCCTTGTCGTCGTGCTCGCCGCGTGGGTGTTCCCATTCGTGCATCGCGCATTCCACGCGCTGAAGCATCCGGTGATCTTCACGACGCTGGGCGGTCTGCTGCTCGGTGTGCTCGGTGTGCTCGGCACCCCCGAGACGATGTTCAAGGGTCTCGAGCAGGCCGGCACGCTCCTCACCCACCCCGAGGACTACTCCGCGTGGCAGTTGGCACTGTTCGCGGGGGTGAAAGCCGTCGCACTGCTCGTTGCGGCGAGCGCCGGATTCCGCGGCGGCCGCATCTTCCCGATCGTGTTCATCGGGGTCGCATTCGGACTGCTCGCGAACGCGTTGTTTCCCGGCATCCCCCTCTCTCTCGCCGTCGCCTGTGCGGTCATGGGCATGACGATCGCGGCGACCCGAGACGGCTGGATCGCGATCTTCGTCGCGATGGCACTCGTCGGCGACCTGCCTGTGCTGCCGCTGCTGTGCCTCATCATCCTGCCGACCTGGCTGGTCGTCACCCGCGCGCCGGAGCTGCTGATCCACCGCCGCGCCGTCGATCCGCGTCCGGAGTGGGCGTGAGGGGCTTCGGGCCACCGCTGATCGCGAGCGACCAGACGGCGGTTCAGATCGGGAGCCCCGACAGGGAGCGCTGAGGGGTCGGCCCCGGAGGCGCGCGCCCGGTGTTAGATGTACTCCCAGAGCTCGCTCGGATCGAGGCGCTGCTCACGAAGCTCGACAGGATCGCTCTGCTGACTCGGCCACGGAAGGAAGCCCGCGATCACTCGTGCGATGTCATCGGCCAGCGTGGGCGTCGCTCGGTGGACCTGCTTCCGGCGGAGTATCAGCTCGGCGAAGTCCTCGGCTTCATGCAGCACGTCGCGCAGGTCTTCGTTCACCTCTCGGCTTCGTATGCCGGTGAGTCGTTCGTGGCGGGTTGCCGGATGCAGCGCTCCGGAAGCCCAGAGCCGCTCGAGCACCATCGTCACGGACGCTCGGAGGGCTTCAGCGTCGGCCTCTGCTGAATCCAGGGGGGCCCGCCGCAAAGCGGCACAGATCACATCGCCCGGCGGGGCGAGCATCGCCGCTCCCACACGGTATTGCTCGGCGAGTTCGGCGGGGTCGAGATGCGGGTGGGATCTCGCGGAGGAGGAGAGCTGTTCCTCGTCGGTGATCGGATTGCGCGAAGTGTTGCTGGAGTGCACGTGGCGTCCTTCCGTCCAGAGTTCTCGACCGCAGTCGGGCTTCGGGTCCCGTGTCTGTCAATGATCTGGACGCACCGGGGCCGTGCTCGTTACGCAGAACGGCTGAATCGAACGGGTGCGGCAACCCCGCCGCCGTCGGCCCATCGGCCCTGCGACCTCAGCCCCGCTGAGCGGGAACGCTTCACAGCACCACTGAGATCGCGGCGTGATCAACCCGCAGATCACCGTCCGCGCAAAGCGGGCATGGCGACCAAGACTCGCACTCGCGTAATGCAACGGCTTCCCGTGCGTCTCTGTTATTAAGGGCGCGTGCGCGGAGGATTCGCAAGTGACGACCGGCGTTCGTTTGGCCGGGTGCGCGCCACGAGGCCACGTGTACGTCGGTGTGATGGGGTAGCGGTGGAGTTCAGCGCAATCGATGGAGTGGTGCGACGGCCGCGGCTGACGAGCATCCTGGATTCCCCTCTGGTTCGTGTCTGTGTCGTGCAGGGACCCAGTGGAAGCGGCAAGACGACGATGCTGCGCAGTTGGGCGGCGGACGGTCCGTCGGGGACGGTGGTGTGGGTGTCGCTGGCGAGCGGGATCTCGTCGCGCCAGGCGTTCTGGCAGCATGTGGTCAGGACGTTGGTGCGGGCGGGGGACCTGCCGCCTGATGTCGCGGCGCGGGTCGAGAACCAGCATGCCGAGAGCGCCGATCCGGTTCGGGTTTCCGCAGCGCTTCTCAGCGATCGCGGGGTGGTCACCCTCGTTCTGGACTCGTATGAGCATCTGGCGGATGCGATCGCGCAGGTCGATGAGGACCTGCTTCGCCTTCTGGAAACGGTGCCGACGCTGCGTCTGGTCGTGGCGGCGCGAGGCAACACCGCCGTTGCGGGCTTCAACTCTCCTGACGGACGGGCCGGCCGAGTGGTGACGAGTCGGGAACTGGCGCTGACGGCTCACGAGATCCGCACGCTGCTGCATGAGCAGGCCGGCATCGATGACGAGAGTCTTGCGGACACCGTTCTCGCCGTGACCGGTGGGTTCGCGTTGACCGTGCGGGCAGTGGTTCTGGCGGTGGCGCAGTTGGGGGACATCCCGAGTCTTGGCTCCATGGACTGGGACTCGATCGTCACGTCGCGGCTGGAGTCGCTGCTGCCGAACGCGGACGCTGTGAGGTTCGTCACCGACACCAGCGTCCCGCCGTACTTCGATGTCGGCGCCGCACAGCAACTGAGCGGGCATCCCGACCCTGAGCCGCTTCTGCGCATGCTCGAGCGCAATGGTTTCGGCAGGTGGATTCCGTTCAGCACTTCTTGTCGGGTCTTTCAGTATGTGGGCACCTTCCGGCAGGCGTTCCGTACCCGTGCTCGTGAAGACCTCGACAGGTTCCGCCGCTTGTGCGTGCTGGGCGCGACCTGGCTCTTGGCGCACGGCGAGATCGATCAGGCCCTCCAACTGGCGCTTGAGGGCGAGGACTACGGGTTCGCCAACCGGATCTTCGCGTCCTTGATGATTCAGGATCCGGACGGTTGCGTCTCGGATCGGTTCCTTCCCGTCCTGCGCACGGTACCGGAGGAGATCCTTGCGGACTACCCGGTGCTTGCGCTCGGGTTGGGCCTTGCGCTGCAGTCGAACCCGCTGCTGCGCCCTGAGGCTCCCAGCGTGTTTCGCGTCGTGATCGACTCGACCGAGTTCCCGCCCCACATCTCACCCGAGGTCGATGCGTTCTCGCTCCTGGTGATGAAAGCCGTCGCCTCTCGCATCGCATACGCGTTCCCGGAGTCGGCGCAGACGGCGCTCGATGCGCTCCGTGCGCTGGAGGCGGTTCCGGCGGATCTGGTCACTGCGAATCAGGAGCACGTGGGGGTGGCTCTGCGTCAGCTGAGCTTCAGCCTCATGCAGAAGGGGCGCATCGAGGACGCGGTTGTGACCGCGACGCGAGCGGTGGCGGTCAGCACATCGCCGATGGCACGCAACTACGCGACCGTCTACGCGGCCGGTGCGAGCGCGTTCGCCGGGGACATGGTTCGCGCCCAGGCGTTCATGGCGTCGATCGACGCGGACGCGGACTCGGTGAGCCTGCGCCGCTCGTCCATGAGTGCGATGGGCATGGTGGCCGAAGGGTATCGCCTGCTCGACGCGCTGGAGTTCCAGAACGCGGCCGATAAGCTGCTGGACACCGACGCCAACACGTCAACGAGCGAGTTCTGGCCGTTCTTCACCGCCATCTCGGTTTCGGCCCGCACGGGCCTGGGGCAAGGCGTCGCCGAGGCGGAGCGGGTGGCTGCCGAACTCGCGGGGCAGAGGCCACCGGGGATCGGCGACAACGTCGCGACGGATCACCTTCACGCGGTCCTGGGGCGCGCATTCCTCGCCGCAGGCGACCGGCGAGCCGCCGCGGGAGTGCTCGATTCCCGGCCTCCAGACCGAGCGCATCTCGCACCGGCACGCATCGTGCGCCTGCTCGTGGACGATCGTGTCGAGGATGCTCTGACGCTGGCGATAGCGGCGCTCGACCTTCCTGATCACACCCTGCGCACCAGGGCCGACACCCGCACCGTGGGGGCGGTCGCCGCCCTGAGATGCGGCGACAGAGAGCTGGCGTGGGAGTGGGTCAATGCCGCGGCGGCGACGTGGGAGACATCGGGGCCGCGGCAGCACGTGGCTCTGCTCACCGCTGCGGACCGACGCCTGCTCGACGAACTTGCGGTCGAGAAGGCGTCGCGGGCCGTCGCCGCCTACCTGGATGTCCCGGCCCCGCCGGAGCCTTCGCAGAGCGTGGTGTCCAGTCCGCTCACGCCACGTGAGCGCGTCGTGCTTCGCGCCCTGGACACCCATGGGAGCGTGCGGGAGGTCGCTGAAGCGCTCATCGTCTCCCCGCACACCGTCAAATCTCAGCTGCAGTCGATCTATCGCAAGCTGCGTGTGTCTTCCCGGCACGGCGCTGTCGCGGTCGCTCGACAGCACGGGCTCCTCGAGGAGGCTGCGGAACGTTAGGCCGTGCGCTCAGGACGCGTCACGGGGCTCGGCGAAGGTCAGCACGGGCTTGACCACCTGACCGGATGCCATCGCCTGCGCCGCGTCGTTGATCGCCGTGAAATCGTAGGTGCGCATGAGCTTGTGCAGCGGCATCCGCCCAGTGCGAACGAGTTCCACCAGGGCGGGGAGGAACACCTGGGGCATCGAATCGCCCACCGTCACCCCGACGTAGCGGCGACCGTTGAGCATGAAGTTGACATCCATCGCGACGGTGGTTCCCGGGGCGGGCGCGCCGATGGACACCACGGTACCCAGCGGTGTGAGGATCGACGCGGCGGTCTCGACGACCGACGCGACGCCGGTGGCGTCGATCGCGTAATCGGCGCCGCGGCCGTCTGTGACGCGCTTGACCACTTCGGCGATGTCCTGCACCGACGAGTCGACGGTGCAGGTCGCCCCCAGCTCCTCGGCGAGTTCGAGGCGGGCGGCGACGAGGTCGACCGCGATGATGTCTGCGACGGGGCTCAAAGCCGCTGCCATGACCGCTGCGAGGCCGACTGCGCCGGCGCCGAAGATGACCATCGACGTGCCCGGGGCCGGGCGCAGCACGTTGAACACCGCCCCTGCGCCCGTCTGGATGCCGCACCCCAGCGGAGCGAGCATCTCGAGATCGGCGTCGTGCGGCACGCGGATGACTCCGCGCTCATCCGCAAGGACGTGTGTCGCGAATGACGACTGGGCGAAGAAGTGGCCGTTGAGCTCCTGATCGCCTCGACGCAACGTCGCCGAGCCGTCTGCGCGGCGCCCGCCGAGGAGGTTGAGCGTCAGGAACCGCTCGCAGTACGCGGGATGAGCCGTGAGGCAGTTGCGGCACGCGCCGCAACTGGTGAACGTCATCAGCACCTTGTCTCCGGGGGCGACAGAGGTCACCGCCGAGCCGACCGATTCCACGACGCCTGCGCCCTCATGCCCCACCACGCCTGGCAGCGGGAAGGGGATTGCGCCGTGCTGCACGTGAATGTCCGTGCCGCACACGCCTGCGGCGACGACGCGGACGATGAGCTCGTGCGGTTGGGGGTCGGCCAATTCGACATCCGAGATGACGAAGTCACTTCCCACGCGGTCGAGAACGGCTGCTTGGACTCTCATATTCGCTGATACTCCAGATTCGAGGTGGTGCCGGTCAGAACGGATAGCGGGCGATCTCGGCTTGCATGGTCACCCACTGCTGTTCGGTGAAGGCCTCGATGTTGGCCTCGTGCCCGCCGAATCGTGCGCCGGTGCCCGACGCGCCGATGCCTCCGAAGGGCGCCTGCGCCTCGTCGTCGACGGTCTGGTCGTTGATGTGGAGGATTCCGCTGGGCAGCCGATCGGCGAGCTCCAGAGCGCGCAGCGGTTCTCGCGTCAGGATTCCGAGGGACAGGCCGTATTCGGATGCGTTCACGAGGCTGACGAGCTCGTCTTCTGACGTGTAGCGGACGACAGGGGCGACCGGTCCGAAGACCTCCTTGTGGAAGGCCGCGTGTTCGGGCTGGACGTCGGAGAGCACCGTGGCCTGATAGAACAGGCGGTTGAAGCCGCCGCCGGCATCCAGCCGCGCTCCCGCAGAGATCGTCTCGGTGACGATGGCATGGATTCTGTCGCGCTGCTTCGCGTCGATGACCGGCCCGAGCGGCGCTCCCGTGGAGGGATCGCCGACGGGCAGCGCGCGGGCCTTCGCGGCGAGGGCATCGACGTAGTCATCGTAGACGTCGGCGTGGACGAGATGCCGGCCGGTCGTCATGCAGATCTGCCCCTGGTGGAGGAACGAACCCCATGCGCCCGCGGAGGCTGCCGCCTGAACATCCACATCCGCCATCACGACCAGGGCGTTGTTGCCTCCGAGTTCGAGATGTGCGCGCTTGAGCAGTTGCGAAGCGCGGGCGCCGATCGCCCTGCCCGCCTCGGTCGAGCCGGTGAAGGAGATTATCCGCACGTCGGGGTGATCCACCAGCGCCGAGCCTGCGTCGACACCCCCGGGCACGACATGGAAGACGCCCTCGGGGACTCCGGCATCCGCCAGGGCTGCGGCGACGATGAGTCCGCCCGAGATCGCGGTCCGAGGATCAGGCTTGAGGACGACGGCGTTGCCGAGGGCGAGCGCCGGCGCGACGGAGCGTGCGGCGAGGATCGCCGGGAAGTTGAAGGGCGAGATGACCCCCACCACACCCGCCGGAAGGCGCCGGGCGAGGCTCAGCCGGGGTCGAGAGCTCTGCAAGAGGCTTCCGTACGGCATCATCGCCGTGGCCGAAGCCTGATAGAACTCGCTGGAGACCAGGCCGGCTTCGAACGCGGCCTTGCCCTGCCCTGACCCCGCTTCGTCGATCAGCCACTTCGCGACCGTGTCGGCCTGTGCGCTGATGATGTCGCCCGCGCGACGGATGATGGCCGCTCGCTCGTCGGCCGGGCGGGCGGCCCACTCGCGCTGAGCCGACCGTGCGATCCGAACCGCCCGGTCGACATCCTCGGCCGACGCCACACCGTACGCGCCGAGGCTCGCACCCGTCGAAGGAGATCGGGCCTCGGCTTGTGCGCTTGTGCGCACCCATCCGCCGTCGAAGATCCGGCCGTCCCAATCGTTCGTGTCGAAGAACGTCATCGTCGCCTCCAAGGTCGCGCAGTCGGCGGTCCGCCGTCGTTGCAGTGCAACTCGAAGACCGTGGTGTGATGCGAGACGTTAGCGGTGGTTCGCGCGCAGCGTCTGACGTTTTGTGCACGTTGGGCGCTGTGGTGTGCGTTGACAATCCGAAGAGCGGAACGTACCGTCGTCTGCGACTTCGGGGAAGAGGTGACTGCAGCGTGGTCGTGATCGAGGCGAGAAGCGCCGACGAGTGGCAGGAGGTCGTTTCGAATTGCTTCGTTCCCCTGTTGTGCCAGGCCAGCGCTGAGAGCTATTCGGCGCGGATGCAGCATGCGAGCGTGGGCCCGGCGGTATCGGTCTCGTTGCTCGAAACCGAAGGAACCCGGGTGCAGAGGACGGCACGCCTCGCCGCGCGCGCTCAGTCGGACGACCTGCATATGTCGTTCCAGCTCGGCTCGACCGGGCGGGTCAGTCAGGGTGGTCGAAGCGTCGCGGTCCGCCCCGGCTCGCTCACCGTCTACGCCACAGATCTACCGTACGAGCAGGACTACTCGCGAAGCGCACAGCATCAGCTCATCATCCAGGTCTCTCGGCGCGCGCTGTCGCTTCCTCGACGGATGATCGACGACGCCTGCCGGCGGATGGCCGTCCCCGCGCTTCCCGCTGGCCGGGTTCTGCAGTCGTTCGCCTCCCGGATCGTGGCCGCAGAGGAGGAGGGTTCGCCCGCCGTCGCCGCCGCGGCCGCGGATCTCGCGGCGACGCTGGTGCGCAGTTCCTTCGCCACCGGGACCGTGGTCCCCCGCACGAGCATCGGTCTGCTCGAGACGGTCCGAGACTGCGTCCGGCACAACTTCACACTGCCGGACCTGACGGTCGACAGCCTCGCGGCTCGGCACTTCATCTCCCGCCGGAGGCTGTATCAGCTCTTCGACGAGGTCGGTGAGAGCCCCTCGGAGTGGATCAGGGTCTGCCGACTCGAACACGCCGCCGGGTTGCTCGCCGAGGCAGGGAGAATGGCGAAGCACACCATCGGCGAGATCGCCCAGATGTCGGGCTTCTCGGACGCGGCCACGTTCGCTCGAGCGTTCCGCCGAAAGTACGGCATGAACCCGAGCGACTATCGCAGCCCCGGGCGGTCGCGGACCAAAGCGCCTGCGCCCTGGCGCGCCGACCCGGCTTCGTGCACAAAACGTCAGGTGCCCCTGTCGGGCCGAAGCTAACGTTTCACAGCATCTGGTGGGTTCGACGCCACCGCAGCACAGACAACGCCGTCTTCTGGGCGGCAACTGGAGGCAACAACGATGTTCAGCCGACCCGAAAACTCCTCGAAACGACAGCGCGGCCTGCGGCTTTCCCGCCTGCGCTCGCGGCGCCCGCTGCGTGCGACCGGCATCGTCGTCGCGGTGTCCTCGATCGCCCTCGCCGGATGCGCACCCGTCGGGACCGACGGCTCCGGTGCTGGGGAATCCGGCGGTGACGAGACGATCACGGTGGGTTACGTCCATCCGGCGACCGGTGCCTATGCGGGCTTCACCGACGGCGATCCGTACCTGCTGAGCTACTTGCGCGAGCAGTTCGCCGACGGCATCGAGGTCGACGGCACCACCTACCGGATCGAGATCCTCGACCGCGACTCCGGATCCGATCCCGCCAAGGCGGGGGAGCTCGCTCAGCAGCTGATCACGCAGGACGGCGCCGATGTGATCCTCGCCACCTCGACGCCCGAGACGGTGAATCCGGTCATCGCCCAGTGCGAGGCCAACGCCACCCCGTGCCTCACCGCCATCGCTCCATGGCAGGCCGTGGTGTTCGGCGGGGGATTCGGCCAAGACAATCCGATGAAGTGGTCGCACCACTTCTTCTTCGGCATCGAGGGCTTCGGCGACGTCGAGCCGCGCGCCTGGGACCAGTTGGAGACCAACAAGAAGGTCGGGGTGCTCTGGCCCAACGACGCAGACGGCGGCGCGTTCCGCGATCCCGAGAACGGGTACGCCTCGTTCACCGAGAAGCTCGGCTACACGATCGTCGACCCGGGCGCGTACGAGAACGGCACCCAGGACTTCACGTCCATCATCTCGAAATTCAAGGAGGAGGGTGTCGAGATCCTCGCGGGCGTGCCGATCCCCCCTGACTTCGTGACGTTCTGGACGCAGGCCGCTCAGCAGGGGTTCCACCCCAAGATCGCGACCATCGGCAAGGCGCTGTTCTTCCCGCAGACCGTCCCCTCCATTCCGGACGACCTGGGGGAGGGCCTTGCCTTCGCTACGTGGTGGGGGCCGACATTCCCCTTCGTGTCGAGCTTCGACGGGACAACCCCCGAGGAGTGGATCGAGGCGTTCGAGGCGAGCCCGGAAGGTGAGGGCCTGACCTGGAACCAGGCGACGCCGCAGAACGAGGCGCTGTTCGAACTGCTCGCCGAGGCCATCAAGGCCTCGGGCGATCCGAAGGACAAGACCGCGCTCAACGCCGCCATCGACGGCCTCGACATGATGACGCTCGCGGGACAGATCGACTTCACCTCCGGACCGTTCCCCGGGGTCGCCACGATTCCGACGGTGGTCGGTCAATGGCAGAAGGTCGATGACGGCACCTGGGAGTGGGTGGTCGTGGACAACACCACCTATTCCGAGATCCCGGTCGACCGACCGCTCGCGCCCATCCCCTGACCCGGACGATCCTGCCCAGTGGGGACCATGAACAGCATTCTTGAACTGCGCCGAGTCGCGAAGTCGTACGGCAGCCTTCGTGTGCTCGATGACGTGACGTTCACGGTCCCCGCCGGGCAGGCCGTCGGCATCGTCGGACCCAACGGCGCCGGGAAGTCCACTCTTCTGAGTGTGATCAGCGGAGCCGAGAGGGCCACGGCAGGCGAGGTGAGGTTTCAGGGCCGCGACGTCACGAGGCTCCCCGCCGAGGAGCGGACCCATCTCGGGATGGGCCGCTCGTTTCAGGTCCCCCTGCCGTTCCACCACCTCACAGTCTTCGAGAACGCCCTGGTCGGGGCGACCTATGGCGCCGGACTTCGACGCCGTGCGGCCGAAGAGAAGGCCTTCGAGGCGCTCGCCCTCAGCGGGCTCCTTCCCCACGCGAACACGCGCGCCGGTCAGCTTCCGCTCCTGGACCGGAAGCGACTTGAGCTCGCGAGGGCACTGGCCACGGATCCGGCGCTCCTGCTTCTGGACGAGATCGCGGGCGGGCTCACCGATCCCGAGTGCGAGAGCCTCGTGGAGACGATCGTCCGACTCCGAGACTCGGGGGTGACGATCGTGTGGATCGAACACGTCGTACACGCCCTGATGGCGGTGGTCGCTCGCCTCCTCTGCCTGGCCTCGGGCACTCTGGTGGCCGACGGCGAGCCGGAGTCGGTCATGCGCAGCCCCGCCGTCCTGGAGGTCTACATGGGGACGAAGGCGTGAGCGCGCTTCTGGAAGTCGACTCCCTGACCACTGGCTACGGCGACGCGCGGGCGGTGAGCGACCTTTCGCTGAACGTGCGGGCCGGCGAGGTGCTCGCCCTGGTCGGGGCCAACGGGGCCGGGAAGTCCACCCTCTTGCGCACGATCGCAGGTGCGCACCGCCCCTGGGCGGGACGCATTGTGTTCGGCGGCGAGGACATCACCGCTGTCTCCGACTACCAACGCACCAGGCGAGGGATCTCCTTGGTGCCTGAGGGTCGGCGCCTGTTCCCAGGCCTCAGTGTTCGCGAAAACCTCATGATAGGGGCATCCAGTGGGCGCCGGGGAGCGTGGACGCTGCGGACGGTGGTGGAGGCGATCCCCCTCCTGGAGCCGCTGCTGCGGCGCAGCGCCGCGAGGCTGTCGGGCGGGCAGCAGCAGGCCGTCGCGATCGCGCGCGGGCTGATGTCCAATCCGCAGATCCTGCTCCTGGACGAGGTGTCCCTCGGGCTGGCCCCGATCGTCGTCGACGAGATCTACGATTCGCTCGCGTCGGTTCGCACGGCGGGGCTCGGCATCGTCCTCGTCGAGCAGGACCTCACGCGCGCGCTCCGATTCGCCGACGAAGTGATCTGCATGCTGGAAGGACGCAACGTTCTCGCGGGGCCGGCGGCGGAGCTCTCGCGCGAACGCATCACCGATGCCTACTTCGGACACAGCGCCCGACCCGCCCGCTCCACCGACGGGGTGACGTCGTGAACATTCTCAACGCCCTCGTTCAGGGCATCCTTCTCGGCGGGCTCTTCGCGATGTCCGCACTCGGGCTCTCCCTCGCCTACGGCGTGCTGCGGATCGTGAACCTCGCTCACGGCCAGCTGATGATCCTGGCCGCCTACCTGGCGGTCGTGAACATGGCGGCCTTCGGGGCGGACGTCTGGCTCGCGATGGTCATTGTGATCCCGATCATGTTCATGCTCGGGTTCGCCGCGCAGTACTTCCTCTTTCAGCGCGCCCTGCGAATGAGCGAGCTTGCCCCGCTGGTCATCGCGTTCGGGCTCTCGGTGATCATTCCCAACGCGCTCATCAGCCTGTTCACCACGAACAAGCAGCTCATCGCGTCGGGGAGCCTCTCGGTCGCGAGCGTTCAGCTGGGCGGAATGAGCATCGGGGTCCTTCCGCTGCTGACCATGGCCGTCGCGATCGCGCTCATCGTCGGGCTTCAGCTCTTCCTGAACGGCACATCGCTGGGCAGGAAGATGCGCGCGGCGTCGGACGATCCAGACACGCTGCGCCTGATGGGTGTCAACTACCGCACGGTCTACGCGTCGGCGATGGGAATCGCCTTCGTGCTGGCCGGGCTCGCAGGCGTGTTCCTGGGCATCCGTCAGGGTGGCGTCACGCCGATCGACGGGCAGATCGCGGTGCTCTTCGCGTTCGAGACCGTCATCATCGGCGGACTCGGGTCGCTGTGGGGCACCCTCCTGGGCGGAATCGTGCTCGGCGTCGCGCAGACCGTCGCCGGGCAGATCAATCCCGAACTGCCGCTGCTGGTCGGAAATCTCGTGTTCCTCGCGGTGCTGGTCATCCGGCCCTCCGGAATCCTCAAGGGCAAGGTGTTCGCATGACAGACCTCCGCGTCCGTGCGGCGCACCGCGTCGACCGCTACCAGCGTCGCGCGATCGTTTCCGGGGTGGTCATCGCCGCCGTCGTCCTGCTTCTGTCGGCGGCACCGTACATCCTGCCGTTGAGCGTGACGTCGGTGTGGATCAAGCTCTTCTATCTCATCGTCCTCGCCTCGACCTGGAACCTCCTGGCCGGGTATGCGGGAATGATCTCCGTGGGCCAGCAGGCGTACATCGGACTGGGGGCTTACGGAGTCTTCGTGCTCAACGATCTGGGCGTCAACGCCTACCTGAGCGTCCTGGCAGTCTCGATCGTCGTGGGCGCGATCGCCCTTCCGATCTCATTCCTCGCGTTCCGGCTGCGCGGCGGCTACTTCGCGATCGGCACGTGGGTCATCGCGGAGGTGTCCCGGCAGATCGTCATCCGGTTCGACGGGCTGGGACTCGGACGAGGGCGCAGTATCTCCGACATCACGCAGGATCCCGTCTACCGCAATCTCTTCACCTATTGGACCGCGCTGGCCTTCGTGGTGGTCGTCGTGGCGACGACCTACTTCCTGCTGCGCAGTCGAGTCGGTTCCACTCTGCAGAGCATCCGCGACAACGAGACGGCAGCAGAGGCGATGGGGGTGAAGGTCAGCCGGCCCAAGCGGCTCGTGTTCGTCCTCGCCGCGGCAGGAGCCGCCGGGGCAGGGGCGATCATCTGCATCCAGGCGCTGGGCGTGGCATCACCGAACGTGATCTTCAGCGTGAACTACTCCGCATTCATGATCTTCATGGTGCTCATCGGAGGCATAGGCACGATCGAGGGTCCGATCATCGGCGCGCTCATCTACTTCGTGATGGACATCTATCTCAGCCAACTGGGTCTGTGGTATCTCGTGATCCTGGGTGTTCTCGCGATTGCCATCACGCTGTATCTTCCGCGCGGAATCTGGGGCGCCGTCGAGGGCCGTTGGCGCGTGTCGGTCTTCCCGATCGGGCACAGGGTCATCTTCGAGGACGCCGTGGCAGCCGGTCCGAGGGAGCGCGTGGCGGCAAGCGCGTCGTGATCGCCGGGCGCGGTTCCCGCGCATCGAAGACGACTGCCGATACGAGAGGTCGTGCTGAACTCGACCGCTTCGGACCCCGGCTGCGCCGCGGGTCGTTCCCCTGATTCCACCCCTGGTCTAGTCCCCGGGTGAAGTTCTCGCGTAGGGGCGTGAAAGCGGGCGGATCGGCTGGGTGCGCGCGATCTGTCACGGCAGAGTCGATGGGGGCGCGCGGATGCACGGGCTGTTGCTGCGCCCTCATCGACCGCGCGGGGCGTCACTCATGGGGAGCGACGCCGGCTCATTCGACTCACGCTTCGTCGTGTCGCTGGCCCGTTCAGAGGAGATTGCTGTGTCTTGGACTCTACCGAGGGTGAACCGATTGTGGCGTGTGGTTCTGCACCGGATGACGGCCGCCGTTGCCGCGGTAGGAGTCGTCGTCGTCGCGTTGGTCGCGGCGCCCACCGCCGCGCACGCTGCCCCGAACCCCGACATCGTGGTCGGCGGTGTGTCGATCACACCGGCCGACAGGCAGGCGGCCGTGGGCGACACGCTCACTGTGTCTGGAGAGTGGGATGCGACGGATGCCGACCCGCACCCGGGGGACACGTTCACGATCGGGTTGCCGGCTGAGTTCGCCTATGTGCAGGCTGTGCCTTTCGCACTGATGGGCAACGATCAGAACGGTGACCTGGCGGTGTGGGGCAACTGTCTCACCGATCCCGCGACGGGCACCGTGACCTGCGAGCTCACCGATGTGGTGTCGGCGTTGCCGGAACAGGTTCATGGAACCTGGCAGCTGCAGGTGACGGCGGTGGCGGCGACCGCGGCAGAGGAAGTCGTGTTCGACCTGAACGGCCAGCCGGTGTTGGTGGGCCTTCCTGGGGAGGGCGGTGTCGATGACGGCATCGACCTGCCTGATGAGGTGTCCAAGTCGGGCGTGATGAACGAGAACAACTGGTCGATGACGTGGACGGTGGATCTTCCCGGCGCGACGATGGCCGGCCAGAGCACGGTGACGCTGCACGATGTCCTCGGCGCCGGGCACCAGCTCTGCAGCCCCACGGGCTTGAAGGTCGAGACGGTGCGCGGCTCCACGGTGGTGGATGCGACCGACCTGGTCACGACCGCACCTGAACCGGGTGCGACGGACTTCACGATCGTGCTGACGGCCCCCGAGGAGGGATTCGACCCGGACGTCACCTATCGGGTCACTTATCCGACCTGCACGATCGACGGGCGGATCGATCCGGAGGGAACAACCTATGAGAACTCTGTGCAGGTCGAAGGGTGGGGGGATGCCGGCGTCGGAACCGGGCAGGTCGAGAACCTTCCGTGGCATCAGTCGCTGACCAAGTACGGCAGCGTTCTGGGCGAAGGCGCTCGCAACGGCAAGATCGCCTGGGCTGTCATCGTCGCCGGTGACCAGCTGCTCGGCAAGGACGGATTCACTCTGACCGAGACCCTCGGTGCCGGACACGAGGTCTGCCCTGACACCATTGCGGGCATCCGGGTCATCGAGCGGTACGGCCCCAGCGACCAGGCGCAGCGCGAAATCACCGACCTGCTCACCGCGACCACTGTGTCCTCGACGGAGCAGGCGTTCCAGGTTCGCTTCGACATCGACGACGCGGAGTTCGAGTTCAAGGCGTCCGACTATCGGTATGTCGTCTTCTATGTCACGTGTGTGTCCGCGGAAGGCCTTCCTGCGGGCGGTACCGAGTACGCCAACAGCGTCGACGTGGACGGGCAGGTCACCACGGGTCGGGCGACCGTCCCGGATCGTGTGCGGGGCAAGACCGGCGGGCTCAACACCTCTGTGGTGACGATCGACGGTGTGCAGCACATGCCGCAGACCACTTTGGATTGGGGAATCGCGATTCCCGGCGAGGTGATCGAGGGCATCGACGACCACCTCGTTCTCACGGACACCCTCTCGAGCTCGCAGGCCGTCTGCGCTGCGGGCGATCCGGCCGGCACGTTGGCGGAACGACTGAGACTGCGGGTCGAGGCCCGAGATCAGATCCAAGACGGTGGCCTCAGCCCCGTCGACCTGACCTCCGTCACCGATGTCAAGCTGGATGGCGATGTGCTCACGTTCGAGATCGACGCCACCGACCTGCCGATCCCGACGGGGATGAGTGACGGGTTCACGCGCGAGTACCAGTACATCATCAGGTACACCACGTGCACGGCCAGCGGTGGCATGGACGCCCCTGGCACCGTGTACGAGAACGCCGTCTCCGGGACGGGGATCGACTACTCGACGAGCATCGTGCAGTTCAACAGCGGCAGCGGCACCGGACAGGGAGTGGCCCGTGGATCGGTGTCGATCGAGAAGCTTCTCGCGGACACGCCAGGCGCCGAGCTGGTTCCGGACGACGCCGTCTTCACCGTGCATGTGAAGGAGATCGATCCGACCCGCACCTTCCAGCACGAGTACGACCTGGAGGTCCCGCTCCAGGGCCCCCCTGCCCGCGGCCTCAACGCCCGCGGCACCGGCTGGACCGTAGAGATCACCGAGCCCACCTTTCCCTCGATCCCCGGAGTGGTCTTCGGCGCCCCCGTGTTCGCGCCCAGCCCCGGGGTGACAGTCAGCGAGGACGGCGCGACGGCGACCGCGGTGATCCAGCCCGGGGTCAACGTGTCCGTCAGCCTCACCAACGAGGCGCTGCTGGGTTCGATCAGCGTCGTCAAGGCGCTTGAGGGCGCCGCAGCCGATCTCGTCGACCCGGCGCGCACTTACCAGGTCAGAGCCCGGATCGACACCAGCGCGCTCGGCGATGAGGTGCCCGCCCAGCCGGACCGCCTGTTCGATCTGACCGTGGGCGACCCGCTGCTGCTGGAGGATCTCCCGATCGGATCGATCGTGACCTTCAGCGAGACGCGACCCACCGATGACGACGCCCTCACCTGGGCCGAACCGGTCTTCACCCCGGCCGAGGTCGTCGTCACAGCCGCACACGCCACCGATCCGGCGACGGTCACCGTCACCAACAGTGCTTCGCGCACCACCGGGACCTTCACTCTGATGAAGACCGTCACCGGCAGCCAGGCCGACAACTCAGCCGTTCCCGATGCGGTCACCGTCACCGCCACCTGGAACCAGGAGGGTGCCGAGGGCTCGACCACGCTCACCGTCCCGACCGACGGAACACCGGTCCCGTTCGGAGAGAACCTCCTGATCGGCACCGAGGTCACGCTCACCGAGACGCCGCTCGCCGATGGGAACGCCATCGCCTGGGGCGCACCGGTCTGGTCCGGAACGGGTGTGGCGCTCGACGGGCGCTCGGCGATCGTGACGATCGGACGCGATGCGGATGCGACCGTCACGCTCGAGAATCACGCAGCGACCTCCACCGCCGGCATCGCCCTGATCAAGGGCATCGGCGGCGAGGCGGCCGGCGAGGTGGATGCCCGCACACAGTTCCCCGTCACCGTGTCGTGGATCGATCCGGATGGCACCATGCGATCCCGTGAACTCACGATCAACGCGGTCGAGCCCACGCCGCTGGGGGTGGAGCTTCCGGCCGGGACCGCCGTCACCATCACCGAGGGCACCCGCCCCGGATTCGACACCGTGGTGTGGGGATCGATCACGATCACGGGCGTCGCCGTCGATGACAACGGCGACGGGTCGGCGACCGTGATCGTCTCCGACCAGCAGGACGACGTCACTCTCGTCACCGTCATCAACGAAGCCACATGGGCGCCGGGGACCTTCTCGCTCGCCAAGCACATCGAGGGGGTCCGTCCCGGCCATGCCGGTGTGCCGGACCGCGTGACGGTGATCGCATCGTGGGTGGATGAACACGGGCCGCAGTCCGTCGAGCTCCAGGTGCCCGCTGACGGCAGCGCTGTCGAGTTCCCGCATCAGCTCCCGCACGGCACCGAGGTGACGCTGTCGGAGATCGCCCCCGACGGCACGCCCCAGTTCACGTGGGCGACCCCCGCATGGAGCGGTGACAGCGTCGCGGCGAACGACGACGGCACTGCGACCGTCAGGATCGGTGCTGCCGCCACGGCCAGGGTGGAACTGGTCAACACTGCTGTGCCCTCCGTCGGATCTCTCACGATCATCAAGTCCCTGACCGGTGACGGGGCGACCCGGTCGTCGGCGACCGCCTTCCCGGTCACCCTGACGTGGACTGATCTGCAGGGAGACGCGCAGACCCGCACGGTGTCCCTCGTGGCCGGAACCCCGGTCACGATAGAAGACGTCCCTCTCGGAACGCAGGTGCAGGTCGAAGAGCACGCCGGCGAACTCGCCGACAGGATCCGGTGGGCCGCCGCGGGATGGTCCAGTGAAGACGAGAACGTGAAGGTGAGCACCGAAGACGGGTCGGCCGCCGCGGTCGTCATCGTGACCGCAGCGGCAGGGACGACGGCCGAACTGGCTCTTCAGAACACTCTCGTCATCGTGCCCGACCTCGCCATCACCGGGGCCGACTCCGCCGCCGCGTGGACGCTCGGCGCCGCAGCCTTCCTGTCCGTGCTGGCCGGGGCGCTGCTGCTGCGCACGCGACGGCGCAGGGCGTGATCCGGGTCGGCGGTGGGTGCGACATCGGCGCACTCACCGCCGAACCGGCGCCCGGGGCCGGTGTCGGCTGCGGCCGCGCCCTCAGGCGAGGGACGCGTTGACACGATCGCGCCAGTCCAGCAGCGGCGCGAGCGTGCTCAGATCGAACTGCGGAGCCTCGATCGCGGGGATGAAGAAGCGGAAGCCGAGTGCGTACAGATGGTCGGCGCGCGTCTCGAGAAGAGGCCCGAAGCCGCGCACCGTGAACCCGGTCGACAGTTCGATGTCGGCCGGGTCGCGTCCTTCGCGCGCGCACCACTCGTGCAGCACGCCGATCTTGCGGGGAAGGTCGTCCAGGCGCGTGAAGGTGTGCCAGATGTCGGCGTGGCGCGCCACGAGCCGTAGCGTCTTGCGCTCGCCCTGCCCACCGATCAGCACCGGGATGCGCCGCGTCGGGGCGGGGGTGAGGGCATCCCATCGCCGCAGGATGCGCGGAAGGTCCTCGGCGAGGTCGTCCAGGCGCGACCCGACGGTGCCGAACGCGTACCCGTACTCGTCGTAGTCGCGCTGGGCCCATCCTGAGCCGGTGCCGAAGATGAGACGTCCCGTGCCGTTCGCGCGGGCGCTCAGGTGGTCGACTGTGCGCGCCATGTCGGCCTGCAGATCGGGGTTGCGGTACGAGCTGCAGTTCACGAGCGGTCCGAACTCGACCCGCTCGGTCATCTCGGCGATCGCGGCGAGCATCGTCCACGCCTCGAAGTGGTCGCCCTCAAACGGCGCGGTGAGCGGAAAGAAGTGGTCCCAGTTGAAGACCGCGTCCACACCCAGGTCCTCCGCGCGGAGCACCGCGTCGCGGTACTGCGCGATCGACGAGTGCTGCGGCGGCAGCTGCACGCCGATCCGCACCGGGCGGTGCGCGGAAGGGTGCCCGCCGGCGGCCTGGGCGGTGTCGATCGGCGGGGTCACAGCATCCATCTCCTTCTCGCTCACGGGCCGGGCTCGATGCGCAGCACGTTCGGGGTTTCGCCCGCCGGGAGGTCCTCGACGATCCGCAGCGTGCGGGCGAGCTCATCGACGGCGCCGATCACCGTGCCGAAGCGCTCGCGGTCGCTGCAGACGGCGGTGACGGTGACGAGGTGCGTGCCGGTGTCCCACGTGTAGGTCGCGAACGGGGGAGTGTTCGGATCGCGCGGCAGGTCGATGCGCAGCTTCTCGCCGGACCCGAGATGGGGGTTTCGGAACTCCTCGGTGTCGTCGTACTCGATCGGCATCATGGCCCGTGCCGTGCGCAGCTGCGGTGTGGCCTCCTGCACCTGAGCGAGCACGACGAGCAGGTCGGGGTCGGCCCGCCACACCCACACGAGCACACGTCCGCCCGCGCGCCGCATGAGCAGCGGGGCGGCCTGGCTCATCACCCACGCCGCCACGCCGCTGCCCGGCCGCTCGGTGGCGCCCATCGCACGGTTCGCCTGCGTGAGCAGCATGCGGATCGCGGTCCTGCGGTGTCGCCGACCGCGGAATCCGAGCGAGCCCGTCACCGCGACCCACTTCTGTGCGGATGCGTCGGCCTGCAGTCGTGGCATGCACACCACAGTACGGGGCCGATGCCGCAGCCGATCCGACGCGACGCCACAGCGCGGTTCTCCGGGGTGCGCAAACCCGCTCGGGTACAGTTGAGGGGCCGCACAGCCACCTCGCCGGCCCCCACAGATTGGCATCCACCACCCGTGACCGATCCCGCGACGCCCGACGACACCCGCGCCGACGCCGTGCCTCCCGCCGAACCGGCCGAGCCCGCCGCGGCACGCCCGCTCACCATCCTGATCGGCGCCGACACCTTCCTCCCCCACGTCAACGGCGCCGCCCGCTTCGCCGAGCGCCTCGCCGCCGGACTCGTCGCGCGCGGACACGACGTGCACGTCTCGGCGCCCAGCGCCGGCCACCGCAACCACGGCACGTTCGTCGAGACGATCGAGGGCCAGCCCGTCACGATGCACCGCCTGCCGTCGTGGCGCTGGTACCCGCACGACTGGCTCACGTTCGTGATGCCGTTCCGCTCCAAGCACTACGCACGCAAGGTGCTCAACGCGGTGAACCCCGACGTCGTGCACATCCAGTCGCACATCGTGATCGGGCGCGGCCTCTCGCGCGAGGCGCGCAAGCGCGGCGTCCCGATCATCGCGACCAACCACGTGATGCCCGAGAACGTCATCGACTTCACGGCGCTTCCTGCGTTCCTCAACAAGATCGTCATCAAGCTCGCGTGGGATGACGCCAAGCGCACGTTCGACCTGACCCGCGCCGTGACCACGCCGACCCGCAAGGCCGCGGACTTTCTCGAGGCGACGATCGACATCCAGGGCGTGATCCCGATCAGCTGCGGCATCGACGCGTCGAACTACACCGCCGACCTCACCCCTCGCGACGCGAACCGTCTCGTGTTCGTCGGCCGGCTCACCACCGAGAAGCAGATCGACGTGGTGCTCAAGGCCATCGCCGCGCTCGATCCCACGCTCGGCGTGACGTTCGACATCGTCGGCAACGGGGACCAGCGCCGCAACCTCGAGCAGCTCACCGCGAAGCTCGGCCTTGCCGACCGCGTCACCTTCCACGGGCACACGAGCGACGAAGAGCTGCGGTCGCTGCTTACGCGCGCCTCGGCCTTCGTGATCGCCTCGATCGCCGAGCTGCAGTCGATCGCGACGATGGAGGCGATGGCCTCGGGCCTGCCGATCATCGCCGCAGACGCAGTGGCGCTGCCCCACCTCGTGCACGACGGCGAGAACGGA
Organism: Microbacterium sp. BWT-B31; assembly: GCF_041379855.1. Taxonomy (NCBI): domain Bacteria; kingdom Bacillati; phylum Actinomycetota; class Actinomycetes; order Micrococcales; family Microbacteriaceae; genus Microbacterium; species Microbacterium sp. BWT-B31. The sequence continues at coordinate 21,148 of NZ_JBFECU010000025.1, forward strand.
TACCTGTTCGAGCCGGGCGACGTCGAGGGGCTCGCCGCGATGATCGACCGCGTGCTGCGGCAGACCCCCGAGGAGCGACTGCGCATGCAGCGGGCCTCGCTCGAGGGCGTGAAGGTGCACGACATCACCCGCACGCTCGACACGTTCGAGGCGCTGTACCGCGACGAGCCGCTGCCGGAGTGACGCCGTGCACGTCGTGATGTTCGGCGATCAGCACGTCGAGTCGCTCGGCGGAGCGCAGGTCTCGACGCGGCTGCAGCGCAGGTTTCTCGAGAAGGCCGGGCACACCGTCACCGTCGTGGCCCCCGCGATGCACGGGCCGCGCGGGCGCGCGGTGGCCGAGCGCGTCGCTGCGGCCGGAGACACGGCCTACGTCGACCTGCCGTCGATCCCGATCACCCTCGACCGGGAGTACTCGTTCGCGTGGCCGGGCCGCCGGTCCGATCGCTTCGTGGATGCCGCGCTCGCCGCCCGTCCGCCGGTCGACGTCGTGCATGTGCAGGCCGATTTCTGGGGGGCATTCCTCGGGCACCGCTTCGCCGCGCGGCACGGACTGCCCGTCGTGCACACGATGCACAATCGCGTGGACGTCGGCATCGAGGCGACGGCGCCGTTCCCGCGGCTGGTGCTGCGGGTGCTGGGCGCGTGGCAGCGCCGGATGCTGGGCCCCTCGGCGCCTCGCGAGCCCGGCCGCGACGGCTGGTCGTACCTGCGCCGCTTCGCGTCGCGGGCGGGTGCGGTCACGGCGCCCTCGGCGCACTTCGCCCGCAGGCTCGAAGAGCACGGCGTCGTGCCCCGCGCGGGCGTCGCGACCGGCGCGGTCGATGTCGTGTGGAACGGCATCGACGACGACGCCCTCGATGCCGCGCTCGCCGATGCCGCGCAGTCCCGCCCGACCCGGCGGCGTCCGGTGTTCGTGTGGCTCGGGCGCATGAGCCCCGAGAAGCGGCTGCTGCCCTTTCTCGAGGCGGTCGCCGAGTCCGGCGTCGACGCCGAGGTGATCGTCGTGGGCGGCGGGGGGCAGTTGGCCGCGGCGCGGCGACTGGTCGCGAAGCGGCGGGCGGTGGGGACCGTGGAGTTCGTCGGAAAGCTCACGTATGACCAGACGCTGCGCACGATCCAGCGCGCGGATGCCGTCGTGCAGACCTCGATCGGCTTCGAGACGCAGGGCATGACGATCTTCGAGGCGGCTTCGCTCGGGACGCCGTCGGTGGTGAGCGACCCGGATCTCGCGCGCGAACTCGGGTCGGGTCTGTGGCAGGTGGCCGAAGATGCCGAGGCCGCCGCCACTGTTCCTGCGCTGGCAGCCGCCCTGCGGCGCGCCGCCGCCGACATCGAGGCCGGCACCGCGCCCGTGCCTGACCTGTCGGTCCGCGAGCGGTTCCGGCAGTCCTCGCGCACGGCCGCGATGGTCGAGGTCTACGAGCGCGTGCGCCGCTGACCCCGGTCGGCGGGGGTCAGGGGACGCGCGCCCGGTCGGTGAGGGCGGGACGGTATCCGTCTTTGGTGACGGCGATCAGGGATCCGACGATTCCTGCCACCGCGAGGGCACTGAATGCGATGAGAATCAACATGGCAGGAACGCTACGCTTGCGTTGTTCCTGCCACGAGTGGCAGAATGGACACCGTTCGCGTGATTCCTGCCACGCTCCTCGCGCTCTCACGGAGGCTCCCCATGAAGACCGTCGCCTGTATCGTCACAGACGGGTTCGCGCCGTTCGAGTTCGGCGTCGCGTGCGAGGCCTTCGGGCTGGATCGGTCCGATGACGGTATCCCCAGTTTCGACTTCCGCATCGTGACCCCCGAGCCGGGCGTGGTCGAGTCGAAGATGGGCTTCTCGATCAACGTCCGCAGCGACCTGTCGTTCGCGTACGAAGCCGACCTCGTTGTGGTCTCGCCGACGCCGCGCGAGTACTGGGGCCGCATCGACGAGCGCCTGCTGGAGGTGATCCGTGATGCGGTGGCGCGCGGGGCGTGGGTGCTGAGTGTGTGCAGCGGCTCGTTCGTGCTCGCGGCAGCGGGCGTGCTCGACGGGCGCAAGGCCACCACGCACTGGATGTACGCGCAGACGATGGTCGCGATGTACCCGCAGATCGAGGTCGACCCCGACGTGCTCTACGTGCAGGACGGCCGCATCATCACCAGCGCCGGCACCGCCGCCGGCATCGACGCGTGCCTGCACCTGCTCCGCCAGGAGCTCGGCGCCGAGATGACCAACAAGATCGCCCGGCGCATGGTCGTTCCTCCCCAGCGCGACGGCGGCCAGGCGCAGTTCATCGACAAGCCGATGCCGGCCACGACGTCGCTGTCGCTCGCGCCCGTCACCGACTGGATGCTCGAGAACCTGCGCCTCGACCTGACCGTCGACCAGCTCGCCGCGAAGGCACACATGTCGCCGCGCACGTTCGCGCGCCGGTTCAAGGCTGACTTCGGGGCGACGCCGGCCGCGTGGCTCGCGCGCCAGCGCGTCATCCACGCCCAGCGGCTGCTCGAGACGACCGATCTCGGACTCGACCGCGTCGCGTACGAGTGCGGGTTCGGGTCGGCCGCCGTGCTGCGGCAGAACTTCACGCGCGTGCTCGGCACGACGCCCACGGCCTACCGGGCGCGCTTCGCGTGCCACCTCGACGAGATGGCGGTCCCGCGGCCGCTCGAGACGGTGGCGTGACCCTGGCGTTCGCGAAAGGTGTTTGGTAAACTTGAGCCTGAGCGACTCAACTTTTGAGTCCCGCAGTTTTTCAGGAGACACATGAACGCCACCCAGCAGCCCGGGCAGGAGGACTCGCAGAGCGCCCTCGAGCAGTTCGGCATCAACCTCACCGACCGCGCCCGACAGGGCAAGCTCGACCCTGTCATCGGGCGAGACAGCGAGATCCGGCGCGTCAGCCAGGTGCTGACCCGCCGCACCAAGAACAACCCCGTGCTCATCGGCGAGCCCGGCGTCGGCAAGACCGCCGTCGTCGAGGGCCTCGCCCAGCGCATCGTCGCGGGCGATGTCGCCGAGAGCCTCAAGAACAAAGAGCTGGTCGCGCTCGACATCTCGGCCCTGGTCGCCGGCGCGATGTACCGCGGCCAATTCGAAGAGCGGCTCAAGAGCGTGCTCAAAGAGATCACCGAGTCCGACGGCAAGATCATCACCTTCATCGACGAGCTGCACGTGCTCATGGGCGCGGGCGGCGGCGAAGGGTCGGTCGCGGCATCCAACATGCTCAAGCCCATGCTCGCGCGCGGCGAGCTGCGGCTCATCGGCGCGACCACGCTCAACGAGTACCGCGAGTTCATCGAGAAGGATGCCGCGCTCGAGCGCCGCTTCCAGCAGGTCTACGTCGGCGAGCCCAGCGTCGAAGACACCATCGCGATCCTGCGCGGGCTCAAGGGGCGCTACGAGGCCCACCACGGCGTCACGATCACCGACGGCGCGCTGGTGGCCGCGGCATCCCTCAGCAACCGCTACATCCCGAGCCGGCAGCTGCCCGACAAGGCGATCGACCTGATCGACGAGGCGATGAGCCGGCTCAAGATGGAGATCGACTCGTCGCCGATCGAGATCGACGAGCTCAAGCGCCAGGTCGACCGCATGCGCCTGGAGGAGCTCGCCCTCAAGAAGGAGAAGGACGACGCCTCGAAAGAGCGCCTCGCGAAGTTGCGCGAGCAGATGGGCGCGGCCGAGGCCGAACTGCGCCTGCTCGAGGCGCGCTGGGAGCGCGAACGCGCGGGGCTCAACCGCGTGGGCGAGCTGAAGAAGCGCCTCGACGAGGCAGAGACCGAGCGCGACCGCGCGTTGCGCGAGGGCGACTACGCGAAGGCCTCACGGCTCGAGTACGAGACGATCAAGCACCTGCGGGCCGAGATCGCCGAAGCCGAGCGCGACGAGGAGGCCGAGCCGGCCGTCGAGCGCATGGTCAACGAGCAGGTCACCGACGAAGACATCGCCGCGGTGATCGCCGCGTGGACCGGCATCCCGGTCGGGCGTCTGCTGCAGGGCGAGACCGAGAAGCTGCTGCACCTCGAGGCAGAGCTCGGCAAGCGCCTGATCGGGCAGAAAGAGGCCGTGAAGGCGGTGTCGGATGCCGTGCGCCGCTCGCGTGCGGGCATCAGCGACCCGAACCGGCCGACCGGCTCGTTCCTGTTCCTCGGTCCCACCGGCGTCGGCAAGACCGAGCTGGCCAAGGCGCTCGCCGAGTTCCTCTTCGACGACGAGCACGCCATGGTGCGCATCGACATGTCGGAGTACGGCGAGAAGCACTCGGTCTCGCGCCTGGTCGGCGCCCCTCCGGGATACATCGGCTACGAGCAGGGCGGCCAGCTCACCGAGGCCGTGCGCCGTCGGCCCTACTCGGTCGTGCTGCTCGACGAGGTCGAGAAGGCGCACCCCGAGGTCTTCGACGTGCTGCTGCAGGTCATGGACGACGGCCGCCTCACCGACGGCCAGGGCCGCACGGTCGACTTCAAGAACGTGATCCTCATCCTCACGTCGAACCTCGGCTCGCCGATCCTCATCGACCCGACGCTGTCGGTCGCCGAGAAGCGCGAGCAGGTGCAGGGCCTGGTGCGCCAGGCGTTCAAGCCCGAGTTCGTCAACCGCCTCGACGACATCGTGATCTTCCAGGCGCTCACCGAAGACGACCTCGCCCAGATCGTCGAGCTCTCGGTCGACGCGCTGCAGCGGCGGCTGCACGAGCGCCGGCTGACCCTCGCGGTCACCCCCGACGCCCGCGCGTGGCTCGCCGAGCGCGGCTACGACCCGGTGTTCGGCGCGCGGCCGCTGCGCCGGCTCATCCAGTCCGAGATCCAGGACCGCCTCGCGATGGCGCTGCTGTCGGGCGGGGTGCGCGACGGCGACATCGTGCGCGTCGATGTCGCTCTCGACGGCTCGCAGCTCGTGCTCACAAGCGACGGTCCGGCGACGGCCACCGAAGACGACGACGTGATCGAGGCCGAGATCGTCGAGTAGGCGGCGCAGCCGCCTCAGACACGAATGACGGATGCCTCGCCCGAACGATCGGGCGAGGCATCCGTCATCACTCTCGGGTGGGGCTCAGTCGTCGACGATGACCGAGTCGGCGATCGTGCGGCGCTCACGCGGCGCGTTCTCGCGCGCCTGCAGCTCGGGCGACGCGGCGCGGATGTCGCCGAGCTCGCCGACGGCCATCACCGTGACCGGCGTGAAGTCCTCGCCCAGCCCGAAGGCGGCGCTGATCGCGTCGCGGTCGAAGCCGCCCATCTGGTGGGTCGAGAGGCCGCCGGCGTGTGCCTGCACGGTGAAGTGCGCGGCCACCTGGCCGGTGTCGTACTGCGCCCACAGCAGGGGCTTGCCCTCACGCGTGGTCTCGGCCACGAACACCACGAGCGCACCGGCATCGCCGGCCCACGCGCCGTTGAAGCCGGCGAGCGATGCCAGCACCTTCGCGTGCGCGTCGCTGCCGCGGCGGGCGACGATCACACGCCACGGCTGGGTGTTCGCCGCGGTCGGCGCCCAACGGGCGGCTTCGAGCGCGCCGGCGAGGGCGTCCTCGTCGATCGGAGTCTCGGTGTCGAACACGCGGGTGCTCCACCGCTCGGCGAGCACGTCGAGGATGGGCGTTTCGGTCTGGGCGATGCGGTCGGCGACAAGCGACATGGTGGCCTCCGGGTTTCGGTGGGTGGTGTCCGAGACGCCGTTGGCCCAGCCCTATGCAAGCACATGGACCTGGGAGGTATTCCCGAGGTTCCGGTGCAGAGCGGATGCCGCACCCGCTCCGCATAGCTCGCCCGGCGCGAGCGTGATGCCGACGCCCGGGTGCAGAATCGGGGCATGGCCGAGGCATCCCACCTGTCCGCACCCATCCGCGTGCCCGACGCCGACCTCGACGACCTGCGCCGCAGGCTCCACGAGACCCGCTGGCCCGAACCGTTGCCCGCAGCGCCGTGGGAGGCGGGCGTCGACCTGCCGACCCTGCGCGAGCTGTGCCGCGTGTGGGCCGACGAGTACGACTGGCGCACGCACGAAGGGCGCCTCAACGCGCTCGACCCGGTGCTCGTGCCGGTCGACGGTGTCGAACTGCACGTGTTCCGTGCCTGGTCGGGGCGCCCGCGCGCGATCCCGCTGCTGCTCACCCACGGCTGGCCGGGGTCGGTCGCCGAGTTCCGTTACGTCATCGAGCCGCTCGTCGATCCGGTTCCCGGCCGGCCCGCGTTCGACCTCGTGATGCCCTCGCTTCCCGGCTTCGGGTTCGGCGGCAAGCCGGCTGAGCCCGGCTGGGGCACGACCCGCATCGCCGATGCGCTGCACACCCTCATGACCGAAGAGCTCGGCTATGACCGCTACGGCGTCGCGGGCGGCGACTGGGGCGCGATCGTCGGGTCGCGGCTCGCGCAGCGGCACGCCGATGCCGTGATCGGGTTCCACACGAACCTGCCGCTGCTGAGCAACCACCGGCGGGCCTGGTGGGAGAACGACCCCACCGAGCGCGAGCGCGCGGCACTGGACCGCTGGAACGCGATGGATGCCACGGGCCGCGCCTACGCGCAGCTCCAGGCCACCAAGCCCCAGTCGCTCGGTGTCGGCCAGACCGACTCGCCTGCGGGACTGGCCGCCTGGATCCTCGAGAAGTTCCACGCGTGGAGCGACGGAGGGCTCGAGGTGTTCGCAGTCGACGACCTGCTCACGAACCTCATGTTCTACTGGGCGCCGCGGGCGGCGGCATCCTCCGCCATGATCTACTACGAGTCGCGACTCGACCCGGACGGCCGCGCGCACCCGATTCCCGAGGTGCCGACCGGCGTCGCCGCCTACCCCGGCGAGATCAACGCGATCTCACGCCGCTGGGCCGAAGAGCACTACCGCATCGCGCACTACTCCGAGCCGCCGCGCGGCGGCCACTTCGCCGCCCTCGAGCAGCCCGCGATCTACGCGGCCGACGTGGCGGAGTTCTTCGGGGCGCTGCCGCGCTAGGCGGGCCTGGCGGCGCTTGCGCGGAGATCCGCGATTCTGCGGATCGCATGGACGTGAATCGTCCGCAGAACGCTCGATCCCCTCAGAACGGCAGATGAGCGCTCGGCGGCTCGTGCTGGGCGTCGGGGAGCTCGCGCATCGACCAGAACGGGCCGGTGAGCACGAACAGGCCGGCCAGCACCTGGCCGACGGCGCCGATCCACATGGTCGGCACCACCCCGAGCCACGTGCCCAGCAGCCCCGACAGGAGCGCGGCGATCGGCATGACGCCCCACACGACGAAGCGCACCGAAGCGTTCATGCGTCCGAGCAGGCGCGGCGGGGTGATGCGCTGGCGGAACGTGACCTGCGTGATGTTGTACAGCAGCACGCAGAAGCTCGCCGCGAAGCCCTGCACGACGAGCAGCGGAAACGCGATCGCCGGCACGAGCGTGGCGACGGGGATGAAGATCGGGATGATGCTGAATGCGACGGTCGCGACCGGGATCGCGCGGGCCTCGCCGATGCGCTTGACGATGTGCGGCGTCGCGATCGCGCCGAGGAGCCCGCCCACGGCGCCCAGCGAGAAGATGACGCCCATCGACGCGGCCGACAGGCCCAGCTCGCGCAGGATGAAGATCGGCAGCATCGTGCCCGAGATCCAGTTGAAGAAGTTCGACGTGCTCGTCGTGCCGACGATGCGGCGCAGCAGCTTCTCGGTGAAGACGAACCGCAGGCCCTCCCAGATCTCGTGCAGGATCGGGGCGCGATCATCTGCGGCGCGCGGCTGCTCGTGGTCGCGCGTGAGCAGCAGCGCCACGAACGACAGCACATAGGTGCCGACCGTGGTGAGGATCGCGAACGGCGCGCTGACCAGGCCGATCAGCCAGCCGCCGATGCCGGGACCGGCGATGTTGGCGACCTCGTAGCTCGCCTGCAGCTTGCCGTTGGCCTCGGCGATCTGCTTCGGCCGCACGAGCGACGGGATGATGCTCTGGTACGACACGTCGAAGAACACCGTCGCGACGCCGACCACGAGCGCGACGGCGTACAGGTGCCACATCTCGAGCAGATCGAGCGCCCACAGCACCGGCAGACAGCCGAGCGCGACCGCGCGCACGCCATCGGCCCAGATCATGACGTGGCGCTTGCGCAGGTGGTCGATCCACGCCCCGGCCGGCAGGCCCACGACGAGGAACGCGGCGACGTTGGCGGCGCTCAGCACGCCCACCTCGAACTCGCTCGCGTTGAGCAGCAGCACCGCGAGCACCGGAATGGAGAGCTCGGTGATCTGCGCGCCGAACTGCGCGAACGTCTGACCGGTCCACAGCGTGAGAAAGTTGCGGTCGCGCCACAGCGAGCCGGGGGCTCCGGATGCTTCGGTGCCCGCGAGTGCGCCGGGCTGGGCGGGCGCGCCGGGCGGGGCCGGGGCTCCGGATGCCTCGGCGCCGGGATTCGTCGGGGTTCCGGATGCTTCGGTGCCGGTCTTGGCCGGGGCTCCGGGTGCCTCGGCGCCGGGACTCGCCGGGGCTGCGGGCGCGGCGGGCGCGGCGCCCGCAGCCCGTGCGGCGCCGATGCCATCGGTGTCGGTCGCCTCGGTGACGGGTCCCGCCAGGCCGCCGGGGGCGCTCGATTCGGCGCGCGCCTCTGCCACGAACTCGTCGGCCGAGGCATCCGCTTCGCCTGATTGGGACATGTCAATCAGTCTGCGTTACCGATTGAGAAAAGTCAATCGGTTGGCTAGGCTGGGTGCGTGGGCGCGCACGGGGAAGAGCGGATCGAGCTGCATCCGGGCGACCCTGCCGACGAGGCGCGCATGCGCGCGCTGAGCTCGCCGCTGCGCCTGCGGGTGCTGCGGCTGTGCGCGTTCGAGGCGCGCACCAACAAGGAGCTCGCCGAACTGCTCGGCGTGAATCCCGGCACGATGCTGCACCATGTGCGCACGCTCGTGCAGACCGGGTTCCTTGCCGCCGAGCCCGAGCGCACCGGCGCGCAGGGCGCGCGCGAGGTGCCGTACCGCGCGACCGGGCTGTCATGGCGCACGTCGATGCCCGGCGGGTCACCGGTGCTCGTCGACGTGTTCCTGCAGCAGATCCAGGGCCTTGCCCCCGACGCCCTCGACATCACGTGGCTGGGGCTCAAGCTCAACGCCGAGCACAAGGCCGAGCTCGAACAGCGCCTGTACGCGCTGGTGCAGGAGTTCAAAGAACGCGGGCCCGATGCCGACGGCGAGACCTACTCGCTGTTCACCGCGTTCCACCCCGACGAGAACCCCCCTCCCCCTCCCCCTCCCACCTAACCCCCCCCGCCCCGTGACGCCGCGCACAACGCAGGACATCCGGCGGAAACACCGGCGTGCCCCTTCTGCTGTCCAGAAATCGGGCAGAAGTTCCTGCGTTGTGCACGCGGGGCGCGGATGCCGCGGGCGCTACGGTGGGCGGATGACCCACACGGCCGACCTGTACGACGAGCGCGGCGACGCGCTCGACTCCCTCGCACTGCAGCTGCACGACATCGGCGGGCGCGTCGCGTTCGACGGGCCGATCCGCACCGTGCGCTGCCACCGCGACAATGCCCTCGTGAAGGCGACGCTCGCAACCCCCGGCGAGGGCGCCGTGCTGGTGGTCGACGGCGGCGGGTCGCTCGAGTCGGCGCTCGTCGGAGACCTCATCGCGGCATCCGCCGTCGAGAACGGATGGTCCGGCGTCATCGTGCACGGCGCGATCCGCGACCGCGAGGCCATCGGCGCCCTGCCGATCGGGGTCAAGGCGCTCGGCTCGAACCCGCGCAAGAGCGCGAAGGACGGCCACGGCGAGGTCGACATGCCGGTGACGATCGCCGGGGTGACATTCGCGCCCGGCAAGCACGTGTGGGCCGACGCCGACGGCATCCTCGTCGAGCGCTGACGCGTACCGAACCCTGCTCCCACAGGGCCCTGGACTCCGCCCTGGAACCGGAGGATCGTGGACGACGCGGGGGACTGTCCCAGTGGAGGCGTTCATGTTCACACCCGACAAGCCGTTCTCGAGCTTCGCCGTGCCCGACCTCGATGCGGCGGTCGCGTTCTACCGCGACACGCTCGGCGTCCAGGTCGAACTGCTCGACGAGATGGGCTTCGGCATCGCCCTGGCCGGAGGCGGTCGCATCTTCGTGTACCCCAAGCCCGACCACGTGCCGGCGGTGTTCACGGTGCTCAACTTCGAGGTGGAGGACGTCGACTCGGCCGTCGACGACCTCAACGCCCGCGGGGTCGTCACCAAGATCTACACCGACCCCGACTACGGCACCGATGCCAAGGGCATCTCGCGCGGTTTCGAAGGCGGGCCGAGCATCGCGTGGTTCACCGATCCCGGCGGGAACGTCATCGCCGTGATGGAGCCCGTGTGACGGATGCCGCGCCCCGCGGGGTGCGGCATCCGTCATTCCGGCGATCAGCCGGCCAGCGCCTCGCGCAGCTTGACGCGAGCGCCCATGCGCAGCAGCGAGTTCTGGTAGATGCGCGCGCCCACGAGGATCGCCGCGACGCACGTGGCGATGAGGATCACGAGCGACAGAAGCGGCTCCCACCACTGCGCCTGCCCCAGGAACAGGCGCATCGGCATGCCCACCGGGGCCGAGAACGGCACGTACGACATCACGGTGAGCACGACCGGGTTGTTCCAGAAGAAGATCACGAGGAAGTACGGCGCCATGATCAGCAGCAGCAGCGGCGTCGTCGTCGAGCCGATGTCCTCCATGCGCGAGACCATCGCCGCCGCTGCGGCGAAGAGCGCCGCGAGCAGCACGAACCCGAACAGGAAGAACACCGCGAACCATGCGATCGGCGCGCCCAGACCCTGCAGCAGCTCGGTCTGGCCCGTGATCGTCAGGCCGATGATCGCGATCGCGGCGAGGATCAGCAGTTGGGCCATCGCGAGGATCGTGTTGCCGATCACCTTGCCGGCCAGCAGCGCCCGCACCGGGATCGCCGAGATGAGCAGCTCGACCACGCGCGTCTGCTTCTCTTCGACGACGCTCGCGGCGATCGTCGAGCCGAAGGTCTGCGCAGAGAACAGGAAGATGATCCCGAACCCGATCGCGGCGACGTAGCCGAGCACGTTCGTGGCGTCCTCGGGGTGCAGCAGCTCGACGGGCGGCAGCTGCGCGAGGCTCATCAGCAGCGTGTTCGGGGCGTCGCTCTCGGCGATGACGACGAAGCCCGTGGGGGAAGAGGCGTCGCCCACGATCGCCGCGTCGACGTCGCCCGCCGTCACGAGCTGCTCGGCTTCGGCGCGGTCCGCGACGGGCGTGATCTCGAGCCCCTCGGAGCTCTGCACGTACTGCTCGGCGTCGCTCGTGACGGCGACGGGCGTCTGCGACGCGTCGTCCGCGGCGACCCCGCCCCAGATGACCCCGGCGAGGGCCAGCACGAACAGGATGCCGAACGAGACGAGGAACGACTTGCTGTGCAGTTTCGAGCCGATCTCGCGCTCGGCGACGAGCCACGTGCTCTGGGCGAAGCTCGGCGCCGGCGCGACGGGGTCGGTCTGGAGGGTGGGCGTGATCACTGGATGACCTCCTTGAAGATCTGGGCGAGGGTCGGATGCCGCGGCGCGAAGCTCGCCACATCGCCCTGTTCGACCGCTCGGCGCAGCACCCGCTGCGCGGTGTCGTCGCTGTCGGCGTCGAACACGGCGTACCCGCCGTCGAAGTCGATGACCTCCACGCCGGGCTCGCTGCGCAGCCACCCGGCGTCGCCCGCGGACACGAGCTCGAACCGGCGGGTCGAGTGCTCGGCGCGGAGGGTGTCGCGGGCGCCCGCGGCGCGGATCGTGCCGCCCGCGATGATGACGAGGTCGTCGCACAGCCGCTCGACCACGTCGAGCTGGTGCGACGAGAAGATGACGGCCGCGCCGGCCGCCGCGCGCTCCTGCAGCACGCCGGCGACGACGTCGACCGCGAGCGGGTCCAGGCCCGAGAACGGCTCGTCGAGGATCAGCACCGACGGGCCGTGCACGAGCGCCGCGGCGATCTGCGCGCGCTGCTGGTTGCCCAGCGACAGCGTCTCGACGAGGTCGTTCAGGCGCTCGCCGAGTCCGAGCCGCTCGAGCAGGGCGGTTGCGCGGGTGGTGGCATCCGGTTTCGAGAACCCGTGCAGGCGCGCGAGGTACACGATGTGCTCGAGCACCTTCATCTTGGGGTAGAGCCCGCGCTCCTCGGGCATGTAGCCGAACACGCGGCGATCGGATGCCGTCACCGCCGCGCCGTCGAGGGTCACGGTTCCGGCGTCCCTCGCCAGCACGCCGAGCACGATGCGCATCGTGGTGGTCTTGCCTGCTCCGTTGCCGCCGACGAAGCCGGTCAGTCTCCCCGGCTGCACGTCGAACGACACGTCGTCGAGCACGCGCCGCCCCCCGTAGCTCTTGGTGATGCCTCTCAGTTCGAGCATCGGTCGTCCCTTCGTGTGGTGTCGAGGGCCACGCTACGGCGCGGGCCGGGGGAGGGGCATCCCCCGCAGGACGGGTATCGGCGCCCTCCGCCGCGCGGCGGACGCCCCTGTTCCCACTCAGAGGGATGCGCCCGATACATGCTCAGGAATAGATCCGGCGGGAGTCCGTGTTCGCGTGAGTGGAACGTCCACGGCGGATCCCTGCCGGGGATCGCCCTGTCTGAAAGAGAAACCATGACCGACCGGACCATCGGATACATCGTCGGCAGCATCTCGTCGACCTCGATCAACCGCCGCCTCGCCAAGGCTCTCGAGCGCCTCGCCCCCGAGGGCGCCACCCTGGTCGAGATCCCCATCAAGGACCTCCCCTTCTACTCGCCCGACCTCGACGGCGCCCTGCCCCAGGCCGCGCTCGAGTTCAAGCAGGCGATCGCCGACGTCGACGGCGTGATCATCGTGACCCCCGAGTACAGCCGCTCGATCCCCGGCGTGCTCAAGAACGCTCTCGACTGGTCGGCGCGCCCGTACGGTCAGATGTCGTTCAACGGCAAGCCGACCGCCGTCATCGGCACCTCGGGCGGCGGCATCGCTACCGCGGCCGCGCAGCAGCACCTCAAGGCCATCCTCAGCCACTTCAACGCCCCCACGCTCGGCCAGCCCGAGGGCTACGTCCAGTCCACGCCCGGCCTGTTCACCGACGAGGGCGAGGTCACCAACCCGCAGACGGCCGAGTTCCTCTCGGCCTACCTCGCCGCCTTCGGCGCCCTCATCGAGCGCTACGCGCCGGTGGCCGTCGCCGCCTGAGCCCGCGGGCGCCGGCGCGCAGGCGCCGGCCGCACGAACCACGGATGCCTCGACCCCTAGCCTCGGGCTTTCGCCGTTGAGTGGCTTGCGGGTCGTGTTGTAAAGATGGAAAGTGCTCCTGATCTGGGAGAATTGGAATTGCTTAGAGACCAGTTCACCGAGTTCGAGGAGCACCTTCAAGGT
>NZ_JBFECU010000026.1:0-18580 GCF_041379855.1 Microbacterium sp. BWT-B31
CCCCCGCCCAACGTTCCTTATGTGCAAGGGTGGTTGGGAAGTAAACGGTGGTGGGGGCGGGACAAGGGCAAATTGAGGAATCAACTTCAAAATCTCTAAACACTCTCACTCCAAGACGATGGCCGGACGGGGTGGGCAGGATGGGTTGGTGGAAGGGTGAAGCGGGCGATGACTGATGACATGAACGAGCGGCGGCCGCGGTTGACGAGCACGGTTTGTGACGCAGTCTCGACTTCGATCGCTTGGTGCTTCGGACGAGGCGCCGGCGACTCACGATCGACCCGAAGGGGCGCGCTGTGATGCAGATGACGAGCCGTGATGAGCGGATGCTGGATTGGCTGCGGGTGGTGCGTCTGGCGGACATGGATGCGGTGCGGTGGGCTCTGGCGGGGCTCGACGACGTCGGGGCCGCGGCGTCGGGAGAGACGCGGCCGGTGTCGCTGCGCAGGGCGCAGCAGTGGGTGGCCCGGCTGGTCGACGCCGGCTTGCTCGATCGGGGCCGACCGACCTTTCGGGACGGCTCGATCGTTTGGGCAACCTTCCAGGTAACCGGGAAGGCTCGCCCCAACCTGTTCAAGCAGACGACCCGCCACGAGGTGGCGGTAGCGAGCGTGTCGGCCAGGTTCCTGGCCGGCGGCGCCGAGTGGCGGCGGGACCGTGTTCCGCCGACGAAGACCGAGCACATGGCAGACGGCGTCGCGGAGCGCGACGGCGTCGTGCAGCTCGTCGAGGTCGAGCTGACAGCGAAGACCTTGCAGCGGTATCAGGTGATCCTCCCGGATCACGTGCGCCGCATTCAGGGCGGCGTCGATCGGGTCGTGTACCTCTCGACCCCGGAGGCTTCACGAGCGATCGGCCGGGAGGCCGACAAGCTCGTGCACCCCACCCTGCGGTCGAGGATCGTCACGCTGCCGATCCTCGATGAACGCGGCCGCGTCGTGGATGAGACGTTCACAGGTGAGTGGTCCGATCGGCAGGCCAGCGCGCCGCTTGCCCCGCCCCCACCGCCTCTGCCGGATCAACTGTCAGTGTGGGGAGGGCGGGACTGATGAGCAACACCCAGGAGCGTCCGGCACAGCCGGACGCCACCAGCGATTTCCTCACGAGCGTGATCGGCGCCGTGCTCGGCGCGATCGTCGTTGCGCTCGTGCTGCCCCTCGCGGTGCCGTGGCTGACGACCCAGATCGCCGGCTACCGGGTCGCGAAGCGACACGCGTTCTGGATCACCCACCGTTGGCAGTGGGCAGTGAACACGGCCGGCGTCGTGATCGTCGGCGCCGTGCTCGGCGTCGAGGCGATCCTGATCGGCCGATGGATCGTCGCGGACGGACCGGCCGCGCTCGTCGCACAGGATGACTGGTGGGCGGCCGCGTGGGCGGCCGTCTGGCCGTGGCTGCTGCTGAACCTGTTCCTCGGCGTGCTGCTGCTGCCGGTCGCCTGGTCGATCCGGCGCCGCCAGCTGGCCGACATGGTGCGCGATCGCACCATCCCCGACGTCGTCACGCAGGAGCGCATCGAGGCGGCACGCAAGCGCGCCGCCGATATCGTCTCGGCCCGGAAGGTAGGCATGCGACTCGACCCGGCCACCGGCCAGCTCTCCCCGGTAGCCGGCGGCGCGGTGCTGACCGCCCCGCACCCGGTCGCGTCCGGGCGGCTCGCGTTCGGCCTCGTGACGCACAACACCGTGCGCACGCTGCGCGACCGGATGATCGACGGGCGGCGCGTGCCTGACTGGATCGACGACAGCGGCCGGTACGCCGTGCTGCCGACCGGCGCCGGCGCCACCCGCGCGTACATCGTCGCGGAGAGCGGCGTCGGCAAGACCGTGCTCATCAACGGGCTCATCCTGCCGGCGCTCGATCAGGGGTGGCGGGTGGTGTTCCTCGATGCGAAGGGCGACATCGAGGATGCCGAGAAGCTCGCCGCGATCGTCAGCGGCCGCGGACGATCGGTGCGAGTCGGGGAGCCGTGGAACATGTTCACCGGCTCCACCGAGCAGATCACCACGAAGCTCATGCGACTGATGCCGGCGCCGGACGGCGCGAATCAGTACTACCTCGATGAGATCCGTGCCGTGCTGCAAGCGATCCAGGGATCGGGCCCCGTCACGGGCATGCGGGACCTCTTCGGGCGCCTGTCGGCGCCGGCCGCGCACGTGTCCAACCAGATGGAGCTCGAAGTTCTCACGCAGCCCGTCGACAAGATGGGCACTACGCGGATCAGCCGGGTGCAGACCACCCTGCTGACCGCGCTGCGCCCGCTCGAGCCGTTCCTGTCGTCGAGCGGCTGGAGCTACGGCGACGGTGCAGCCGATCTGACGATCGTGCCCCTCTCCCCCGTCGAGGAAGCACAGGCGAAGCTCGGTGACCTGCTGCTCACCGACCTTCGCGGCTACCTGGCGACCCGGCTTGCCAGCCGGGACAAGTCTCCGATGCTCGTCGTCATTGACGAATTCCCGCAGCTGGTGACCGGCGCAAGCGACCCCGGCGACAGCGCCGGCATGCTGTTCGAAACGTCGCGCTCGGCCGGCGCCGGCCTCGTGCTCGCCGGCCAGTCCATCGCTGGCCTGTCGAACGACGAGACACGACGTCGACGGGCACTGTCGAGCGGCGCCGCGCTCATCTTCGGCCGGTCGAAAGACCCCGAGGACGTCGTCAAGTACGCCGGCACCGTCATGCGCATGGAGGCATCCGGCGCGGCCGCCGGCGACGAGCTGCGCTCCGCTCGCGCACAGCACACCTACGTCGTGCCACCCCAGGACGTCCGCGAGGCCTCGCAGGGCTCGTTCTGGATCGTGCAGGGCGGCGCGATCGCACCGTTCCGGTCGTTCCCCTCCCC
Source organism: Microbacterium sp. BWT-B31 (assembly GCF_041379855.1). NCBI lineage: Bacteria > Bacillati > Actinomycetota > Actinomycetes > Micrococcales > Microbacteriaceae > Microbacterium > Microbacterium sp. BWT-B31. The sequence goes on from NZ_JBFECU010000026.1 coordinate 2,839, forward strand.
CACGCCCGCTCCGGTCCCCGTGGTGCCGGCGGAGGACGCTGAGCCGGTCGTCGACGACGCGCCGGCGCCGTAGCCGGCCGCGACCTGGTCGACGGGGAACGCTCGGCGCCGAGGCGCCGCTAGAGGGACGGCCGCAAGCGGCCGCGCTCAGGCCGCCCTCCGGGCGACCCGTTTTCTTGCCGTGAAGCCTTCGGCAGCATACGGTCGGCCAGCCTCCACACAAGCGCTTTCGCGGCATATCCTCCCTCGCTCGCTGCGCTCCCTCAGTCCGGTATTCCACGGTCGCTTGTGCTCCGGCCGGCTCTCCCTAGCGGCGACAAGTCGCCTTCACGGCAAGAAAACGTGAGGGGGAAGGAGCAGGAGCGATGAGCGCAACGACCACAGGCCGGGTGACGGTGATCGGCCGTCCCGGGTGCGTGCAGTGCACGGCGACCCATCGGGCACTCGACGCGCGCGGCATCGACTACCGCACGGTCAACGTCGACGAGCTGCGCGAGAGCGCGGCCGACGAACTGCGCGCGCTCGGGTTCGCACAGCTGCCCGTGGTGCAGGTGGCGGGCATGGCGTCATGGTCGGGCTTCCGCCCCGACCGCATCGAGGCGATCGACGCCGAGGCGGTGACCCGATGAGCCGCACCGTCACCGCTCCCCTGATCGCAGCGATCGAAACCACGTGGGCCGCGATCCAGAGCCGTCAGAGCGACGTTCCCGAGGTCGTCGTGACCCTGGCATCCGGACGCACCGCCAAGGGCATGAACCTCGGCCACTTCGCACCCGAACGATGGGTGCGCGGCGAGGACACCGTGCACGAGCTGTTCATCGGCGGCGAAGGCCTCGCCCGCGGCGGCCGCGGAGTGCTCGGAACGCTGCTGCACGAGGCCGCGCACGGCGCAGCGAACGGACGCGGCATCCAGGACACCAGCCGCCAAGGCCGCTACCACAACGCCAAATTCAAGGCGATTGCGGAGAGCTTCGGGCTGACGATCGAGCACGACAAGAGCATCGGTTGGTCACTGACCACCGTTCCCGACGCCACCGCGGCGCTGTACGCGGCCGAGGTCGCCCAGCTCGACGCCGCTATCACCGCATACCGGCGCGCCGAGGCGGCCGACGCCACCGGCGGCCGCAAGAGCAACAACGGCAAAGCCGCCGTGTGCAGCTGCGGCCGAAAGATCAGGGTATCCCTCGCCGTCATCGACGCCGGCCCCATCCTCTGCGGACTCTGCGGCGACGAGTTCGAACCGGAAGGCTAGAAAGGAAAGCCCCCCCTTGACTTGCAGGGCAAGGGGGGACTAGACTAGCCTTATGAAGGCACAGAAGACGCGGGACGTCATCAAGCACCTGAAGAGTATCGGGTGGGTGTACCTGCGGGACGGCCAGGGGAGCCACGAGATTTGGGGCCTCCCTGACGAGTCGAAGAAGGCGACCGTCCCGGCTGGCCACCGAGAGGTCTCGGCGGGCGTTCTGCGCCAGATCGAGAAGGCCGGGGCCGAGCTGCCCCGGGAATGGAAGTGAGGAAAGCCATGCGCACCTACGACGTGACCGTCGAACGCGAAGGCCGCTGGTGGGTCTTCGAGATTCCCGAACTCGGGACCGGGGGCCAGGCCCGCAACCTCGCGGAGGTCGACCACGAGGCGCAGGGCGTCGCGGCAATGTGGCTCGACGTGTCCCCCGACACCGTGGGGGTGAACGTCACCGTGCGCGGTCCCGAGCACGCGCTCGACGAGTGGGCCGCTGCGGAGCGTGACGAGGAAGAAGCCCGACGTGCGCAAGCGCGAGCCGCAGAACGACGCCGAGCGGTCGTGCGGGAGCTGCGCGGCCAGGACTACAGCGCGCCCGACGTCGGGCGTGTGCTCGGCATCACCAAGCAGCGCGTCTACCAGCTCGAAAAGTCCGAGCCCCGTGAGACGGTGACGGCATGACACGGCTCAACTTTGAGGCGCGCGAGACGCTGCGCGCCGAAGGATTCACGACGAAGGCATGGGCACAGCTAAATGGCTACGCCGGTGCGGCCGAGTGGCGAGGCGACGAGTGCGGATGCACCGACGATCGATGCATCGGCTACCACCATGACGAGAACGAAGAGTGCGGATGCCTCCCGGCGTTGATCGAGGAGCAGCGCCGGCAGGAGCGCGCCACGGCGCGCGGCTGTGCTGTGTGGGCGGCACACCTCAACGCTGAGCAAGTCGGCACGCCCGAGGATCGTGCACACGCTGACGAGCTGGCGGCAGCGTGGATCACAGAGTTCCACCCCGGCGCCGTGTCCTACTCACTCACGGAGTCCCCCCGCGGCATCACCTATCGCAACCAATGGAACAACACGACATGGCTGATCTTCGACGCCGCGACTCAGCTCGCCAGCGTCGAGGCGCTGGAAGGATGAGAGAGACATGCACACAACACACGAGGACGAGCTGCGCGAGTGGGCGCGTGGCCTACTCCCCCTCGAAGCAGCGACGGAGCTGTTGATCCGAACCGGCTGGGCGGCGCCCGGCTACGGGTGGATCAGACGGGAGGACGACGGCCGCGTGTGGATTGACTTCGAGTCGATCCCCGAGCGGATCGGTGCACTGTCGGGAGGCGAACAGCGAGTGCTGCGCATCGCCGCGAGCCTCGGGGCTGACTCCCCCATCATCCTCGGCGACGAGCTGGCCGGACTCGACCGCACCACCACAGCGCTCGTGCTCGCCGCGATCGCTCACACCGCGGGCGTGCACACGGTCGGCCGCAGTATCGAAGTCAACACAGTGGGGCTTCCCGCACTCGTCGACGTTCCTCCGCTCTACACCTGGCCGATCTGAACCCCGGCCGGCATTCGCCGGCCTCGCATTCCATCTAGCTTGCTTTCTAGAACGCTGTCTAGAAAGCAAGCTAGATGGAATGACAGACAGAACTCTAGTTAGAACGACAGAAAGAAAGTAGGCTACCGATATGCAGACCGTGATGGTGTACAGCGAGGCAGGCGGCGTCAAGAAGACGACCACCGCTGTGAGTATCGCGATGGTCGCGGCCGAAGGCGTGACCGCGGACCCGGCGAAGGAAATCGAGGCTGTGGCGCCGCGGCGCGTGGTCTTGATCGACCTTGACCCGCGCGCGGCCGCCACGAAGTGGCTGCGCGTTGAGCCCGCGGGGGAGGGGCTGCACGTCGGCGCGATCCTCGGCGCCAAGGACGACCCGAGCGGGTGGGCCGAGGACCTCGCTGTGCAGAGCACGTGGAACCCCAACCTGCGAGTGATCCCGGCCGCGCGCGAGCTGAGCAACCGTGAAAGCGAACGCGACGACTACGCCGAGCTGCGGTTGAAGACCTCGTTGACGGACCTGGAGGCCGACCTAGTCGTGATCGACTGCGCAAACCGACAGGGCGGCCCGTTGACGCTCTCGGCGCTGCACGCCGCGGGGAGGGTGTTGTACGCCGCTACGGCGAGCGATTCCGGGGTGGATGGTGTCACTGGCGCCCAGCGGACCGTGGCCGCGTTCCGGCGCCATATGGCGGCGATCGGTGCGGCGGCCCGCATCGACGAGGCGGGCGTGGCCGTCACCCGCGACGGGACCGGATTCATGAGCTTCAGCGAGACAGATGCGATCGACCAGCTGCGCGAGCTGGCCCCGATCATCGAACCGATCGTGCCGCATCTGTCGATCGTTCCCGAGAGCCGTATGGCGGGGGAGTGGTTCGGCAACTACCGGAAGGGAACCGCCGTTCGCGATAGCTACGCGGCGATCGTGGGAAAGGTGATCCGATGAGCATGCAAGACCGACCCGCACGGCCCGGACGCACCAAGCCCGTGCCCGCAGCAGACACCGGCGTGGACCCGATCGACTACAGGCCGACGTCGCAGGAACCCGTGCCGGCCCCCGCGACGTCGACGAGTGAGAGCGCGCCCGCCGAGGGCAAGGGCACGCCCCGCGTGCCCGCGGCAGCCCCGACGCCGCCGGCGTCGACGAGCACCGCAAGCCCCGCGATCGGCGCGACCTCGCGTGGCCGCGAACAGACGGTGCAGCTGTCGACGCGGGTAAGCCCCGACGTCACCGACATCATCGACCAGGCGGCCGCAGCCACTGGTCGATCCAAGCGCGACCTCGTCGAGGAAGCGATCCGCAACGCGGCATGGCGTTGACACGTACGTGTCAACGGCTCGAGCTGGGTCAGCCCAGCAACCAACCCAGGAGGTCGAACAGATCGGCAGTGACCTTCTGGCGGTCGGCGGAGTACTCAACGCGGTTGCCCTTGCGGTCACCTTCTACGTTCGTGAGAACGTAGCCGGCCTGTTCAAGATCGCGTATCGCTACAAGCGCCGTAGAGACAGTCAGGCCGGTTGCAGCCGTGATCTCCGCGCGCGTGGCAGTGCCGTCGCGCAGCAGCATGCGCAGCACGCTCAGCCGCGCCTCATTCTGGATCGCCCGGTGCGCGGACGCGGCAGCGCCCGAGAAGTCGGGCACAGGGGACCGTCGAGGCATACCCGTCATTCTTCCGTACCTCCCACCCGCAGCCCTCGAATGTCGCGCGTTCGCGATATCGTGCCGCGTGAAGCTACAACCTAGCGGATTATCTGCTAGGTTGCGGAGGGTGTGGACAGTGATTCCAGGATCGCGGGTACCCGCACTTACACTCATAAGGTCATCCCAGGGGGTGCGTATGGACAACGCGGAGCAGTACCGAGGGCAGCAGCCCGCCGGAGCGGCATTTCTGGGCGCTCGTCGGGCAGAAAGCTATTTCGAGGAGTGGCCCACCGAACTCGGCGGCGAAGCCGACTCATCAACACCGGGCGAGGTCGTGCGCCTTGTCCCCCGAACGGGGGACAAGACGGCCCCGGAGGTCGACATGGTGAATGAAGACGAAAGTGCCGAGGAATCCGAGGCACTTCTACTGCGAGTAAGCCAGCCCGAACCCCCGCAGCCGGCGCCGGCGGCGTCTCGCGTGGAGGCCGCGCTGCCGGCGCTACCCGTCGCCCCGGCAGCGCCGCGGCGCGGGCTGTTCGCCCGCCGGGGGCCGTCGAAGGCGCAGCTGGCAGCGCAGCAGCTCGACGCGGACCGGAACACGATCCGACTCGCATCGTGGGCGCGGAGCGTCGGCGTGCTCGTCGCGAACCCGAAAGGTGGCGTCGGCAAGACGCCGAGCGCACTGATCCTCGGGGGAGTGCTTGCCAGTATCCGGGGCGGTCAGACGTGCGTGTTCGAGGTCACGGACGACGCCGGCGCATTGGCGGTCCGCGCCGAGGGGCCGGCGACCGCAGGCATGGCCGAGCTCGTGCGCGACGTCGGGGCGATTCGCGGTGCCGGCCAGCTCGCCGGCTATGTCTCGCAGCAGACCTCCTATGCGGCGGTCGTGGGCACCGTCCACGACCGTGCTCCACTGAGCCACACCGACGTGCAGAACGTCTCTGACCTACTCGGGTTCTTCTACCCGATCCGGGTCATGGACTCGGGCAATCAGGCGTCGTCGAGCGCGTTCCACGGAGCCGTCAACTCGGCCGACGTGCTGGTGATCCCCGTTCTCGAAGCGATCGACTCGGTGAACGGCGCCCACCAGCTCGTTCGATTCCTGCACCGGTACGGGGGACACCCGACGGCGCTCGCACAGAACGCGATCGCGCTGCGCATCGACGACGGGCGGCCGGTCGCCCCCGACGTCCGCGCCTACGTGACTGACGCGCTCGAATCCGCCGGCATCCGCCAGGTGATCAGCATCCCCTATGACCCGCACATCGCGCAGCGTTCGACGATCACTCTCGATCGCCTGCGCGTGGCGACCGTCGACGCGTACACGCGCGCCGCCGCCGCCGTCATCAACCAGCTCACGAGATGTCTGAACCACTAGGAGGCAAACCCCCATGGACAACCCCATCGACGGGATCATCCCGGACTTCAATATCTTCGGCGCCGAGTTCACCGAGCTGTGGCAGAAGCTGTTTGCCGGCTTCTGGGGGCTGGCGATCGTCGTCGCGATCGTCTTTCTCATCCGCGGCATCGTCGGCATGGCGCAGAGCAGCAGCAGCAACCCCCAGGCCTACAAGGAGGGCCGCACCCAGGCACTGTGGGCCGGTATCTCGCTCGGCGCCCTCGTCGCCCTCGGCGTGATCGTGGGCGCGATCATCGCAATCTTCGGATAGGCCAGGCATGAGCACGAACAGCATTCGACCCAAGCGACGGCTATGGCCGTGGCTCGTCGGCGGGGGAGCGCTCGTGCTCGTCGTCGCGATCATCCTCGGCGTCATCTACGGCGCCCGAGGCAGCGGGACGCCTGATCCCACACCGACAGACAACGCGTCGACGCCGGCACCCACGGGGACCGGCGTCGACGCATGTCTAGGCGGGCCCGACCTCACCGCAGAACAGCTGTTCACCGCGCAACAGGACGCCGCTCACACGCCTGAGGGAGCCGTGTCTTACGCGGCGTCCTTCGCTCGGTATGTGCTCCAGATTCCGGCACCGGCCGATGCCGACCAAGCGGCGAGCTGGAGCGGTCTCAGCAGCGAATGGTGGAGCCGGTGGGCAGACTCGGCGTCGACGTGGAGCGGCCCGAACCCGCTCTCGGTGACGACTATCAACGGGACGTACCGAGTGCAGAGCTACACGCCCGACGAAGCGATCATCACCATGGAGCTTCCGTGGGTAATCGACGGCGCCGTGAGTTCGTCGAAGACGTTCGTCCCCACTGTGACTGTGCGGTGGATGGTGGCCGGCAACTGGTCTGTGGTGGAGCTGGATAGTTCGGCCGCGGACGATCCGGCGACTCTCACCGACAGCACGGAGTTCACCGGAGGGTGCTGAACATGGCCACGCCAAGCCCCAACCCGTCCGACGATGGGAACTTCTTCGACGACCTGGTCGGGGGAGCGACCGACCTTATCGACGGCGTCAGCGGCACGGTCGGTTTCTGGTCCGACCCGTTCGGGAGCATGTACAAGGCCGCGCGCGACGCGGTCGCGGGACTCACGAATGACTTCCTGCCGGCGCTCACGGGGGCGACGCTCCCGGACCTCAGCAACCAGGCATTCATCGAGACGTACCGTGTGAGTTTCACGCTCTCACTCTTCGTCGCCGTCGTGCTGCTCGTCGTCCAGCTGCTGAGGACCGCGAAAGGGACGCAGTCAGGTCGCGACACCCTGCACGCGATCGGGCTGTACTTTCCGGGATTCATCCTCGGTGTGATGTTCGGCCCGCTCGTCGGCATCCTCGTCGTGAACTTCGTCCACGCACTCAGCAACTCCCTGCTCCAATGGGCGTACCAAGGGAGCGCGGAAGAACTCGCGGCATCCCTCACGCGGGTACTCATCGAGAACCCCGCCATGTTCGCGGGCGGCGTCTACATCGCCTGGATGATCGCCTGGGCAATGGCGATCGGGCTGCTGTTCGTGGTGATCCTCTTCGTGGTGCAGCTCATCACGCTGTACTTCTCGGGCGCGCTGATCCCGCTGGCATCTGTATGGGTGATCGACCCCGCACGCCGCAGCAGTGGGCTGCGCGCGGTGGGCGTGTGGGTGGGCATCCTGCTCACTCACCCGCTGCTCTTCTTGCTGCTCGGGCTCGCATTCCGCCTTATCGGCAACACGATCGACTCGTGGGGGAGCGACGGGTGGAAGAACCTGATTTCACTGCTCGTCGCGGTCATGGCCATGTGGGCAGCCGCGCTCTCGCCCTTCTTCCTGCTGCGCTACGTCAAGAGCATCAGCGGCGCCGCGGCGCCGTCCGGTGGCGGCTCACCCACGCCGCGGATCGGCTCGCCTTCGCCGTCTCAGCTTCCGTCGTCGGCACCGAGGGGTTCCGCCCCGGCGACGCCGGCGAAGCCGTCGAGCACGCCGGCGCAGACCGTCCGCGGCGCGGCAGCGCCCGCCGGCCCCACGCTCGGCCAGGCAGCCGCGACACGATCCGGAGCTGGCACCACGGCGGCCGGCAGCGGCCGCGTCGTGACAGCAGGAGCCGGTGGGGCAGCACGCGCCGGCATGGCCACAAGGGCCGTAGGCGGCGCTGCGGGCGCCGTGGCGACGTCGGCCGTCGCCAAGGGCTACCAGGGCGCGAAGGAAGCCGCAGAGACAAGCGTGGCGCCCCCGCCGCGTGAGTCATACGGAAAGGACCGGCTATGAGCGACGACGGACGCTACTACCTCGGCGGCGAGGGCGCACACCGCGGGTTCTTCGGCGGGCGTGTCTCGCGTGAGCGCACCATCGGGATCGGTGCCACCGTCATCGTCACGATGTTCTTCACACCGGCGTTCGGCGCGTGGGTGGTGGTCGCGGGACTGGTCGTCATCGTGGCGATCTTCCTGCTCACGATGAACACCCATCGAGGCAGCATCCTCGAACGCCGGCGCCGCCGGCAGCGCTGGAAGGCCCGCCGACTCGCCGGAACCGATCGGTTCATCCCCTACGACGCCGGCCGTTGGGACATGCTCACCGACGCGCTCGACCGTACGCGCAAGACCCGCGACAAGGCCGAGAAGCGAGCCCGTGCAGACTGGCAGCGCGAGTTGCTGGCGATGCGGGCGGTCCCGGACGGCGCGGACGGGATGGGCTGGTTGCAGTCCGCTCGAGGCGTGCCTGGCATCGCGTGGCACGGGCCGTCCGGTGAAGAGCCGTACCTCAGCGTCGCGTTCGCCCTCGGCGGCCAGCTACGGGGCCTCGAATCGGCGTCGACCGTGCGCAGCGCCGCCGACGCGTTCTCACGGTTCCTCGCGAACCGGGCGCCCGAAGGCTCGCTGCTGCGCGTCCTGCAGCCGCTCACACGCGTTCTCCCGGCCGACTCCGCTCTGCAGGAGTGGTGGCTGATGAACAACCTTGACGAGACGGCACCAGCCGAGGCCATGCGCTCGTACGAGGAAGTTCTGATCAAGACCGGGCAGGGCGCGATGGTGCAGCGCCACTACCTCGTAGGCCGGTGGCCGATCACGCCGCAGTTCGTCGCCGCGGCACGCAAGCACGGCCCCGACCGCGACGGGTGGCGGGCACTCATGGCCGTGGAGATTGAGGCCGTCGTGCGGGGCCTCAGCGAGGCCCGCATGGGCACCGTAGAACCACTCACCGCCCGCGGAGTCACCGCGGTGATCCGCCACATGCAGAACCCCTCACGACCCGTCGACTACATGGCCGGGCTGACCCCGATGGACTTGGGGGAGCCGAGTCACGACGAGTTCTCGGCGCACGTCGTTGACAGCACCGATCCCGAGACGGGCCAGCCGGTGCAGTGGTGGCACCGCACCGCGGCGATCCACGCCGAAGACATGGCCGTGGCCGAGCGCACGCCGCTGTGGCTCGTCGACGCGCTCGTCGGCCGAGAGCTGGATATCGTGCGCACTTTGTCATTCCAGATCGAGCTGGTGCCCGCGGCCGAGGCGAAGCAGGCCGCGAAAGGCGATGTCGTCAAGGACATGGCCGACCAGCTGTCGGAGACGTCGAACGGAAAGGTCGGCAACGACGAGACGAGCACGCGCGTCACCGCGGCGCTGCGGCGCCGCGCCGACCTCTCGGCGGGCTCGCACCACCACGGCGCGAACTGGATCGGCTTTGTGACCGTCACAGCGCCGAACAAGGAAGAGCTGGCCCGAGCATCCCGCCGACTGGCCGAGGTCTGCGAAACGAATCTTGGGATCGAACGGCTCGACTGGCTCGATTCGTACCAGTCGGCGGCGAGTGGAACCGCCTGGCCGATCGCCCGCGGTCTGGAACGGCGCAAGGCGTCGTTCAGCGCGGCCGCGATGAACGTCCTGGCCGGCCGTGGAGAGAAGGAGGCGATCGCGTGAGCGAACCGAACCTGACGCGCAGGCAGCAGAACGCCGCCGTCGACGAGAACCCCGCCCGCGAGGTATCCCCGTACGAGCTGCCGGGTTCGCAGCTGCGCACGAAGTACCGTGCAGCTCGTCGAGGCCTCTACGCCCCGAAGCTTGCCGGCGCGCCGTCGACGACCCGGCAAGCTGCCGTGCTGAACACCGCACTGATCGGCCAGCCGACCGGCACCCAAGGCATCGCCAACGGCCGCGATCAGCTCTCGCACACGCTCATCGCGCATGACCCCATTACCGCCTACAACGCGCGGCCGCGGCTCGTGTCGAGCCCTAACACCGTCGTCGCCGGCGGCGTCGGCGGCGGCAAGTCGAGCTTCGTCAAGACGGTCTGTGTCGGTCGGCCGCTGCTGCTGAAGTACCGCCGCGCCGTGGTGTTCGACAAGAAGCCCCAGGGCGACGAGGGCGAGTACGCGGCGATCGCGCGCGCGTATGGCGCCGAGCCGCTGCGGTTCACCGTCGACGGGTCCAGCTCTACCCGCCTGAACCTGCTAGATCCGCTCATCGTGCGCAACGCCGGCGCCGCCGGCACGTACCGGCTGCTGCACACCATCGTGCGCATCGCCCGCGAGAACGCGCGCCTGACCGACTGGGAAGAAGAGTCGATCCGCGCGGCGCTCACGCTGACCCTCGCCCAGTTCGAGGACGCGCGTACGGCGACGATGAGCGACGTGCTGCCGTTCCTCGGCAGGATTCCCGATGATCCGAAGTACGACGACCTCGCGCCCACCGCGCGGGACATGCTGCACCACGCCGGCCTCGGCGTCCGCTGGACCCTGACCGGGTTGCTCGACGAGTACGCCGGCCTGTTGGACGGCGAGACGTCCGACACGGTCGACCTCACCGGCAAGCTCACCAGCTTTGATATCTCGCAGCTGCCCAACGACGGGCCCGCCGTAAACGTCGTACGCGCGATCGGCAACGAGTGGATGATGGGCCGGCTCCGCGGTGAGCGCGGGTGGGCGACCACCGTCGTCTATGAGGAAGGGTGGGACATGGTCGACGGGCCGACCGCCCACCTGCTCAAGAGCAATCAGAAGCTTTCCCGAGCGCTCGGGCTGTCGAACGTGTTCGTGTTCCACAAGGGCAAGGACATTGCGCCCGACTCGCCCGGCCAGACCGTCATCAGCGAGGCGCAGTCGATCTACATGTTTCGGCAGGACCGGCCCGAGGATGCCGCTTGGGCGGTGCGCACGTTCGACTTCGAGCCGAGCACGGCCGACGTGCTGCAACGGCTCGCACCCGGTCACTTCGTGTTCAAGTACGGCTCGCAGCCCGAAGTGCACGTGCAGCACGTCCGCTCCGAATGGGAAGTCGAGCTGACCGACACCGACGACGCCATGCAGATCAGCGCGGAGGACGCCGGGTGAAGCTCCTCAGCGGTGTTGCGGTCGGCGCAGCGGCCCTCGTGCTGGCAGGAACGACGTTCCTGCTCAGCGCGGTAGGCACGCAAGGCGCCAGCTGCGGCACCGCTACCGCGGCTACCGCTTCCGAGCGGAGCGTCGCCGGCTACAGCGGTGACCAGCTCGTGAACGCCGCGGCGATCATGAACGCCGCAACCGCGCTCGGACTCGACTCCCACGCGCAGCTGCTCGGCGTCATGGCCGCGATGGGCGAATCGGGACTGCGAAACATCACCTATGGCGACTACGAAACGAGCGGCGTCACGAACCCGGACGGGTCACGCACGACGTCGATCGGACTGTTCCAGCAGCAGGACTCGTGGGGCAGCCGCGACGACAGGCTGAACCCGTCGACGGCCGCCACGCTGTTCTACCAGCGGCTCGTGAAGGTCGACGGCTGGGAGAGCCTGCCGGCATCCGAAGCGATCCACCGGGTGCAGATCAACAGCAACCCGAACCACTATGCCAAGTGGGAGAAGCCCGCGCAGGAAGTCACCGCGGCGCTGTCCGTTGCGTGCACCAGCGGCAACTACGCCGCCGCCAACGGCACCGCACCCGGAGCGTGGGGCGGCTACGAAAACGGCCGCATCCCACAGGGACAACTCACCCCGATCCCGTGGTCCGACCTGGGCCCGCTCTACCTCCGGCCCGACGCCGCGGCCGCCCTCGCGGCCATGAACGACGCGTTCAGAACCGAGTTCGGCTACGACCTGCCCATCAACGACGCGTATCGCGACTATGCCGGCCAGGTCGACGCTCAGCAGTACTGGTGCGCACGTCGAGCGTGCGGGAACGCTGCCGAACCGGGTACGTCCAACCACGGGTGGGCGTTGGCCGTCGACGTCGGCACCCAGAGCCACCAGACCATCAGCTACAGCTCCGCGACGTACCGGTGGCTGAAGGCCAACGCCGGCCGCTACGGATGGGTCCACCCGCCCGAGATGGAACCCGGCGGGGGAGGACCACAAGAAGCGTGGCACTGGGAGTTCTACGGTCTCCCGGCCAACGCCTAATCAGCAAAGAAGGGATCAACTTTCATGAGCCAGCTCGCAGACCGAGCCGTTGCAGCCCACTCCGCCGCTGAAGAGCAAGCAGCGGCTACGCGAGCTGCTGCCGAACAAGAGCAGTTAGAGCTGCGAGCTGAGTTCACCCGGTCATATATGGCGATCGCCGCGCCGGTAGCAACGGAAGCCGTGGCCAAGCTCTTCGAGCTTCCCGCTGATGCCCCAATGCTCGCTGAGCTCAGTTGGCGCATAGACCCCAATGACTTCCGTGGAGTCGTCTTTGTGCGCGATGCCGAGGGCATGGCTGTGCCCCAGATCACCGAGGGACAGCGAAATCTCCTCGGCGGCGGTCAACGGTTCCAATTGCTAGCCGACATTGACGTGGTAACCATCGCCGCAACCGAGTACACGGTCCACGGCGAGCCGGTGGCGCGGCTCGCCGTCAAAGACATGCAGTCCTCGGTAGGCATCAGCAGCCTCTCCGAACTTGGTGCCATCATTCAAAAACGCCGACTCTCGCTCTCAGAGCAGCCCGAGGCCTCGGCATAGCGATCGACCGCGGGGGTGATCTAGATCGAGCTCGTCAGCTACCTACTCGGCGTCGCAAGCTCGATCGCAGCTCTCGCACTCTATGTCGTCGTCCGGCGTAGCCGGCGCGCGGCGACCAGCCGCAAGGAAGCGCGGCATCGCCGCGCCGCGGCGATCGCGCGCGCTGAGCGTCACGAGGCATACAAGGCCCGCGTGAGATTCGTGCCCAGTGACCAGGTCGCGGGGGAGCAGGACGCGGTGACGCGACGCCGCTGATGCTGACATAAATACTATTATCGGCAAATCTACAACCCGCAACACTCGTACAAAAGTCTACACTTCCAGCATGGGACAGGTGCGGTGCTACGACCTCATCGGCCCGGATCTGGAGCACGCTGCGAACATCGACGCGCGGCGGCCGAGGCCGATCGGGCTGACCGTCGACCAGGTGCAGAGCACCGGTCGCCGGCAGGAAGCCCGCGAGCCCGTCCCGGTCACCGCGTGGGTGCCGCACCGCGTCGTCTATGACGAGGCGCAGCTGATCGACGCCGAGGCGATCGCGTGGACTGAGGGCGCTGTGCTGATCCGGTGGACGCCGGCGCACACCACGCACCCCAGCCACCTGTGGGTGTACGCGGCCGCCGTCCGGCGCCGCTGACCTTCGAGGCCTCTACGCTGCGCGCACGAGGCCGGCGATGCGATCGAGCTGGAGGCCAGCCCACCGGCTCCCGTCCTCGCACAGCACGATCGGCAGCTCAGACCGTCCCAGCTCTCCCGCGACCTCACGCGCGATCGCGGCCGCGTCCTCGTCCTCGTCGACGTCGACCACCACGAAGCTGAGCCCCGCCAGCTCGAACGCCCGCTCAGTGAAGATGCACGCCCCGCAGCCAGCGCGCCCAAGGATCGTCACCGTACCCATCGCTCTTGTCCTCCCGATCGTTTTTCGGCCCTTCCCGGGCAGATGCGATCAAGAGGACGGCGGGCGGCGTGAGTGCCGAGCCCGAGGATTACCGGACTGAGCGCAGCGAGGGAGGATATGCCGCAGGGCCGGCACGGCAAGCCGTAGAGCCGGCCTACGATCGTGCGCCCGAGAAGGGAAGAAAACCCGCGGCCGCTCCCCCGTGGGCGGACGCAACTCGAGCGGTTGACACGTACGTGTCAACGCCTACTTGAAGGTTTGCCGACGGGAGCGGCGTGTCTCGGAGCGTTAACGCTGTCGCTAGCCCTAGCTTTGCTCGTATGGCTGTTCAGCGACTCCCACGCGGCACGCGCGTTCATCCCGTGCCTCTTGGTTGGCGAATCGAGGAGCACAGAAAGAAGCGAGTTGAGCAGCTGGCCGCACAGGCCGGCGTCTCGGCCGCGGTCTTCCTCGAAGCCGTCATCGACCATATCGATGACGAGTTGACACCGCGAGGCGTTCCCGCTTGGTGGCCTGAGCCCGACCTGAAGGATGGGGAGCTGCCTATCGACGCGCCTTAACGACTGAGCCCCCCGCCTGAGGCGAGGGGCTGAAGCCAGTTCCGACCCGGTGAAGTTTGCCGACTAAGCGGGTCGATTCCCCCAAAGAACCGCCCAGAGGGGCGGGGCTTTGTCGTACCCACCTTCTCGCGAAAGGCGGTACATGCACACGATAACGCATGCCCCTGCGGTCCCAGCGCTAGCCGTACGGCTAGCTGACGGCGTGTCGTCGATTTCGACGTCACAGGAGCCTGCTGCTGCGGCTAGCGCCGAGCGGCTGGGCAGTTGGACTCTCCCGGCCCCTGAGGGCGCCTACGGGGCGCTGGTGGCCTGGCAGAGTCCGGATGCTTGGTTCGATGCTGTGATGGACGTGCTGCGCACGCCCGAGGGCGAAGGGGAGCGCAGGAGCGCGCGCGTCGCGCCTGACACGCTGCTGCGCGTCGCGTACGACGAGCGCAGATCGGCGGACCAGCTCACCGGCCGCGGCGTCGCCACCGCGCACGAGACGGTGGCCAAACGGCTCGGGATGAGCAGCAAGACCGTGCAGCGCGCGCGGCATTTGCTGGAGGCGTTGGGGCTCGCTGTGACGGTCGTCGAGGGCCGCTACCTGACGACGTCGGAGCGGCGCCAGGCACGAGCGAAGCACGGCGGCCACCAGGTGCGTGCGGCGTCGACGAGAGCGCTCGTGATGCCGGTCGGCTATCGGCCGACGGCACCCTCGGTCGACGACGTCGACGAGGAATCTGCCGCTGTGGAGAATGTCCACCTACCCCCTCGTGAGGGGGTTAAGGGTTCTTCTCACCTATCAGAAAGATCACCAAGACGCGCGCGAACGCGCGCACGTGAGGCCACCGCTTCGCGGCGGCCGGCTGAGACGAAGGTGAGGGACGCGAGGGGTCCGCGGGAACCTCGCGGACTCGACGTCCAACGGCTCGCAGCGGGGCTCTGTCACCGGATGCCGTGGCTGGATCGACGCGGCCGCCACGTCGGCCAGCTCTGCGACGTCATCGAGCGACACGGCCTCGCCGGAAGAGGCTGGACCGTTGCGCGGTTGCTCGACGAGGTCGATCGTCGAGCACGCGAGCTGCGCCTAAGGGTCGCTGCGATCGATGACCAGCGCGACCCCCTCGGCTACTTCGCATGGCTGCTGCGCGTGACCATTCCGGCGGGCGCCGTGGCGCCGCAGCTCGTCGTCGACGAGGACCGCCGGCACCGGCTCGGCCGGCAGGCCGTCGAGCGTGCGCAGGATGCAGCTCGACGTGCTCAGCTCGCCGCTGAGACAGACGCGATCGACGCCGCAATCGCTGCCATGCATGCGCAGTTCCCCAGTCGCCCTAGCCGACGTCGCTAGTTCGTGAGACTATTCACCAAGAGCGAATAGGTAAACGAACGGGCTTTGCCCGTTCTGCCCTTGTCCCGCCCCCACCACCGCGCTGGCGCGCTTCCCAACCACCCCCGCCCAACGTTCCTTATGTGCAAGGGTGGTTGGGAAGTAAACGGTGGTGGGGGCGGGACAAGGGCAAATTGAGGAATCAACTTCAAAATCTCTAAACACTCTCACTCCAAGACGATGGC
>NZ_JBFECU010000027.1:0-14526 GCF_041379855.1 Microbacterium sp. BWT-B31
CGGGCGGGCGCGCGCGCGGGCGGGCGGGCGGGCGCGCGGGCGCGCGGGCGCACGGGCGCGCGGGCGGATGCGGCGACCGGCGCCTGCGCATCGGCCGCGTCAGGCGGAGGCGCGGACGATCAGCTTCGTGTCGAGCATCGTGACGTGCTCGGGCTCTCGCCCGGCGAGGATCTCCAGGAGCACGCTCGCCATCTTCTCGCCCTGCTGGCGCGAGGGCTGACGCATCGTGGTCAGCGGCGGGTTGACGCTCGTGGCGACGGGCGAGTCGTCGAACCCGACGATCGCGAGGTCGTCGGGAACGCGCAGGCCCTCGCGATCGAGTACCGACAGGGCGCCGCGCACCATGAGGTCGCTCGCCACGAAGATCGCGTCGGGCAATTCGCCCGACGCGAGGATGTGCGCCATCGCGGTCGCCCCGCCGTCCGAGGTGAAGTCGCCGTCCTCGACGCCGGCCGGCTCGAGCCCCGCCATCGCCAGCGCCGTCCGAAACCCGTCGAGGCGGTCGATGCCCGCGGGCATCGTGAGGGGCCCGGTGATCGTCGCGATGCGGCGATGGCCGCGCGCGATGAGGTACTCGGTCGCGTGGCGAGCCCCCGCGAGGTTGTCGACGTCGACGTAGTGGTCGTTCTCGCGCTCGCGCGGCGGACGGCCGCCGTAGACGACGGGCACCACCTCGGCGATGCGGTCGATGAACAGGTCGCTCGTGTGGTGCGACACGATGATCGCCCCGTCGACGGCCCCGCTCAACAGGTACGTGGTCGTCTTGTCGCCGGGGTCGTCGCTCGCGATGAACAGGTTGAGCACGTAGTCCGACTTGCTGATGCGCGCGTTGATGCCGCTGACGATCGCCGCGAAGAACGGATCGCCGAAGAACCGGGTGGTGTCTTCGGGAACGACCAGCGCGATCGCGTGGGTCTGCCTGCTCGCGAGCGAGCGGGCCGCGCGGTTGGGCACGTACCTGAGGTCGGCGATCGCACGCTTGACGGCATCCAGCGCACGGGGGCTGACCGCGGTCGACCCGTTGACGACGCGCGACACGGTGGATCGCGAGACCCCCGCCGCAGCGGCGACCTCCTCGATCGTGACCGTAGCGCGGGTCGCCTCGGCGCTCATCGTGACGGGGATCCTTCCGTGTTCACGCGGCGGTCGCGGCCGGATCGAGGGCGCGGGCGGCGATGATCCTGCTGTACGCCAAGCCGCTGTCCTTGATGGCGCGCTCCTGCGTGTCGTAATCGACCCGGACGATACCGAACCGCTTCTCGTAGCCCCACGCCCACTCGAAATTGTCGAGCAGAGACCAGTAGAAATAGCCGCGCACATCGACGCCCTCCTCGATCGCGTCGAGGATCGCGCCCAGATGCGCGCGAACGAACTCGGCGCGATCCGCGTCGGGCACGCGGGTCTCTCCGTGCTGGGTCACCACCACATCATCGTAGGCCGCGCCGTTCTCGGTGACGTACAGCACGACCTCCGCAGGCCCGGCGTACTCGTCGCTCACCCGCTTCAGCAGGCGGGTGAGACCCTCGGGCTGCACCTCCCAGTGCATCGGCGTGCGCGGCAGGCCCCGCTCGTGCCAGTACACGCCCTGCGCGGCTGGGAACGGCGACGCCGTCTCGCGGTCGGTCGGCGCGTCGCCGCCGTCGACCGGCTCGACGGGCGGATGCCCGCCCACGTACTCGCCGTGGTAGTAGTTCACGCCGAGCGTGGTGATGGGCGTCGAGATGGCCTGCAGGTCGCCCTCGTGAACGGCGGCCTCGAAGGATGCCACGGCCGCGGCATCCACCACCCGGATGTCTTGCACCGTGTCGGCCGGGTACTCGCCGCGGAAGATCGGGTCGAGGAACCACCGGTTGAACTGCCCGTCGATGCGTCGCGCAGCGTCGAGGTCGGCGGGGTCGGTCTGATCGACCGGATCGGCGACGGTGAGGTTGAGGGTGATGCCGAGATTGAGCGACTCGTCGCGGGCGCGCAGCTCCCGCACGGTCTGGCCGTGGCCGAGCAGCAGGTGGTGCGACGCGAGCAGGCCCTCATCGATCGAGAAGTGGCCGGGCGCGTGGATGCCGGCGGTGTAGCTGAGGAACGACGAGCACCACGGCTCGTTGAGCGTCGTCCACACCTTCACGCGATCGCCCAGCGCGTCGTGCATGTCGAGTGCGTACTCGGTGAACAGGTTCGCGGTGTCGCGGTTCGCCCAGCCGCCCTTGTCCTGCAGCGCCTGGGGCAGGTCCCAGTGGTAGAGGGTGAGCCACGGCAGGATGCCGGCGTCGAGCAGTTCGTCGACCAGGCGGCTGTAGAAGTCCACGCCTGCGAGGTTCAGCTCGCCGCCGTCGGGGCGCACGCGCGACCAGGAGGTCGAGAAGCGGTAGGTCTGCAGCCCCATGCGCTTCATGAGCGCGACGTCGTCGCGGTACAGGTGGTAGTGGTCGCAGGCGACGTCGCCGTTGTCGCCGTTGATCACGGCGCCGGGCACACGGCAGAAGGCGTCCCAGATCGACGCACGGCGTCCGTCCGAGGTGGCGGCGCCCTCGATCTGGAAGGCCGCGGTGGCGGCCCCGAACAGAAAGCTCTCGGGGAACGCGCGCGAGGCGGTCGAAGTCATGGGAGCAGGGTCCTTTCGAAAATCGATGGTCATGAGCATCCTCGATTCGGTGCGGCCGGTCAGCCCTTGACGGCGCCGGCCATGATGCCGCTGACCAGCTGCTTGCCGGCGAAGATGAAAAGCAGCAGCAGCGGGATCGTCGCCAGGATCACGCCGGCCAGCACGATCGAGTAGTCGACGAAGTAGTTCGACTGCAGCAGCGACAGCGCCACCGGGAGGGTCGGGTTCTGCCGGTCGAGCACGATGAACGGCCAGAAGAAGTTGTTCCACGCGCCCACGAACGTGAACAGGAACAGCATGGCCGCGGCGGGGCGGGCGGCGGTCACGCCGACGGTCCAGAACGTGCGGATCATGGATGCCCCGTCCACGCGCGCCGCCTCGATGAGCTCGTCCGGCACGGCCTGACGCAGGTACTGGGTCATCCAGAACACGCCGAACGCGCTCGTGAGCGCGGGGATGATGATCGCGCCGATCTGGCCGGTCCAGCCGAGCTCGGCGAACAGGATGTACAGCGGCACGACACCGAGCTGCTGCGGCACCGCGATGGTCGCGACCACGAAGACCAGCAGCGCCGGACCGCCGTGGAAGCGCAGCTTCGCGAACGCCCAGCCGGCGAGCGTCGAGGTGATCACCACCGCGGCGGCGATGAGGAAAGAGCTGTAGATCGAGTTCCACAGGGCGGGCCAGAAGTTCACCGCCTCGTTCGTGACGACGGAGGCCGCGTTGGTCCAGAAGTTGCCTCCGGGGATCCACGGGAACGGGCGGCGCAGGGACGAGGCATCCCCCGATCCGATGATGAACGACCAGTAGAGCGGGAAGGCCCCGGTGAGAAAGACCACCGTGAGGATCGTGTAGACGAGCCAGCCCGGGCGCGTGCCGCGGATTCTGACCGTGCGTGCGCCGCGGCGGCGCTTGCGGTCGTTGGGGATGTTCTCCTCGACGACGGCGAGGGGGACGGGCGTGCCGATCGTGCTCATCGCGAGCCCTCCTTGATGTGCTGCTTCGCCTGTTTCGCGAGCTCGCGCTCCTGTCGCTTCGTGATCTCACGGTGCATGCCCTCGTCGCGCACGAGCGAGCGCGTGAGAAAGAGGTTCACGAGACCGATCAGCAGGATGATGACGAACAGGATCCACGCCATCGCGGCGGCGCGGCCGAAGTTCCACTGGCCCCAGCCGATGTCGTAGAGGTACAGCGCGATCGTGAGCCACTGCTGACCGGCGCCGCCGCGGCCGAACTGGTCGAACACGCGCGGCTCGTCGAAGATCTGCAGGCCGCCGATGGTCGAGGTGATGATCACGAAGATGAGGGTCGGCTTGAGCGAGGGCATCGTGATGCTGAAGAACTGGCGGACCGGGCCGGCGCCGTCGACGGTCGCGGCCTCGTAGTAGTCGCGGTTGACGGCCTGCATCGCCGCGAGCAGGATCAGCGCGTTGTAGCCGGTCCAGCGGTAGTTGACCATCGTCGCGATGGCGACGTGGCTCCAGAAGGGGTCCTTGTGCCACGGGATGGGCTGGAGTCCGATGTTGCCGAGCCAGGTGTTCACGAGGCCGAAGTTGTCGGCGAAGATCGCCGTGAAGATGAGGCCGACCGCGACGGGTGCGACGACGAAGGGCAGCAGCACGCTCATGCGCCAGAAGGTCTTGGAGCGGATGTTGCGGTCCAGGACCGCCGCGATGAAGATCGCCAGGACCAGCTGCGGGATCGACGACAGCAGGAAGATGCTGAACGTGTTGCGCAGCGCCGTCCAGAAGTGCGGCTGCGTCAGGATCCAGATGTACTGGTCGAACCCGACGAAGGTGCCGGTGTTGCGCACGAGATCCCAGTCCTGGAACGAGATCACGGCCGTGTAGGCGATCGGGAACAGACCCACGACCGCGAACATGAGAAAGAACGGCGAGATGTAGAGGTAGGGCGAGAGCTTCAGGTCCCACCGACTCAGTCGGTGTGAGAACGAGAGCACCCGGGGCTGGCGGGGCGGCACTGCGGATGCCTCGGCCTGCTGCGTCGGGCGCGAGTCTGTTGCGGTCACGATCGTCCTTCGGTGCTCTCGATGCGCGCCGGCGCGCTCCTCGATAAAGGCATGGATGGCGGGGTGCGGACGGGTCGTCCGCCCGCACCCCGCCAGGTTCGGGCTAGAAGGCCGAGACCTCGGTCAGCCAGGTGTTCCAGCTGGTGTCCTGGTTCTCGAGGCCGTCGAAGACGCGGGTGACCGCGTTCTGCAGGGCGTCGTGGAACTGGAAGAACTTCGGTCCCTTGAAGGTGGCGACGGTGATCGCGTTGGCGCGGTCGATGCCGATCTGACCCGTGGGGGCGTCGTTGAAGTACTCGTTGACGTAGCCGGTGAGGTCGGGGCTCTCCTGCGCCTCGAGCTGGCTCGGGAAGGTGCCGGCGTTGTTGAACGCCTTGATCTGCGTCTCGGGTGAGGTCAGCCAGTCGGCGAGCTGCGCCGCCGCCTCGACGTTCTTGCCGTTGGCGGGCACGACCAGGTACGAGCCGCCCCAGTTGCCGCCGCCCTCGGGGAAGGCGTTGGCGACGTCCCAGCCGGTGATGTCGGGAGCGTTGCCCGCGATGATGCCGAGCATCCACGGCGGGCACAGCATCGCGGCGAACTCGCCGCCGGCCATCGAGGCGGTCCAGTCCTCGCTCCACTGGCCCGCGTAGGCAGAGACGGGGATGGCCCGCTCCACGACCGTGTCGTACGCGGCCTTGATGTCGGGGTTCTCGGGGCCGACGATGGTGCCGTCGGGCTCTTCGTAGGCGATGTCGAGCTGGTTGACCAGTCCCTGCAGCACCGAGTTGGCCGAGTCGATGAACGGCTGGCCGGTGGCGGCCTTGTACTGGTCGGCGACGTCGAAGAACGCGTCCCAGGTGGGGAAGAGCTCCGCGACCTCTTCACGGTCGGTCGGCAGACCCGCGGCGGCGAACAGGTCGGAGCGGTAGCACACCGCCTGCGGGCCGATGTCGGTGCCGTAGGCGACCAGGTTGCCGTCGGCGTCGGTCGCCGCCGCCTCCTTCCAGTCCAGCCAGCGGCCCTTGAGGCTGTCGTCGACCGGCGCGAGCAGGTCGGCGTACTGCATCATCTCGGCGAACCAGTCGATCTCGACCGCCTCGACGTCGGCCAGGCCCGACTTGCCGAGCTTCTGGAAGAAGTTCGCGCGAGCGTCGTTCGAGGTGGCGGCCTTGTTGTGGACGACCTTGATGCCGGTCTCAGCCGTGAACTCGTCGAGGAGGTCATCGGTGTAGCCGAAGTCGTTGAAGGTCGCGAGGGTGAGGGTGACTTCGCCCTCGCTCTCGTCGGCGGGAGTCTCGCTGCCGCCGCCGGAACAGCCGGCGAGGACGATGGCGGTTGCCGAGAAGGCGGCGACGGCCACAGCGCCCCTGCGGAAGGCACGTGAGTTCACTGTCACTCCTTTGTGTTGTCAGGTATGTGTTGCAGGTTGGTTGGGCGGCCCCTTGGCGGGAGCCCTTCGTGGGAGCGATCCCACGAACAGGACCGACGTTATGGGAGCGATCCCACGGATGTCAAGAGAGCGCTCCCACGAATTCATCGCGGTTCGGCCACGGACTCATCGCGGTTCGGCCACGGACTCATCGCGGTTCGGCCACCAGGGCGGACCGGGAGTCCAGCCGGGCCGCCCGTGCCCCCGCGGCCGGATGCCGGGCGAGACGCCTAGACTGGAGGGGACCCCTGCCCGCGACATCCGGAGCTCTCCCATGCCCACCATCGTCGTCGACGTCATGCCCAAGGCCGAACTGCTGGACCCGCAGGGCAAGGCCGTCTCGGGCGCCCTCACGCGCCTGGGAATCGAGGGCTTCAGCGCCGTCCGCATCGGCAAGCGGTTCGAGCTCACGGTCGAGGGCGCGGTCACCGACGACACCCTCGCCACCGCCCGCCGCATCGCCGACGAGATCCTCTCGAACTCGGTCATCGAAGACGTCGTAGGCGTCGAGGTCGTGGAATGACCGTCCGCATCGGGGTCATCACCTTTCCCGGCTCGCTCGACGACCGCGACGCGCAGCGCGCGATCGGCCTGGCCGGCGCCGAGCCGGTCGCGCTGTGGCACGGCTCGCACGACCTCGAGGGCGTCGACGCGATCGTGCTCCCGGGCGGCTTCAGCTACGGCGACTACCTGCGGGCGGGTGCGATCGCCGCGCGGGCTCCGATCATGAGCGAGGTGAAGGATGCCGCGGGCAAAGGCATGCCCGTGCTCGGCATCTGCAACGGCTTCCAGATGCTCGTCGAGGCGCACCTGCTGCCCGGCGGGCTGATCCGCAATGCCCACCAGCAGTTCATCCGCCGCGATCAGCACCTGCGCGTCGAGAACGCCACGACCGCGTGGACGAGCGGGTTCGAACAGGGGCAGGAGATCATCGTCCCCCTGAAGAACGGCGATGGCGGCTACATCTGCAGCGCCGACACCCTCGGGCGCATCGAGGACGAAGGGCTCGTCGCGTTCCGCTACACCGGCGTCAACCCGAACGGCTCGCTCGACGACATCGCCGGCCTCACGAACGAGCGCGGCAACGTCGTGGGCCTCATGCCCCACCCCGAGCACGCGGTCGAACCGGGCTTCGGCCCCGACACCGCCGCCGCGATGCGCTCCGGGGTCGACGGGCTGGGCTTCTTCACATCGGCGATCGCCGCAGTGGCCGCCGCTGCGGCCTGAGCCGAGGCATCCGCCACCCGCTCTTTCGCCGACCGCAGGCGAGCGGTCAGACCGTGCCGGCCGGCGGCCACAGGCCCAGGATGAGCGCCATCACGAACACCGTCACCAGTTCGTGGGCGATGTTCAGCACCGTGAGACTCGACGGTCGGCCCTCGAAGATGTCGTGCACGATGATGCGCCCCGCGGTGAAACCCGCCCACAGCGTCAGCGACGTCACGATCGCCGACCACAGGTAGCCGCCGCCGTAGAAGTGCCACGCGATCGCGATCGAGCCGGCGAGCACCCACGCGAGCAGGAACGACAGTGCGATCGACACGATGATGGGCAGCCACGCGCCGACGTTGGTGTCGGCGGGGGTGACCTTCGCGAGCCTCATCCAGCGGTTGCCGAACACCTTCGGGGTGTACCAGACGGATCCGACCACCATCGAGGCGACGGTGCAGACCAGCACCGCCCAGTAGTTGATCTCGGGGATCATGGCGTCCTCCTCGGGCGGGCTTCGTCGGCCGGCTGGGCTGTCGGGGCCGACGATACCGGTGCGGCTTCGCGCAGAGTGGTCAGCCGCGCCGGGGGCGCGCCCGGCCGATAGCGTAGACGGGTGAGCCGAGGCATCCGTCCCCTGACCGTGACCGTACCGACCGCAGACTTCGCCGCATCGCTGGGCGACCTGCCCGACGGGGTCGAGGTGCTCGTGTGGGACATGAGCGAGGCGGCGCCCCGCGATCGGCTCGACATCGTGGTGCCGCCGTACATGAGCATCGGGCGCACGCTGCGCCTGCTCGAAGGCGTCGCCGTGGGGCTCGTGCAGGGGCAGTCGATCGGGTACGACGGCATCGACCGGCTGCTGCCCGAGGGGCTGGTCTTCGCGAACGCGTCGAGCGTGCACGAGACGTCGACCGCTGAGCTCGCGGTGACGCTGACGCTGGCGGCGCAGCGGCGCATCCCGGCGTTCGTGCGCGCGCAGGATCAGGGCAGGTGGGCGCCCGAGTTCGCCCAGAGCCTCGCCGACCGGCGCGTGCTTCTGCTGGGCTACGGCGGCGTCGGCAAGGCGGTCGCGGCGCGGCTGGCACCCTTCGAGGTCGAGATCACGGCGGTCGCGTCGCGCGCGCGGGTGGAGGACGGGATGCCGGTGCACGGCGTCACGGAGCTTCCCGCGCTGCTTGCCGAGGCCGAGATCGTGATCGTGACGCTTCCCGGCGGCGCGCAGACGCGGCACATCGTCGATGACGGGTTCCTCGCGACGCTGCCCGACGGCGCGCTCGTGGTGAACGTCGGGCGCGGGTCGCTGATCGACACCGACGCCCTCGTGGACCATGTCGGCCGGGGGCGCATCCGGGCGGCCCTCGACGTCACAGACCCCGAGCCGCTGCCGGAGGGGCATGCGCTCTGGGCCCTCCCCGGCGCACTGATCGTGCCGCACGTCGGCGGAGCCTCGACCGCGATGACCCCGCGCATCGCGCGGCTCGTGCGCAGGCAGATCGAGCGGATGCAGGCGGGCGAAGCCCCGCTGAACGTCGTCCTCGGCGGCTGAGCCGCGGGGGCACTGGCCGGGTGAGGCGCGCCGGGCCGGGTGATCGGCTCAGCGCCGGTCGCAGTCCTCGCCCGACCACAGGTCGCCGCATTCGACCTCGGCCACTCCGTGCGCGACGAGGTACGGCCGCGCTCCCTGATCACCGGAGACCGCGGCGGCGAGGGGCGCGAGATGCGCGCTCCCGACGGCGACCGGATGCCCCGGCCGCCCGCCGTAGGTCGCTTGGGCGAGCCCGCGCCGAGGGTCGTCGCCGAGCGCCGCCATCACGCGCCCGACCGCCTGCGGGTCGGCGTCGGGGGTGTCGACGGGCGTGAGGATCACGGCATCCGGATCGAGGACGGATGCCGCACCCAGCGCCGCCCGCAGCGTCGCCGACAGCCCCTCGTGCCAGTCCTCGACCCGCACGGTGCGGGCGGCGGCGGGCACGAGCGCTGCGACCTCGTCGGCGCGCGCACCCACCGCGACCAGCACGTCGTCGCATCCGCCGGTGCGGAGCATGTCGGCCGCGAGGCGCACCCACGGGGCGCCGTGCGCCGTGCGGGCCAGGCCCTTCGGCGAGCCGTACCGGGTTCCGGCGCCCGCGGCGAGCACGATTCCGCAGGTCCGCATGTGCGCCTCCTCGGGGCTCCGATCCGGCGTCGGGCCGCCTTCACGACAGCGTATTCCCCGTGAAACATCGCGGGTCTAGCGTCGAGGAATGACCTGGACGGCAACGAACGACGCGGGGTGCGGCATCCGTATCCCGAGGGCGACGGCGGCAGCCGAGAGCGAAGGAGTTCGCGCGTGAGCCGGATCGTCATCGTGGGCGGCTACGTCGCCACCGTCGACGCCGCGGGCGCGGAGCACGACGGCGGGCATGTCATCGTCGACGACGGCGTGATCACCGCGGTCGGCGCGGGGCGGGCCGATGCCGCCGCCCGCGCGGGCGCCGAAGTCATCAACGCATCCGGATGCCTCGTCACACCCGGCCTCGTGAACACCCATCACCACCTGTACCAGTGGCTGACACGCGGCTACGCGCAGGACTCGATCCTGTTCGACTGGCTGACGTCGCTGTACCCGCTGTGGTCGCAGATCGACGCCGGGCTCACCGGCGCGGGCGCCGCGGGCGCGATGGCCGTGCTGGCGCGCTCGGGCTGCACCACGGTCGGCGACCACCACTACATCTTCCCGCGGGGCTCTGGTGACATCGTGGGCGCGATCGTCGAGGCCGCGTCGAGCATCGGCGTGCGGCTGCACGCGACGCGTGGCTCGATGGACCTCGGCCGGTCGCAGGGCGGCTTGCCGCCCGACTTCGCGGTAGAGACGACGGATGCCGCGCTCGCCGCTTCTCAGACGGCCGTCGAGCGCTACCACGACGCCTCTTTCGGCTCGCTCGTGCGGGTCGCGATCGCCCCCTGCTCGCCGTTCTCGGTCACCGCCGATCTGCTGCGCGAGGCCGCGGTGCTGGCGCGGTCGCTCGGCGTGCGGCTGCACACGCACGCGTCCGAGACCGTCGAAGAGGACGCCTACTGCCTTGAGCGCTTTCATATGTCGCCGACGGAATATCTGGGCAGTCTGGGTTGGCTGGGCGACGACGTGTGGATGGCGCACGGCGTGCACCTCGATGAGCCGGCGATCGCGCGCTACGCGGCGACGGGGACCGGCGTCGCGCACTGTCCGTCGTCGAACGCGCGGCTCGCGGCGGGCATCGCGCCGGTGCGGGCGCTGCTCGACGCGGGCGTTGCGGTGGGGCTCGGCGTCGACGGGGCCGCGTCGAACGAGTCCGGGCAGCTCGGCGTCGAGATCCGCGAGTCGGTGCTGATGAATCGCCTTCGTACCGGGTCCGACTCGATGAGCGTGCGCGACGCGCTAAGGGTGGCCACCATGGGCGGCGCGCGCGTGCTGGGTCGCCAGGCCGAGATCGGGTCGCTCGAACCGGGCAAACTCGCCGACATCGCGGTGTGGAAGATCGACGGCGTCGAGCACGCCGGAATCCTCGACCCCGTCGCCGCCCTGGGGCTGGGCGCACTGCCGCCGCTCAAGCGCCTGCTCGTCGGCGGGCGCACGGTCGTGTCGGACGCGACACTCGTCACCGCCGAGGAGGGACTCGTCGCCGAGCGGGTCGCGCGGGCCTCGCGGGAGCTCGCCGAGCGGCTGTGAGGTGCGGGCCGGGATCGGACGCGGCGGGTGCCAGTGCCCGCCACGAACGCGCGCGCGACAAACAATCGCAGACCCGCCTCCGTCCGACACGCCCTGGCCCGTCACGACTCGTCCGCGACGACCTCTGCCTTGAAGCCTGCGGAGTTCTCCAACCACCCGGCGTAGTGGCTGGGTCCGCCCGCGTGCGGGTAGCGGTCGTGATACAGCGCGCGCCAGCCGTGCTGATCGGCTTCGGCCATGATCGCGTCGACGCGGGCGCGGGCGCCGGCTTTGAACGCGAGGTGATTCACACCCGGCATCCGCCGGTCGTGCGTCGATCCGACGAGATTCGGCGATGTCGTCATGGTGAGATACGAATCACCGGCCGCCCAGGACTCCCCCTCCCGCCATTCGCTCACCGCATTGAAGCCCAGCCGATCGAGCAGCCAGCGCCACTCCGCCCGCGCTTCGTCGAGGTCGGCGACCCAGATCTCGACATGATGAATACCCGCCACCCCGAAAGTCTCGCAGACGCGCTCCGCCGCCCGTTCAGCTACCGAATCACTTGCCGCGATCGAACATATATACTAATGTTGGATCATGACCTTCAGCCCCGCCGACGTCGACGCACCGCCGCTCAACGGCGACCCGTTCTGGGCTGATGACGTGTCGTGGGCGGATGCCGAGGCCGACGCACTGCGAGCGGAGTCCTACCCCGACTCGCTCGATCTGGTCCTCGAAGTAGCCGACATGATGTCGGTGTTCGCCGCGCAGCGACTGCAGCGGGTCGACGCACTGCGGCGCGAGGCGCTCGACGAGGCAGCCCGGCACGGCCGCGCGCTCGCCGAGGTGGTGGAGCGCTCGGTACGACTCGAACTGACTGCGGCGCTGCGCATCACCGAGCACGCGGCGGGCGAACTGCTGCGCCTGGCCGAGGCTCTGGTGCACCGGTATCCGGCCGCGCTCGACACCCTCGGTCGCGCGGGTATGACCGAAAGGCACGCTCAGGTCCTGGTCGACGCGGTGGATGCCGTGGAGCACGAGTTCCGCGACAGCATCGTGCCGCGCGCCATCGAACTGGCCCAAGCGCATCCAGTCGGCCCGTTCCGCCGTGCGCTCCGCGCACTGATCGACACCGTCCGGGCGCAGACCCTCGCCGAGCGGCACGAGAGCGCGGCACAGAAGTGCCGGGTCGTGGTCGAACCGGCCGAAGACGGCATGGCATGGCTGTCGATCCACCTGCCGGCAGTCGAGGCGCACGCCGCGCACACACGGCTCACCGCGATCGCGAAGACTCTCGCCGCGAGCGAGGGCGAGACCCGCACCCTCGATCAACTGCGCGCCGATGCCGCCGCCGACCTGCTCCTCGACGGCGACACTCAGACGCTGGCACCCGAGGCCCGGGGAATCCGCGCATCGGTGACCGTCACCGTCCCCGCACTCTCGCTGCTGTGCGACGGCGCAGCCGCCGCGGCGCCCGCGATGGTCGAGGGGGTCGGCCCGATCCCGATCGACCGGGCGCGCGAGCTATGCGGCGGCGCCGACGGGTGGATGCGGGTGCTCACGCACCCTGAGACCGGCATGGTGCTCTCGGTGGGCCGCTACCAGTACCGGCCGCCGCCCGCGCTGCGAAGGCTGGTGCGGTGGCGGGCCGAGAGGTGCATGGCTCCGGGGTGTGGCATGCCGGCCTCTCGATGCGAGATCGACCACACCATCGCGTGGGAGCACGGCGGGCAGACATCGCTCGACAACCTCAATCCGCTATGCAAGGGCCACCACACGGTGAAGCACCATGGCGGGTGGCGGGTGCGGCAATCCGCCGACCTCCGCGGCGCGCTCGAGTGGACCTCGCCGTCCGGCAGGCGCTACGTCGTCGAGCCGGAACGCAGGGTTCCCGTCTTCCGGCCCACCGCCGCCGCCTCGGCCGCCGCCTCGGCCGCACCGTTCTGATCGAGATCGTCCTACTCAGCGATATCACTCGCCATCGTGGCGGACCCCGAACGGACTGATGCGCGGGAGGTATTCCTCGGTCAGTGTGAGACGGCCAGCGCGCAGGTTCTCTTCGAGGTGGGCGACCGAGGTCGTGCCGGGGATGGGAAGGATGTTCGCTGCGCGGTGAAGCAGCCACGCCAGCGACACCTGGGATGACGTGACGCCGAGCTCGTCGGCGACGTCGCCGAGGCCGCTGCCGGGACCGGCGAGGTCACCTGTGGCGAGGGGAAAGAACGGGATGAAGGCGATGCCCGCTGCGGTCGAGTAGTCCAGCACGGCCTCATGGTCCCGAGCCGAGAGGTTGTAGTGGTTCTGCACGGCGGCGATCGGCGTGACGAGACGACCTTCGCTCAGCTCCCCGCCGGTGACCTCCGAAAGCCCGATGTGCCGAATCTTCCCTTGCTCACGCAACTCCGCGAGTGCCCCGACCTGATCCGCGACCGTGTAGGCCGGATCGAGACGGTGCAGCTGGAGCAGGTCGATCGTATCGACCCGCAGCCGGCGCAGGCTCAGTTCGACCTGCTGCTTGAGGTATGCCGGGTGTCCGAGCGGCACCCACTCAGTCGGCGTGGGTCGCACGTTCCGACCTTGGTCGCGATCACCCCGCGAAGACGACCACGATCGCATATCGAGACGTGTTGTCCCAATTGTGGCTGCTCGACCCCGTCGAGGCCTGGCAGCCTGCCGGCTCGGAACTCGGGCGGCTCTCGAAGGCCCCCAAGCACCAGCTGGCCGACCCCGGACTGGCGGCCCGCCTTCTCGACCTCTCAGAGCCGGAATTCGAGCCCGGGCGGCGCGGGGCACCGCTGCTCGGCCGCTTTTTCGACCATCTCGTGACGATGAGCGTCCAGTCCTACGCCATCGTCTCCGAGGCGCGAGTGCGGTATTTCCGTGCCCCCACCGGCGACCGCGACGTCGACGTGATCGTCGAAGCGCGCGGACGCGTGGTGGCGATCGAAGTCAAGCTCGCCCGCACCGTCGACGATCACGACGTGCGCCACCTGCTATGGCTGCGGGAGCGCCTGGGCGATCGTTTCGCCGACGGCATCGTCGTCACGACGGGAACGCACGCCTATCGTCGCAAGGACGGAATCGGAGTCGTGCCGGCTGCACTCCTCGGGCCATGAGCCAAGACAGCGCACCGCGCGAGCGCACCCAGACGTCGGGATGACTCGACTGCGCCCGGTCACCGCCCGAGCGCGTCCCAGTCGACCTCGACCGCATCCGGGTGCGAGAGCGAGACGCGCGCCGGCAGCGCCGTGCCGACGACCGGCCAGTAGCGACGGTCCAGCACGACGACCTGCTCGACCGCACGCGCCGAGACGCCGTCCGCCTCGACCTCGAGCGTCACCCTGCACTCCTGGTGCCTTCCGCGGCCGGCTGGGGGCGAGGCATCCGTCACCCGTGCCCTGCCGCGCACGGCGTCGGCCATCGGGTCGCCCGTCACGCGCTCCAGCCACCGCGCCGCATCGTCGAGTTCGCCCACGACGCCGAGCCTAGATGAGTGAGTCCGATCGTCTTCAGTGGTCGTAGGCGATGAGGGAGCGTTTGGCGGGGGCGCCGGTGACCCAGTTGTGCCAGATGCCGGCGGCGAGGGCGAGGAGTCTGGCGGCGAC